>NZ_CAXAPG010000003.1:0-324645 GCF_963970585.1 Pseudomonas sp. RL_105y_Pfl2_101
TACGAGGCTAAAAGCCGTGATCGTCAGCTTAGAGCTTTGCAGCGCAAGGCTACAAAGCTGGGTGTCCGATTGGTTGCGGCTTAAAAAAGCTTAAAGAACAAGGGGATGGATTTTGTTTGATGAGAGCTTGCTCCCGTTCGGCTGCGAAACAGTCGCAAACCATATGAGGAGGCTGCCGGGCCTGCGAGCGTCTCTTAATCACTATCGTAACTAGTATCGCTATGCCAATCGTCACCGTAGGCAGTTCTTAGACGTTCCTTTTGCTCCTGTCTAATCCGTTGCTGTTCGCGCTCAAGTCGCTTGAACTGCCTACGATCGAAGGCATCGGAATATTGTTTCTGAAGATAGCTTCGTCCCGGTTCCAGATCGTCTGTTGGAATTGAATGCGTTATTGAGAGGTGTTCTTTATTGTTGTTGATCTGAGAGGGGAGAAAACCCTGCTTTTTTCCTAAAGATATTGCTCGTAACGAACTCAGGTAGTCGGCTGTTGTTAGCTGGAGATTGTTTTCTATTACGGGTAAAGGTGTCACGTTTCTAGTTACTTTTGAACGCATCGTTTGGGATGACAATGTTAGCGCCACGAGATCGTCACCTTCCAGAAAACCAACTATTTTTCTGAGTGGAACGTCAGGCATTTTTTCTAAGGTGGCAGTTGTTGCTTGTTACCATGTTTTTATAACGTTTATTTTAGTGATCAGGGTTTTAACCGCGGAGTAAAAAGAAAGATGGCCGTTTGGGTCATTTTTATTTACAGGATCACCGTCAAAAGCCGTATAAGCATTTATACCTCCCTTGCCGAAGGGGCTCCAACTATCGGGGCTGTTGAAACGCATCAATATAGGGTTGAACGCTCGATAGCCATTACCTAATAAATAATGCCCGGTCACTGGATCCGGCCGTTCACCCTTGAACCCGAGCATCTTCATCAGACGCCTTTCCAACGAAAGGTAGCCATAGGGCGTATAGGCAAGTGACTGAAACGAACCCGCATCGATAGTATTAAATAGTGATCGTTGCTCATCGGTGGTCAATAATCGGGTGTTGATGCTTTGGCCTTCGCGCTGAAGCATCGCCAGCAGGCGGTTGCCGTGCTGGAAAATGCTGGCGTGCCCGGTTGTTTTAGTTTCAGTAGTTAGTTTGTTTTTCTGATAAAAGCGTAGAGTGCCAGTGTCTTCATAAGACTCGCATTTCACTAACCTATCCAAAGGGTCGTAATGATATCGGCATAAAACGTTTGTATGAGGTGGGGTAGGCATTGGCCGTCTACTCAAGGATGAAATCAGTTCTAGCGTCTGCGTTTTTTAACGATTGGCTACTATCAGAACTGTTAGTGATTCAGACGAAGCCAAGCGGGCTACTCGATTTCGTTGTGTTCAGCGGGTATTCAGTAAACCCAAACCTCCACCCGCCGATTCTTGACTCGGCCTTCATCCTCGCTGTTGGCCGCCACCGGCATCAATGCACCGAACCCTCGTACCTCTCGCAGTGCCACACCGTATTTGACCAGTTCACGCCGCACCGCCATGGCCCGCAGCTTGGACAGAAGGTCGGCCCGCGCCGGGTCGTCCTTCGCGTCGCCAAACCCCACCAGTGTCACGCGTCGATCGGTTTTGCCATGCTGCTTTATATAGTCGAGCACGCGGCCCAGGTCTTGATGGGCCTTGTTGTCCAGGCTGGCGCTGCCTTCTTCGAAGCGGAAGTTCACGCTCAAGCGTTGGGCGTGGCGGCTCAGGGCCTGGTAACCCTCGGGCATCAAGGTATTCGGCGTGACGGCCATGGCCTGGACGGTCTGGGCGATGAACCCATTGGCCGCGACGATGGTCTGGCCCTGCTCGCTTTGGGTGAACGCCACCAGTGCCTCGGCCCACGGGTTGGTTGCCAGAGGGGGCAAATAAAAGAACAGGCGCCGGGACAAGGGGTAATCCTCGGTGGCGATCAGGTTGTTCAACGGCAACATGGGTTGCGAATCTCCGTCGACAATCGCCAGTGCCTTGGCTTGGCGCACATAGGGCAAACCGATGAAACCGATGCCCTGCGGGTCCTGGCTGACAGCGTCGGACAACTGTTCGCTGGATTCGAAGCGCCGGGCTGAAGGATTCAGCCGTTTTCCCTGTCGGCCGAGGACCAGTTCCTTGAAGGTATCGTAGGTGCCGGACTGTTCATCCCGGGCATACAGATGAATCGGCCCACCGACGCCGCCCACGGCTTCCCAGGTTTTCGCCTCGCCACTGAATATCCGCGCCAGTTGTACGGTATCGAGCTGACGCAGTGGGTTGTGTGGATGGAGGATGATCGCCAGGCCATCAATGGCGATGACCTGCTCGGCGGTGGGATTTTTCAGGTCGCCCAGGGACGACAGTTCCTTCAGCTCGCTGTCCTTGATCGGTCGCGAAGAGGCGGCCAGGTCGGCGTTGCTCAGCTTGAGGGCGGCGAAACCGGTGCTGGAGCCGTGAGCCGCGATGTCCACTTCTACCCGCCGGCCGTCGACGGTCTGGCCGACGATGCGCTGCTCGTTGTCGCGACCGGTGATTTCGCTGCTGACCCTGAGCAGCCCCTGATCCTCCATCAAGCCCCTGACCAGGGCCGGACCGAGCGCCGCACCGATGGTGTTGGAGCCTTGGAGGCGCAGGGCCGGGCCCTGTTCGGGAATGGGCAAATTACCGGCCGATGCCATGAACGGCAGCCAGAGGCCGATGAGAAAAACAACGCGCAGCCGCATGCCGGCACCTTCTGAACCCGAGGAAGTGCCGGAAGATTAAGTCAGTCAGGTTACTGAAAGGTGACAGGGTTGCTACCTGTCAGCCCGACTCACCGCAAATCTTCCGCTGGGGGTATGTGGATACCTAGGATTTAGCTCAACTGCAACCAGATCGGTGCATGGTCCGACGGTTTTTCCATGCCCCGCAGTTCGTAGTCCACGCCAGCGTCCTTGACCCGTGGCAGCAGGCCATGGGAGGTGAGGATCAGGTCGATGCGCAGGCCGCGCTTGGGTTCATCCTCGAAACCACGGCTGCGGTAGTCGAACCAGCTGAAGCGGTCGGTGACGTCCGGGTTCAGGTGACGGAAGCTGTCCACCAGGCCCCAGTTCTTCAGGCGCGCCATCCATTCGCGTTCTTCCGGCAGGAAGCTGCATTTGCCGGTTTTCAGCCAGCGCTTCATGTTGTCCGGGCCGATGCCGATGTCGCTGTCTTCCGGGGAGATATTCACGTCGCCCATCACCACCACCGGCTGGTCGTTGCTGAAGCGGCTTTCCAGCAGTTGCTGCAAATCGCTGTAGAAACGCTCCTTGGCCGGGAATTTGGTTGGATGGTCGCGGCTTTCACCTTGTGGGAAATAACCGTTCATGATGGTCACCGGCACGCCGTTGGCATCGGCGAAGGTGCCCCAGATGAAGCGCCGCTGGGCGTCCTCTTCGTCGCCCTCGAAACCTTTGTGCAGGCTCAGCGGTGCCTGGCGCGAGAGCAGGGCGACACCGTAGTGGCCTTTCTGTCCATGGTAGTGCACGTGATAACCCAGGGCCTGCACCTCGGCCAGGGGGAATTGTTCATCGTGGACCTTGGTTTCTTGCAACCCGATCACATCCGGCTGGTGCTTCTCGATCAGCGCCGCCAACTGATGGGGGCGAGCGCGCAGCCCGTTGATGTTGAAGGAGACGATCTTCATGGTCGGCTGTCCTGGCAAAACTGCGATGCTATCTGACATGTGGGAAGGGGGCCAGCGTGGCAGTAGGACAAATGCGCTGCTAATGTCCTGTGGCGAGGGGATTTCCCCGTTCGGCTTTGTAGGAGCTGGCGAAGCCTGCGATCTTTTGATCTTTCGCTGATTCAAGCGCCCGTGGAAAGATCGCAGCCTCGTTGCACTCGGCAGCTCCTGCAGGGCTCATTGCCAAGCCTCGCCCCCAGGAGATCCAACGCCATGCCTGAAACCGCCACCGCTACCGTCATCGCCGATATCCATATGCTCGACAGTGGTTATTCCCGTGAAGCCCGTTCGTTGCTGTACCAGGCCTATCGCCACGAGTCGACTTTCAGCTACCTGTTCGAATCCGAGCGTCCCGGTTATGAACAGCGGGTACGAGCCACGGTGCGTGAGCTGGTCAAGCAGCATTTTCTCCAGGATTTGCCGGCCATCGGTTTGCTGGTCAATGATCGCCTGATCGGCATCGCCCTGATCGCCCCGCCGCAGCGGCGCCTGGGCATCACCGAAAGCTGGGCCTGGCGCCTGCGCATGGTCTTGAGCACTGGTTTTCGTTGCACCCGGCGCTACCTGGAGTACCACGCGGCGGTGCTGGCCTGCCTGCCGTCGGATGCTGTCCATGTATTGCCGCTGCTGGGAGTGCACCCACAGTTTCAGGGCAAGCATTTCGGCGAACAGTTGCTTGGGGCGGTGCATAACTGGTGTGCGGTGGACGAGCATTCCCAGGGCGTGGTACTGGACACTGGCAACCCGCGTTATCTTGAGTTTTATAAACGCCAGGGTTACGAGGAAATCGGTGAAGTGGCGGTAGGACCGATCCGCGAGCATGTGTTCTTCCACGCCAACCCGCAGGTTCTGCAAAGCACAACGGCATAGTCGGACGAACTTTTGCGAAATGCCCGGCTCTATCAAGCACCTACGCTCGTGATAGCATCCGCGCCATGAACCTCCCAGGAAGAATGACCAGTGGCGCGCTCCTGCTGTCCCTCAGCTGCGCGGCACTGGCAAACAGCGAATTGGAAGTACGGGTCAAGCCGTCCAACGATGAACTCAAGGCCAACGTAGAAGGTTATATCGGCGGCGTGGGTGATCGTGACGAGGATGCCTTGCTGCGTTTCAGCCGTGGCGCCGAGGAGCAGGCGCGCAAGGCCGCCCAGGCGCTGGGCTACTACCAGCCGCAGATCGACAGTGAGGTCAAGGGCGGCAAGGACCCACGCCTGGTGCTGACCATCGACCCCGGCGAACCTGTGCATTTGCGCAACGTCACCGTGCGCATCGATGGCGCGGCGGCGTCGCTCAAAGCCTTTCGCGTACCCAGCAACGCCGCCCTCAAGCCCGGCGCGGTGCTCAACCATGGCCGTTACGAAGACGCCAAGCGAATCATCCAGAACCAGGCCTCGCGCTATGGTTTTTTCAGCGGGCGCTTCACTCGACAGAAACTCTTGGTGGACCCCCAGGCGGGTATCGCCGATATCGAGCTGATTTACGACAGCGGTCCGCGCTATGCCTTGGGCCCGGTGAGTTTTGAGGGCGACACGCCGTTCGACGAAGAGTTGCTGCAGCGCATGGTGCCGTTCAAGGCCGGCACGGCGTACGACTCCGAGCTCATCGCAGAGCTCAACCAGGCCCTGCAATCGAGCGGTTATTTCGAAGGCGTGCGCGTGGATGCCGCGCCCACCGCTGCCACCGATAACGTGATCCCGGTGGCGGTCAAGCTCGACACGCGCAAGCCGCGCACCATGGGCCTGGGCCTGGGGTTTTCCACCGACGTCGGGCCCAGGGCCAAAGCCAACTGGACGCGCCACTGGGTCAACCCCCAGGGCCACAGCTATGGCTGGGAAGCAGAAGTGTCGGCGCCCCGGCAGAACGTCGGCCTGTGGTACGACGTGCCCCTGGACCCGCCGCTGACCGACAAGATGCGCTACGCCGGCGGTTATCAATATGAAGAACTGGCCGGCACTGACAGCCTCAGCAAACTGCTCACCCTAGGGCCGGAATGGCACAGCAAGTTGCCCAGCGGCTGGCAGCGGGTGGTGACGCTTAAATGGCAGCACGAGGAGTACCGTCTCGGCGACGATGCGGGCCTGAGCACGCTGCTGATGCCGGGCGTGAGTTATTCCTACCTGCGCAGCGACAACCGCATCGATCCGCACAACGGCTACCGTTTGCAGTTCGACACCAAGGTCGCCAAGGAGGGGCTGGGCTCGGACAACAATCTTTTATACGGCACCGCCATGGTCAAGGGCCTGACCACGGTGTTCGACAAGCATCGCTTGCTGGCGCGGGCGCAGATCGGCGGCAGCGCCACCAATGGCTACAAATCCATCCCGCCGTCCCTGCGCTTTTTTGCCGGTGGCGACCAGAGCGTGCGCGGTTACGACTACCAGAGCCTGTCGCCGGAAAACGCCGAGGGCGACCGTATCGGTGGTCGTTACATGGTCGCCGGCAGCCTCGAGTATCAATATTCAATCGCGGAAAAATGGCGGGTGGCGACGTTCATCGACCAGGGCAACTCGTTTAACAGCCTCGAACTGCCGAGCCTCAAGACTGGCGTGGGCCTCGGTGTGCGCTGGGTTTCGCCGGTGGGCCCGATCCGCCTCGACCTGGCCCATGCGATGGACGACGACGGCGGCATCCGATTGCACTTTTCCATGGGGCCTGAGCTGTGACGCGTGGTTTGAAGGTAACGCTGCTGGCGCTCGCCGGGGTGCTGGTGGCGCTCGTGCTGGCCTTGAGTGTCGTGCTGGGCAGCGCATTTGGCAGCCGCTGGGCCCTCGGCCTGGTGCCGGGGCTGACCGTGGAGAATTTCCAGGGCCGGCTGGGCGGGCAGTGGACCGCCGATCACGTACTGTGGCAGCAGGACGCCAGTCGGGTGGCGGTGGATCGGCTGATATTCGCCTGGTCGCCGCTGTGCCTGGCACGCATGACCCTGTGCATCGAACAGCTCAAGGCTGACCAGGTAGCCTTGCAATTGCCAGCCTCTGCCGATGAGCCGAGCAGCGGCCCGATCAGCTTGCCGGACCTGGATTTGCCACTCGCCATCGAACTGGGCGATGTGCAGGTCGGCAGCCTGTCGTTCAACGGCAGCGAGCAGCTCAAGGGCCTGCAATTGGTTGCCCATTGGACCGCCGAGGGCATGCAGATCGATTCGGTGCATTTGCAGCGCGACGAGCTGAGCCTGAAACTCTCCGGCCTGCTCAAGCCGGGCGGCGATTGGCCGTTGAACGCGCAGGGCCGGTTGACCTTGCCGGCACCGGGCGCCACGCCCTGGGCCCTGGACCTGAAAGTCGACGGCAACCTGCTCAAGACCCTCAACCTCAAGGCCGACAGCAGCGGTTACCTGCAAGGCCAGTTGAGCGGAGAACTGCAACCGTTGGCGGACAACCTGCCCGCCAAGGTGCGCATCACCGCCGACGGCTTCAAGGCCAGTGCCGATCTGCCAGACACGTTGTTGCTCAATCAACTGGAATTGACCGGCGAAGGCGATCTGAAAAACGGCTATCAACTGCTCGGCAGGGCGACGCTGCCCGCCGAAAAAGGGCCAGTGGCGTTGTTGCTGCAAGGCACGGTGGACGCCAATGGCGCGCAGATCGCTGGCCTGGATCTTGATGCCGGCGATCAGCAAAGCCTGAAGCTCAGCGGGCAAATGGACTGGCGCGAAGGCCTGCGCGCCGAGGCGAACGTCGCCTGGCTGGATTTCCCCTGGCATCGCCTCTATCCGCTGATCGACGAGCCACAGGTGACGCTGCGCAGCTTCGACGGCGAAGTCTCTTATACCGATGGCCAATACCTGGGCAACTTCCAGGCTGCGCTGGACGGACCCGCCGGAGCCTTCAGCCTGGGCAGCCCGTTCAGCGGCGACCTGACGCAAATCCATTTGCCGCAGCTCAAGCTCGTGGCGGGGCAGGGCAAGGCCGAAGGGCACTTGAACCTGCAATTTGCCGATGGCATTGCCTGGGACACGGCGCTGCACCTGTCGGCCATCAACCCGGCGTACTGGCTTGGCGAACTGCCCGGAACCCTGGCCGGGCCGTTGCGCAGCAAAGGAATGATGAAGAACGAGCGCCTCGATCTCGACGCGGAGCTGGACCTCAAGGGCAAACTGCGTGGCCAGCCAGCGGTGTTCCAGGCCAAGGCCAGCGGCGCAGGCGAGCAGTGGAGGCTCAGCGCGCTGGATATTCGCCTGGGGGATAACCGCATCAACGGCAGTGCCAGCCTGCAAGAGAAACTGACCGGCCAGATCGACATCAAGCTCTCACGCCTGGCTCAGCTCTGGCCGCAATTGCGCGGCCAAGTCGTCGGCCGTGTCGACGTGGCCGGTACGCTCAAGTCTCCCCAAGGCAAGCTCGGCCTGCAAGGCACGCAACTGGCCTTCCAGGACAACCGCCTGCAAAGTCTGAACCTGGACGCGACTCTCGACAGCGCCCAGCGCGGCAAGCTTGACCTCAAGGCCAGCGGCATCCGCGTCGGCGAAACGTCACTGGGTGTGCTGACGGTCAGCGGACAGGGCGATATCAAACAGCAGAAGCTCAACCTGGACCTGCAAGGGCCGCAGCTCGACGCAACCCTGGCCCTCGCTGGCGCGCTCGACCAGGGCAATTGGCGCGGGCGCCTGGCCAGCGGCAACGTGCAGGCCGGCGGTCTAGCCTGGCGCCTGCAAGCCCCGGCGAAGCTGGAGCGCCTGGCCGATGGTACGCTCAACGTCGGTGCTCATTGCTGGCGTTCCCTTGATGCCAGCCTGTGCGGTGAAGACCAGCGGCTGATGCCGGCGCCGAAGCTGCGCTATCACCTCAAGCAATTCCCTATCGAAAGCCTGGCCCAGTGGATGCCCAGGGATTTTGCCTGGCAGGGCCGACTCAACGCGGACCTGCAACTGGACCTGCCGGCCAGCGGCCCGAATGGCCGGATCCGGGTGGACGCCAGCGACGGTACTTTACGGATTCGGGACAAGGAGGGCGATAAGGCGCAATGGCTGGATTTCCCCTACCAGACCCTGACGCTCAACAGTCGCCTGACCCCCAAGCGCATCAATACCGACCTGAACTTCGTCGGCGACCGGCTCGGCGAACTGATGCTGCAGGCGCAGATCAACCCGCTGCTGGCCAGTAAACCCTTGAGCGGTTCATTCCGCCTGAGCGGCCTGGACCTGTCCGTGGCCCGACCCTTTGTGCCGATGGTGGAGACCCTCACCGGTCACCTGAACGGCAGCGGGACCTTGTCCGGTGGTTTGCTCGCGCCTCAGGTCAACGGCAACCTGGTGCTCAGCGACGGCGAAGTCTCCGGGCCGGAGCTGCCGGTCAGCCTTGAAGCCTTGCAGGTGCGGGCGATGATTGCCGGCGAAACGATACGGCTCGACGGCGACTGGAAAAGTGGCAAGAGCGGGCAGGGCCGCTTGAGTGGCACGGTTGGTTGGGGTGAGACCTTGACCCTGAACCTGGCGCTCAAGGGCTCCCAACTGCCGGTCACTGTCGAGCCTTACGCGGTGCTCGACGTGGCGCCGGACCTCAACATCACGATGCACGGTGAGCAGCTTTCCATTGCCGGCAAGGTCCTGGTGCCTAAAGGTGAAATCACCATCCGCGAACTGCCGCCGTCCACGGTCAAGGTCTCGGATGACGCGGTGATCGTCGGCCAGCAGACCGAAGAGGGTAAGGCGCCGCTGGCCATGGCAATGGACATCGACGTGATCGTCGGCCAGGAAAAACTCGCGTTCTCGGGTTTCGGCCTGACGGCCAACGTGCAGGGCCAGGTTCACATCGGCGACAACATGGACACCCGCGGCGAGCTCTGGCTCAACGACGGTCGTTATCGGGCCTACGGGCAACGGCTGACGGTGCGGCGGGCGCGGCTGCTGTTCGCCGGGCCCATCGACCAGCCCTACCTGGACATCGAGGCGATCCGCCGGACCGACGACGTGATCGCCGGTATCCGCCTGAGCGGCAGCGCCGAGCAGCCGACCACGAAAATTTTCTCGGAACCGGCCATGAGTCAGGAGCAGGCGTTGTCCTATCTGGTGCTGGGCCGGCCACTGAGCACTACCGGCGAGGACAACAACATGCTCGCCCAGGCGGCATTGGGCTTGGGTTTGATGGGCAGCTCGGGCGTGACCACCAGCCTGGCCAATAACCTGGGGATCGAGGATTTCCAGCTCGACACCCAGGGCAGCGGCAATGCCACCAGCGTGGTCGCCAGCGGCAACCTGTCGGAAAAACTCAGCCTGCGCTATGGCGTTGGCGTGTTCGAACCGGCCAACACCATCGCCCTGCGCTACAAGCTCAGCAAGAGGGTCTACCTCGAAGCCGCGAGCGGCGTCGCCAGCTCGTTGGATATCTTCTACAAGCGCGATTTTTAACCTTCCCCCAAATCCCCTGTGGGAGCGAGCAAGCTCGGCTCCCACAGGTTCTTCAGGTTGCCTATAAATCGCGGCGCAATGCAGATCCCATTGCGGGAGCGAGCTCCCACATTTGTCCCTCAGGTTTATCTGCGCTTCGGTTGCTTTTACATAGCAAGCTACCTATATGGTTGACATTTGCTGCCTAAGCAGTAATATCTCGACATACATTCACTGCCTAGGCAGCAAACGGTGGTCAGATGAAGCATTTCACCCCAGACAACTTTCACAATTGCCATCTCGGCATGCTGCTCGGTCGTACCGCGCTGCTCAAGGACCGGATCATCGACACCCACATGGAACCCGTTGGCATCACCGCCGCGCAGTTCAAGGTGTTGATCATCATGACCCACTACGGCATCGAGACGCCGGCCGAGCTGTGTCGTTACTTATCCCTGGACAGCGGCTCGATGACGCGGATGCTCGATCGCCTGGAGCAGAAAGGTTTCCTGGCCCGTGAGCGCTCCGCCCAGGACCGCCGACAAGTGCGCCTGGTGCTGACCGAAGCCGGTCAGGCCCTCGCCGATCGCCTGCCGTTCATTGGTGCCGAGGCCATGAACCAGTTGGCCAGCGCCATCAGCCCCGAGGAGTTGCAAACCCTCGAACAGATCCTCAAGAAAATTCTGCTCGCCGCCGGTGACCCCATCACCGTGTCGCGAATGGGGGAAAAATGAAGCGTGACACCTTGCGGACCCGATTAAGCCTGGTGGTCTTGGCCATGAGTCTGACGGGCTGTGCCAGCTACAGCGGCCTGAAGACCGAAGGCGTCGGCCTGGAGGCTCAGAACCTCAAGGCCGGGCAATCCCTGAACGGCGTTACGCTGTCGCTGGCAGCGTGGCCGAAAAGCGATTGGTGGAAGAGCCTCGGTGACCCGCAACTCGATGGCCTGATCCGTGAAGCCTTGCGCGATAGCCCGGACATGCAGATCGCCAGCGCCCGGGTGCATCAGGCCAGTGCCGCCGCCTATGCCGCCAACGCGACGCGTCTGCCGACCCTGAATGCCAGCGGCGGCGCCAGCCGTTCGCGCCTGTCCCGTGACCAGGATCCGCAAGGGCAGGGCGGGGCGTACAGTACCCTGCGCACGTTAGGTGTGGACTTCAATTACAACTTCGACCTCTGGGGCGGCCAGCGTGCAGCTTGGGAAGCAGCCCTGGGCCAGGCCCGCGCCGCCGAGATCGATCGCCAGGCCGCGCAACTCACCCTGGCCGCCGACGTGGCCCGGGCCTACAGCGACCTGGGCCAGGCCCACATTATTTATGACCTGGCCTCCGAGGACCTCAAGCGCACCCGGCAGATGCTCGACCTGGGCAAGCGCCGCCTCACCGCCGGGATCGACAGCGAATATCAGTTCCAGCAGACCGAAAGCCTGGAAGCCAGCGCCGATGCAACCCTGATCGACGCAGAGAAACGCCTGCAAAGCGCCAAGATCGCCCTGGCGGTGCTGCTGGGTAAAGGCCCGGACCGCGGCAATGAAATCGCCCGACCCAACGTGCTGCAAGCCAGTGCGGTCGCCTTGCCGTCGAACTTGCCGGCCGAGTTGCTGGGGCGGCGTCCGGATCTGGTCGCGGCACGCTGGCGGGTCGAGGCGGCGAGCAAGAACATCGAGGCCGGCAAGACCAACTTCTACCCCAATCTCAACTTGAGCGCAGCCGCCGGAACCCGGTCATTGCTGGGCGATGCGATGTTCGGTTCGGCCAGCCGTTTCTTCAATGTGGGGCCGACGGTGTCGCTGCCAATCTTCGATGGCGGGCGCTTGCGGGCGGACCTGGATGCCCGGGACGCCGGTTACGACCTGGCGGTGGCGCAATACAACAAGCGCCTGGTCTCGGCCCTTGGGGATGTCAGCGACACCATTAACCAATTGCGTGACATCGCTCGCCAGATCGGCGCCCAGCAACATGCCACTGATATCGCACAGAGCTCCTACGACACGGTGGTCCAGCGCTACGGCTCGGGCATCGGTAATTACCTGGACGTGCTGAGCATCGAGCAGCAATTGCTACAGGCCCAGCGCCAACTGGCGAACCTGAATGCCGACCAGATCGATTTGTCGATCCAACTGATGCAGGCCCTGGGCGGTGGTTTCGAAGCCCAGACCCTGGCGACGGCCACCCCGGCCTCTACCACGCCAAATAACTGATTCGAGGTACTTGTCATGGCGACTGCCGAAACGACTCAATCCGAACATGCGCAAGACAGCAACCCACGCAAGCGCAAGGTCATGCTGCTGACACTGACGCTGCTGGTCATTCTTTCGGGCCTGGGCGTCTGGGCCTGGCACGAACTGTATGGTCGCTGGAGCGAAAGCACCGACGATGCCTATGTGAGCGGCAACGTGGTGGAAATCACGCCGCTGGTCACCGGCACCGTGGTGAGCATCGGGGCCGACGACGGCGACCTGGTGCGTGAAGGCCAGATGCTGGTGCAGTTCGACCCGAACGACGCCGAAGTCGGGCTGCAAAGTGCCCAGGCCAACCTGGCCCGGACCGTTCGCCAGGTGCGTGGTTTGTACAGCAACGTCGATGGCATGCGGGCGCAGGTCAATGCGCAAGAGGCCGAGGTGCAGAAGGCCCAGGAGAACTACAGTCGGCGCAAGAGCCTGGCGGCCGGCGGGGCGATTTCCAAGGAGGAACTGTCTCACGCTCGGGATGACCTGGCTTCGGCGCAGAACGCCTTGGCCAATGCCCGGCAACAGCTCAAGACCACCAGCGCCTTGGTGGACGATACCGTGGTGTCATCCCATCCCGACGTGCAATCCGCCGCTGCGCAACTGCGCCAGGCCTTCCTGGCCAACGCCCGCAGTACCTTGATCGCACCAGTCACCGGCTATGTCGCCAAGCGCACCGTGCAACTGGGCCAACGGGTGCAGCCGGGCACGGCGTTGATGGCGGTGATCCCGCTGGATCAGCTGTGGATCGACGCCAACTTCAAGGAAACCCAGCTGCGCGACATGCGCATCGGTCAGCCGGTGGACATCGAAGCCGACCTGTACGGCAGCGAGGTGAAGTACAGCGGCACCATCGACAGCCTCGGCGCTGGGACCGGCAGCGCCTTTGCCTTGCTCCCGGCGCAGAACGCCACCGGTAACTGGATCAAAATCGTCCAGCGGGTGCCGGTGCGTATTCACATCAATGCCCAAGAGCTGGCCAAGCATCCGCTGCGGATCGGCCTGTCGACCCTGGTCAGCGTCGACCTGCACGATCAGAGCGGCCCGGTACTGGCCCAGCAGCCACCGCAGAAAGCCTCGTTCAGCACCCAGGTCTACGATCGGCAGTTGGCCGATGCCGACGCGATGATCGCTCGTCTGATCCATGACAACAGTGCCGTGGCGAGCAAGACCGCGCAGCGCTGATCGCAATTGCAGGCCAACCTCTGAAGTCTGTGCGAGCACGGCTGTCGGCTGTGTGGAAGTAAAGCTTGCTCGCGACACAAACGATGCGGACTTTCAGAAATCGAGTTGGCTGTTTCGCGAGCAAGCTTTGCTCCCACACAACCTTGCTCCCACAGGAGTTGGGTCTTGTCCCAAGGGATTTCGCTACCTTCGCTTCATAGGATTTCGCAATGAGCAATAACGCGTCTTTCACGCCGCCCAGCCTGTTGCTCAGCACCATCGGGCTGTCGCTGGCGACGTTCATGCAAGTGCTCGATACCACCATTGCCAATGTCGCCTTGCCGACCATCTCCGGCAACCTGGGCGTCAGCTCGGAGCAGGGCACTTGGGTGATCACCTCGTTCGCGGTGAGCAACGCCATCGCCTTGCCGCTCACCGGCTGGCTGAGCCGGCGGTTTGGCGAGGTGAAGCTGTTTTTGTGGGCAACGATGCTGTTCGTGCTTGCGTCGTTCTTGTGTGGTATTTCCACCTCAATGCCGGAGCTGATTGGCTTTCGCATACTCCAGGGGCTGGTGGCCGGGCCGTTGTACCCGATGACCCAGACCTTGCTGATTGCCGTATACCCGCCGGCCAGGCGCGGCATGGCCCTGGCGTTGCTGGCGATGGTCACGGTGGTGGCGCCGATTGCCGGGCCGATCCTGGGCGGCTGGATCACCGACAGCTACAGTTGGCCGTGGATCTTCTTCATCAACGTGCCCATCGGCGTCTTCGCGGCGCTCGTGGTGCAACAACAGCTCAAGGCGCGGCCGGTGGTCACCAGCCATCAACCGATGGATTACGTGGGGTTGATCACGCTGATCATCGGCGTCGGCGCGCTCCAGGTGATCCTCGACAAAGGCAACGACCTGGACTGGTTCGAATCGAATTTCATCATCATCGGTGCGCTGATTTCGATCATTGCTCTGGCGGTGTTCGTGATCTGGGAAATGACCGACCGTCACCCGGTGGTCAATCTCCGCCTGTTCGCCTATCGCAACTTTCGCATCGGTACCATTGTGCTGGTGGGGGGCTACGCCGGGTTTTTCGGCATCAACCTGATCCTGCCACAGTGGTTGCAGACCCAGATGGGCTACACCGCCACCTGGGCCGGGCTGGCGGTGGCGCCCATCGGCATCCTGCCGGTGCTGATGTCGCCCTTCGTCGGCAAGTACGCCCACCGGTTCGACCTGCGTGTGTTGGCCGGGCTGGCGTTCCTGGCCATGGGCCTGAGCTGCTTCATGCGCGCCGGGTTCACCCACGAAGTGGATTTCCAGCACATTGCGATGGTGCAGTTGTTCATGGGCATTGGCGTGGCGCTGTTCTTCATGCCGACCCTGAGCATCCTGATGTCAGATCTGCCGCCGCATCAGATTGCCGACGGCGCGGGGCTGGCGACATTCCTGCGGACCTTGGGCGGCAGCTTTGCCGCGTCCCTGACCACCTGGATCTGGATCCGCCGGGCCGACCAGCATCATGCCTACTTGAGCGAAAGCATCAGCACCTTCGAACCGGCCACCCGCGAAGCGCTCAACCAACTCGGTGGCGCGAGTGCCCCGGGCTATGCCCGGCTTGAGCAGGTCCTCAACAGCCAGGCGTACATGCTCTCCACCGTGGATTACTTCACGCTGCTGGGGTGGGCGTTCGTGGGGTTGATCGTGCTGGTGTGGCTGGCGAAGCCGCCGTTTGCGGCGAAGGCTGGGCCGGCATCGGCGGGGCATTGATTCAGAAGTGGAAGGCAGTCCACTGTGGGAGCGAGCTTTTGTGGGAGCCGAGCTTGGCTCCCACAAAAGCCCGCTTCCACCGCGGCTGTGGGGTCTCTAAGTGCTTGGCAACGCCAACTGCGCATTACCAAACCCAAACGGCGCCAACGCAAACCCCTGTTCGTCCACCTGCAACGCCCAGCCCTGTTTGTCCCAATCCCCCAACACAATGCGCCGGGCGGCGTGTTCGTCCAGTTGCAACTTGTGGATGGCGGGACGATGGGTGTGGCCGTGGATCAAGGTCTTCACGCCGTATTGCTGCATGATCCGCGGGATCTCTTCGGGCGTGACGTCGACGATGTCATTGGCTTTCATGCGTGTCTGCGTGCGGCTTTCGCTGCGCAGTTTGCGCGCCAGTTTCTGGCGACTGCCCAGCGGCAGGTGCCGCAGGACGAACAGCGTGACCGGGTTGCGCAGCCAGCGCCGCAGCTTCATGTAGCCTTCGTCGCGGGTGCAGAGGCTGTCGCCGTGCATCAGCAGCACCGGCTCACCGTTGAACTGCACGACACTCGGGTCTTTGAGCAGGGTGCAGCCGGCCGCTTTGCAAAAGGCCTGCCCCAGCATGAAGTCGCGATTGCCGTGCATCAGGAAGATGGCCGTGCCGCTGTCGCTCAATTCGCGCAGGGCCTGGCAGATGGAACGCTGGAACGGCGTCATGGCATCGTCGCCGATCCAGGCTTCGAAAAAGTCGCCCAGAATGTACAACGCTTGCGCCGAGCGGGCGCGTGTGGCGAGTAAATCCAGAAACGCCCGGGTGATGTCCGGGCGCTCCTCTTCCAGATGCAAGTCTGAAATCAGCAATATCACTCAATGATCTCGGCTTTCTCGATGATCACGTCTTCTGCCGGGACGTCCTGGTGGCCGGCTTTGGACGTGGTGGAAACGCCTTTGATCTTGTCGACCACGTCGGTGCCTTCGATCACTTCACCGAACACGGCATAGCCCCAGCCCTGGGTGGTCTTGCCGCTGTGGTTCAGGAAGCTGTTGTCCGCCACGTTGATGAAGAACTGTGCGGAGGCCGAATGCGGCTCCATGGTACGGGCCATGGCAACGCTGTACTTTTTGTTCGGCAGGCCGTTGTCGGCCTCGTTCTGGATGCTTGGGCGCTTGTCTTTCTTTTCCTTCATGCCTGGCTCGAAACCGCCGCCCTGGATCATGAAGTTGCCGATGACGCGGTGGAACACGGTGTTTTCGTAGTGGCCGGCGTTGACGTATTCGATGAAGTTGGCCACGGTCAGCGGCGCTTTCTCGGCGTTCAGCTCCAGAACGATGTCACCGTGGTTGGTGGTCAGTTTGACTTTGCTCATGTATGGGTACTCTTTCAAGGAATTCGTGGGTTTCGGGGGCTTCACTGCCCGCAACCGGTCTGGCTGTAATCGACCAGGCTGGGCAGTTTAGCGTGCCGGGCACGAATTTCGAGGCTGTTTTTCATCTGGCCGTCGATTAAATTCAATCGTTTGCCGGCCTGGCCTGTCAGCGGCTTGACAGCATCGGCTATGATACGGGCTTTGATTTATCAGGCCGCACCTGGCCGCGCACTTGTATGTCCAAGGATCCTATGAGCAAGCCCACTGTCGACCCTACCTCGAATTCCAAGACCGGCCCGGCCGTGCCGGTCAATTTCCTGCGCCCGATCATCCAGGCGGACCTGGACTCGGGTAAGCACACACAGATCGTCACTCGCTTCCCGCCAGAGCCCAACGGCTACCTGCACATCGGCCACGCCAAGTCGATCTGCGTGAATTTCGGCCTGGCCCAGGCGTTCGGCGGCGTCACGCACCTGCGTTTCGACGACACCAACCCGGCCAAGGAAGACCAGGAATACATCGACGCGATCGAAAGCGACATCAAGTGGCTGGGTTTCCAATGGTCCGGTGAAGTGCGCTACGCCTCGCAATATTTCGACCAATTGCACGACTGGGCAGTGGAACTGATCAAGGCGGGCAACGCCTACGTGTGCGACCTGACCCCCGAGCAGGCCAAGGAATACCGTGGCAGCCTGACCGAGCCGGGCAAGAACAGCCCATTCCGTGACCGCAGCGTGGAAGAGAACCTGGACCTGTTCGCCCGCATGCGCGCCGGTGAGTTTCCGGATGGTGCTCGGGTGCTGCGCGCCAAGATCGACATGGCGTCGCCGAACATGAACCTGCGCGACCCGATCATGTACCGCATCCGCCACGCCCATCACCACCAGACTGGCGACAAATGGTGCATCTACCCCAACTATGACTTCACCCACGGCCAGTCGGACGCCATCGAAGGCATCACTCATTCGATCTGCACCCTGGAGTTCGAAAGCCATCGTCCGTTGTACGAGTGGTTTCTCGAGCACCTGCCGGTGCCGGCCACTCCGCGTCAGTACGAATTCAGCCGCCTGAACCTGAACTACACCATCACCAGCAAGCGCAAGCTCAAGCAACTGGTGGACGAGAAGCACGTCCACGGCTGGGATGACCCGCGCATGTCGACGCTGTCGGGCTTCCGTCGTCGCGGCTACACACCCAAGTCGATCCGCAATTTCTGCGAAATGGTCGGCACCAACCGTTCCGACGGCGTGGTGGACTTCGGCATGCTGGAATTCAGCATTCGTGACGATCTCGACCACAGCGCCCCGCGCGCCATGTGCGTGCTGCGTCCGCTGAAAGTGGTCATCACCAATTATCCGGAAGGTCAGGTCGAGAACCTCGAGTTGGCGCGCCACCCGAAAGAAGACATGGGCGTGCGCGTCCTGCCGTTCGCCCGGGAACTCTACATCGACCGTGAAGACTTCATGGAAGAGCCGCCAAAAGGCTACAAGCGCCTGGAGCCTGCCGGCGAAGTGCGTCTGCGTGGCAGCTACGTGATCCGCGCCGACGAAGCCATCAAGGACGCCGACGGAAACATCGTTGAACTGCGTTGCTCGTACGATCCCGACACCCTGGGCAAGAACCCGGAAGGTCGCAAGGTCAAGGGCGTGATCCACTGGGTGCCAGCGGCCGCCAGCGTCGAGTGCGAAGTGCGCCTGTACGATCGCCTGTTCCGTTCGCCGAACCCGGAAAAGGCCGAGGACGGCGCCAGTTTCCTGGACAACATCAACCCTGACTCCCTGCAAGTACTCACGGGTTGTCGTGCCGAGCCTTCGCTGGGCAACGCACAGCCGGAAGACCGTTTCCAGTTCGAGCGCGAAGGCTACTTCTGCGCGGATATCAAGGACTCGAAACCCGGTGCTCCGGTATTCAACCGTACCGTGACCTTGCGCGATTCCTGGGGTCAGTGATCAAGTCTTAAGGGAAACCCTGTGCTTACGATCTACAACACGCTCACCAAGAGCAAGGAAGTCTTCAAGCCGTTGGATGGCAACAAGGTCCGCATGTACGTCTGCGGCATGACCGTGTACGACTACTGCCACATCGGTCATGGTCGCAGCATGGTCGCCTTCGACCTGGTGACCCGCTGGCTGCGGTTCAGCGGTTATGACCTGACCTACGTGCGCAACATCACCGACATCGAAGACAAAATCATCAACCGTGCCCGCGAAAACGGCGAGCCTTACGATGCGCTGACCGAGCGCATGATCAAGGCCATGCACGAGGACGAGGCGCGTCTCAATATCCTCAAGCCGGACCTGGAACCCCGTGCCACGGACCACATCCCGGGCATGCTGGCGATGATCCAGACCTTGATCGACAAGGGCTACGCCTACGCCCCGGGCAATGGCGACGTGTACTACCGCGTCGCCAAGTTCCTGGGTTACGGCAAGCTGTCGCGCAAAAAGATCGAAGACCTGCGCATCGGCGCGCGTATCGAAGTCGACGAGTCGAAAGAAGACCCGCTGGACTTCGTGCTATGGAAGGGCGCCAAGCCGGGCGAGCCGAGCTGGGCATCGCCATGGGGCGCCGGACGTCCGGGCTGGCACATCGAGTGCTCGGTGATGTCCACCTGCTGCCTCGGCGAGACTTTCGACATTCATGGCGGCGGCAGCGACCTGGAATTTCCGCACCACGAAAACGAAATCGCCCAGAGCGAAGCGGCCAGCGGCAAGACCTACGCCAACACGTGGATGCATTGCGGCATGATCCGGATCAATGGCGAGAAGATGTCCAAGTCCTTGAACAACTTCTTCACCATCCGCGACGTGCTCGACAAGTACCACCCGGAAGTCGTGCGTTACCTGCTGGTGTCGAGCCACTACCGCAGCGCCATCAACTACTCGGAAGACAACCTCAAGGACGCCAAGGGTGCCCTGGAGCGTTTCTATCACGCGTTGAAGGGCCTGCCGAGCGTGCCGCCTGCCGGTGGCGAAGCGTTCGTGGCACGTTTCACCGAAGTGATGAACGACGACTTCGGCACGCCGGAAGCGTGCGCGGTGCTGTTCGAGATGGTGCGTGAGATCAACCGCCTGCGTGAGAGCGATCTCAATGCCGCAGCCGGCCTGGCGGCCCGCCTGAAAGAACTGGCCAGCGTGCTGGGTGTGTTGCAGCTTGAAGCCGATGACTTCCTGCAGGCCGGTGCCGAAGGTCGCGTGGACGCCGCCGAGGTCGAGGCGTTGATCCAGTCGCGCTTGGCTGCGCGCGCCAACAAGGATTGGGCCGAATCCGACCGGATCCGCGATCAGCTCACCGCCATGGGCGTGGTGCTGGAAGATGGGAAGGGCGGCACGACCTGGCGTCTGGCGGACTAAGTCCTTGCGCAGTACCCACTGTGGGAGCGAGCCTGCTCGCGATAGCGGAGTGTCAGACAACATTTTTGTCGACTAATGCACCGCTATCACGAGCAGGCTCACTCCCACATTTTTTTGTGGCCAGCCTGGCAATCATTGTTTTATGAGCTAGTACTGTCAGGTCGATTCGACGTTCTCTCTGACAGGGGTTCTTCCATGTTGGCTCATTGGTCGCTTGCGGCAATTCATCTGCTGGCCTTCGCCCTCGGGTTCTGGGCGGTGCTGACGCGCGGCACGGCGTTGCGACGCCTGGCGAGCGGTGTGGATGCGGTTCGGGGTGTCTTGATTGCTGACAGCCTATGGGGGATGTCGGCGCTGGTGTTATTGGTGACCGGTGGGATGCGGGCGTTTGGCGGGTACGAAAAAGGCACGGAGTATTACCTGCACCAACCGCTGTTCCACCTGAAGATGACTTTGCTTCTGCTGATCCTGTTGCTTGAGATCGCGCCAATGATCGCCCTGATCAAATGGCGGATGTTGCTGGGCAAAGGGGCTGTGATCGATTCTTCGAAAGCCGGCCGGTTTGCACGGATCAGCCACATCGAAGCCTTGCTGCTGATCTTGATGATGGTCGCCGCCACAGGCATGGCGCGCGGTGTGAGCCTGGCTTGACCGGCCGCGAACGTCCGCTTCGTCATCATTAAAACGAAACGTCTGACAGCCATGCTAAGCGCCATGTCATTAGTATCGGTTCGACGGGCTGGACGAAAAAAGTGGGAGGCAGGGAGAGGTGCGGTCGACCAGAATCTTTAGCCAGCCATTGCGGTGATGCAAACGGGCTGGCTACGGACCGCAGCAAGGCTCAGGGAGTTTGCGGCTTGTCGGGGGCAGTGAGGCCCGCCTGAATACGCTGGTAAATCTCTTCGCGATGCACCGCAACGTTTTTCGGGGCGTTGATGCCGATCCGGACCTGTTGGCCGCTAACGCCCAGAATGGTGATCGTGATGTCGTCACCAATGTTTATGCTTTCACCGACTTTGCGGGTGAGTATCAGCATGGTGTTCTCCTTGATTGCTTTATAGGGCACCTGATTCAGACAGTGCAGATGTCGGTACTGCTTATAGATTAGTGCTAAGTGTCACAATGTGGGTGCCTCTTTCTGACGTGCAGATGCAGCATTAATTCCCAGGGTGCGACTATACAGAGACGTTGGGCAGGATTCTCGTGTTTTGAGCACTGTTTGCGGCGATCTTGAGGGGCGCGGGTGCTAAAATCCGTGCCTCATGTCTTCCGGGGGAAACGTTGTGCGCAAATTGGCTTGGGTTATTGCGGTATTGGTGCTGGCAGGATGCGGTGAGGGACGTGACATTGAAGCACCGAAGCCCAAGCCTGTAGCGACCTCCGCACCGGCTGCCGCTGCCGCACCGCAGTGGGCCGTCGAGGTTCGCGGCGAGACGCCGCAGGCGGTCAGCGACCTGACCGGGTGGCTCATCGAACACAGCTTCATGTCGAACGTGGTGCGGGAAAACGGCAAGGCGCGCGTCCTGGTCGGTCCTTTCAGTTCCAAGGCTGAGGCCGACGCCAAGCAGGAACAGGTGACGGCTGCCCTGGTCCGGGCGAAAAAACGCAACATCGAGACGTTGGTGGTGGATTACCCGACGGCCCAGTAATCGGGCAGAACAAAAACTGTGGGAGCGAGCCTGCTCGCGATAGCGGTGTATCAGTCAATGCAAATATTGATTGCAAGTTCGCTGTCGCGAGCGGGCTCGCTCCCACAATTGATTTGTGCTGTTCGCAAATGCCTCGTCAGCCGCAGGCCTTCAAATTTACCGGCCCCACGAACTCGTTCCCACGGCCCATGACGCACGCCACGCGCTGGTTGCGCTGACGCTCCCAGCTTTTTACCGGGTAGGTCTTGTCCCAGGCATCATACAAGCGCCGGTCCTGTTTCGAGAGGCGCAGGCCATACTGCTTGCTCATGTAGAAATAGGTCCGGGCGATCATGCCCCGGATAGAAGGACGGGGCATGACCTTCTTGGCCTTGAAGTCCACTTGGGTCAGGCATGAGCCGTACTGGCCCTTCTGCACCGGCAACCAGCCGAAACTGAAATTGCTGCGATCACCGTTCACTTCCCCGATGCTCGGCACCAGGTTGTGCAGGTCGGCCTCGGCCCGTTGATAGACCGGGTCATGGCGGGTGCAGTTCTTGCGACCCCCTTGTTGCCAGCATTGACGCTGATGGCCGATCTGCCACGCCGGAACAATATGCTCCCACTCGATGCGAGCGGCGCGCCTGGCATTCTTGCGCGGTACATACCCGCAGGCGGCCAGGTTCACGCGATTGCCGGTGTATTTGCAGCCGCAGTAGAACTCGGTGGATTGCGGCGCGTAGAGTTTCCAGGCGACCTTCTTGGCTTCGTTGAAGGTGCGCGGCGCACCGGCCTGTGCGCCCATGGCGATAAACACAAGCAAAAAAGCTAAACAGCGAACACTCATCAGGCTCAATCTTCCTTCGGCACAACCCAGAAAACCTGCACGCCACCATCGTCGCGATAGGCGAGGGTCACGTTGTCGTTCTCGTCGATTTCTTCCAGCAGGCGCTCCCATTCATCCACCGGCTCGTCGGGAAGACGGAAGATCAGGGCTGCCTTGGCTTTTTGCGCGGTGGGGGCGTTGATGATTTTCGAGACCCGCAGGCCGAGTCGTGTATAGGAATCTAAGGGGGTAGTTGCAGCGGAGGGCGTGGCCACAGGATTATCCTTATTAAGCTGTACGTGCATACAGTATTTAACCGTAGGCGTTTACGCAACTACTTAAAATTCAAGAAAATCGTCTGACAGCACTTTTTTCGTTTTGGTGTAGAAGAAAGGAATTTTTTATTGGCTGGTATAAACAGGTGGATCAATCGCTCCGGCCTGTGGCGGATTTGCGCGAGCGCTAAAGAAATGGCCTCGGCGGGCGATGTCCTGCGTAGGAGTCCCATCTATGGAGTTTTGTCATGTCGTTTTCTGTCGGTTTCCCCAATGCGGCGGTCTTGACCATCGGCGGTCAGTCCACAGCTACCCTGAAGGCCTTGAACGAGGCGACTGCCGAGGCCGCCGATGAGGCCTTGGGCGAGACACAAACGCCCGGCAAGGTCCGTACGGGCGCGAACGCGATCGATCAGGCGCAAGAGAGCGGCAGCACTCAGAGCATTGCCGTCCAGGTATTGCTCAAGCGGATGCAGGAGCTTCAGCAACAGCTCAGGGAGCAGCAACAACAACTGGCCGCTGCGCAGGCGGGGGCTTATCCAACCCCGGAAGCCAAGACCTCGGCGGTCATGGCGATCCAGGGACAGGTCGCCGACACCAGTGGCGCGTTGCTGGAGGTCACCGGCCATTTGGTCACGGAGCTGGCAAAGGGCGCCAGTTCGGGTACGGTGGTCAATACAACGGCCTGAGCGGCGAGGTTGCGGATGAAACCGCAACGTTGACAAATCCCCGAAGCCTTACCATAGTTCACTTCACGCAAACGTTTGCGCGGCGTTCCGTGCATTGATTTGCTGACAATAATCATAAGATCGGAGTGAACCCATGAAGTTGCCATTCGCTGGACGCCTTCTCGCTGTTGCTATGCTCGCGGCCGCATCCGCTGCGCTGCCTATCTCCTCGGCATTCGCCCAAGTCGCAGAAAAAACCAAGGTCGCGCTGGTCATGAAATCCCTGGCCAACGAGTTCTTCCTGACCATGGAAGACGGCGCCAAGACGTATCAGAAGGAACACTCCGCCGATTTCGATCTGATCTCCAACGGGATCAAGGATGAAACCGACACCGCGAGCCAGATCCGCATCGTCGAGCAGATGATCGTGTCCAAAGTCGATGCGCTGATCATCGCGCCAGCGGATTCCAAGGCCATGGTGCCGGTGATCAAAAAAGCCGTCGACGCTGGCATCACGGTGATCAACATCGATAACCAGCTCGATCCAGCCGTCGTCAAAAGCAAGAGCATCAACGTGCCGTTCGTAGGCCCGGACAACCGTAAAGGGGCGCGCCTGGTGGGCGAGTACCTGGCCAGGCAGCTCAAGGCCGGTGACGAAGTCGGCATCATCGAAGGCGTGTCCACCACCACCAATGCCCAGGCACGCACCGCAGGCTTCAAGGATGCGATGGAAGCGGCGCAGATCAAGGTCGTTTCCCTGCAATCGGGCGACTGGGAGATCAACAAGGGCAACCAGGTTGCCGCGTCGATGCTCAGCGAGTACCCGAACATCAAGGCCCTGCTGGCCGGTAACGACAACATGGCGCTCGGCGCTGTATCGGCCGTGCGCGCGGCGGGCAAGGCGGGCAAGGTGCAGGTGGTCGGCTACGACAACATCAATGCCATCAAGCCGATGCTCAAGGACGGTCGTATCCTGGCGACGGCCGATCAGTTCGCCGCCAAGCAGGCCGTGTTCGGCATCGAGACAGCGCTGAAAATGCTCAAGGGTGACAGTGTCGACAGCGGTACCAACGGCGTTATCGAAACTCCGGTCGAGCTGGTGACCAAGTAGTTATCCTGGCGACACAACGGTGCTCGCCCATCCGGGCGAGCGCATGGAGAGTTTTTTATGTCCGTTTGCGACCCGAACGCTGTCCTTTCTGTCAGCGGCATCGGCAAGACCTATGCCCAGCCGGTACTGACCGGCATCGACCTGACGTTGCTGCGCGGCGAGGTGCTGGCGCTGACCGGTGAAAATGGCGCTGGCAAAAGCACCTTGTCCAAGATCATCGGTGGGTTGGTGACGCCGACGACCGGGAAGATGCAATTTCAAGGTCAGGATTATCGCCCTGGCAGCCGGACCCAAGCTGAAGAGCTGGGTGTGCGCATGGTGATGCAGGAACTCAACCTGCTGCCGACCCTTTCCGTGGCCGAAAACCTGTTTCTCGATAACCTGCCCAGCCACGGCGGCTGGATCAGCCGCAAGCAATTGCGCAAGGCGGCCATCGAGGCCATGGCCCAGGTGGGGCTCGATGCAATCGATCCCGACACGTTGGTCGGTGAGCTGGGGATCGGTCACCAGCAAATGGTCGAGATCGCCCGCAACCTGATCGGCGATTGCCATGTGCTGATTCTCGATGAGCCGACGGCCATGCTGACGGCCCGCGAAGTCGAGATGCTCTTTGAACAGATCACTCGCTTGCAGGCTCGCGGTGTGTCGATCATCTACATTTCCCATCGCCTCGAAGAACTGGCGCGGGTCGCCCAGCGCATTGCCGTGCTGCGTGATGGCAACCTGGTCTGCGTCGAGCCGATGGCCAACTACAACAGCGAGCAACTGGTGACCCTGATGGTGGGTCGGGAGCTGGGCGAGCATATCGACCTTGGTCCACGCCAGATCGGCGCGCCGGCGTTGACCGTTAAAGGCCTGACGCGCTCTGACAAGGTCCGCGACGTGTCCTTCGAAGTGCGCAGTGGCGAGATCTTCGGTATCTCCGGCCTGATCGGGGCAGGGCGGACCGAGTTGTTGCGACTGATCTTCGGTGCCGATACCGCTGACAGTGGCACGGTGGCGCTGGGTTCGCCGGCCCAGGTCGTGAGCATTCGCTCCCCGTCGGATGCGGTGACCCATGGTATTGCGTTGATCACCGAAGACCGTAAGGGCGAAGGCCTGCTGCTGACCCAGTCCATCGCCGCCAACATTGCCCTGGGCAACATGCCGGAGATTTCCAGTGCTGGCCTGGTCGATGGCGATGCTGAACTGGCCTTGGCACGGCGGCAGGTCGATGCCATGCGCATCCGCAGTTCCAGCCCGACCCAGTTGGTGTCCGAGCTGTCGGGCGGCAACCAGCAGAAAGTCGTGATCGGTCGTTGGCTCGAACGTGATTGCGCGGTCATGTTGTTCGACGAGCCGACCCGTGGTATCGACGTCGGCGCCAAATTCGACATTTATGCGCTGCTCGGCGAGCTGACTCGCCAGGGCAAGGCGCTGGTCGTGGTGTCCAGTGACCTGCGGGAGCTGATGCTGATTTGTGACCGGATCGGCGTGCTGTCTGCCGGACGCCTGATCGACACCTTCGAGCGCGACAGCTGGACCCAGGATGACTTGCTTGCCGCCGCATTCGCCGGCTACCAGAAACGTGATGCGTTGCTCAATGAAGCAGCGCCTAGGGATCTTTCATGAAAACCGCATCTGCCGTCGGCAAATCGAGTGGCAACTTCTATGGTCTCGGGACCTACCTGGGCCTGGCCGGCGCGCTACTGGCCATGGTCGCGCTGTTCTCGGCCCTGAGCAGCCATTTCCTGTCCTATAACACGTTCAGCACCTTGGCCAACCAGATTCCAGACCTCATGGTGCTGGCGGTCGGCATGACGTTCATCCTGATCATCGGCGGTATCGACCTGTCGGTGGGATCGGTGCTGGCGCTTGCCGCATCGACGGTCAGCGTGGCCGTGCTCGGCTGGGGCTGGAGCGTCTGGCCATCGGCCTTGCTCGGCATGGCCGTGGCGGCGCTGGCGGGTACGGTCACCGGTTCGATCACCGTGGCGTGGCGGATTCCATCGTTCATCGTCTCCCTCGGCGTGCTGGAGATGGCTCGGGGCCTGGCGTACCAAATGACCGGCTCCCGGACGGCTTACATCGGCGATTCGTTCGCCTGGCTGTCCAACCCCATCGCCTTTGGTATCTCACCTTCGTTCATCATCGCCTTGCTGGTGATCTTCATTGCCCAGGCGGTGCTGACCCGTACCGTGTTCGGTCGTTACCTGATCGGCATCGGTACCAATGAAGAAGCCGTGCGTCTGGCCGGTATCAATCCAAAGCCCTACAAGATCCTGGTGTTCAGCCTGATGGGCTTGCTGGCCGGTGTGGCCGCGCTGTTCCAGATTTCGCGCCTGGAGGCGGCGGATCCGAACGCTGGTTCAGGGCTCGAACTGCAGGTCATCGCTGCCGTGGTCATCGGCGGCACCAGCCTGATGGGTGGGCGCGGTTCAGTCATCAGCACCTTCTTTGGCGTATTGATCATCTCCGTGCTGGCGGCGGGCCTGGCGCAAATCGGCGCCACTGAGCCGACCAAGCGCATTATTACCGGTGCGGTGATTGTGGTGGCGGTCGTGCTCGATACCTATCGCAGCCAGCGCGCCAGTCGGCGGGCTTGAACCATGGCGACGATCAAGGATGTAGCAGCGCTCGCCGGAATTTCCTACACCACCGTGTCCCACGTGGTGAACAAGACGCGGCCGGTCAGCGACGAAGTGCGGCTCAAGGTCGAGGCGGCCATCGAGCGCCTGGACTACGTGCCCAGCGCCGTGGCCCGCTCGCTCAAGGCCAAGACCACGGCGACCATCGGTCTGCTAGTGCCCAACAGCCTCAACCCGTACTTTGCCGAATTGGCCCGGGGCATCGAGGATTACTGTGAGCGCAACGGCTATTGCGTGATTTTGTGCAACTCCGACGACAACCCGGACAAGCAACGCAGCTACCTGCGGGTGCTGCTGGAAAAACGCATCGACGGCCTGATTTTCGCGTCCGCCGGCGGTGATGTCGGCCTGGCCGAGGGGCTGTCCAACGTACGCACGCCCATGGTGATCGTCGACCGTGGGCTCGATGGTGTCGACGCAGACCTGGTGCGCATCGATCATGAATACGGCGCGTACCTGGCGACCCGGCACTTGCTGGAACTGGGGCACCGCGATATTGCCTTCATCGGTGGCCCGGCCGATACCAGCGTGGCGCAAATGCGTCTGGCCGGTTACTGCCGTGCGCTGAAAGAGGCGGGGATCGAGCTGCCCGTCGAGCGCATGCTCGAGAGCGATTTCACCAGTACCGGCGGCTACCGCGCTGCCGCGCAACTGCTTGAACGGCAGCCGCCGAGTGCGATTTTTGCAGCCAACGACATGATCGGCATCGGTGTGCTGCGCGCCGCCGCTGAACGCAACGTGCGCGTGCCCAGCGAACTGTCGGTCATCGGTTTCGATGACATCCAGATGAGCCGCTATGTCTACCCGGCGTTGACCACGGTAGGGCAGTCGATCCTGCAGCTCGGTGAGAGGGCGGCCGAAGTGCTGCTGCGACGAATTGCCATGCCGGGGCTTGCCACCGAGCAGCGGATCGTGACGCCGAGTATTGTCCTGCGGGAGTCGACTGCGCCGCTGTCCGGTACATTCGCCCAATACCGCTGAACCGAATTGATGAGTAGTGATGTATGCCAGCAAAAGTAGTGGTAATAGGCAGCCTGAACATGGACCTGGTGACCCGGGCGCCGCGTCTGCCGCGCGGTGGTGAAACGCTGATCGGCGAGTCGTTCTCCACCATCCCGGGCGGCAAGGGCGCCAACCAGGCGGTGGCCGCCGCGCGCCTGGGGGCGCAGGTATCGATGGTCGGTTGCGTGGGCAATGATGCCTACGGCGAACAATTGCGCGGCGGGCTGTTGGCCGAGGGCATCGACTGCCAGGCGGTCAGCGTGGTAGAGGGGGCCAGTGGTGTGGCACTGATCGTCGTCGACGACAACAGCCAGAATGCGATCGTTATCGTCGCCGGTGCCAACGGTGCGCTCACCGCCGAGGTCCTGGACAGTGTCGATGCAGTGCTGCAAAGCGCCGATGTCATCATCTGCCAGCTCGAAGTGCCGGATGCCACCGTCGGTCACGCCCTCAAGCGCGCTCGTGAGTTGGGCAAAATCGTCATCCTCAACCCGGCGCCAGCCTCCCGGACATTGCCGGCCGACTGGTACGCCTGCATCGACTACCTGATTCCCAATGAAAGCGAAGCCGCGGTCTTGAGCGAACTGGCGGTGGACTCCCTGGAAGCCGCCGAAGCCGCCGCTGCGCATCTGATCGCCGCCGGTGCCGGCAAGGTGATCGTCACCCTGGGCGCCGAGGGGTTGATGTTCGCCAACGGTGTCAGCTTTGAACACTTTCCGGCCCTGCGGGTCAAGGCGGTGGACACTACGGCAGCCGGAGACACCTTTGTCGGCGGCTTCGCGGCAGCCCTGGCCAGCGGCAAAAGCGAGGTTGACGCGATTCGTTTTGGCCAGGCCGCCGCCGCGCTGTCGGTCACCCGCGCGGGCGCCCAGCCTTCAATCCCCACGTTGTTGGAAGTACAGGCTTTTAAATCATGAAAAAGACGCCGTTGTTGAATGTGGCACTGTCTCGACTGATCGCTTCCCTGGGCCATGGCGACAAGGTGGTCATCGGTGACGCCGGCCTGCCCGTGCCGCCCGAGGTCGAATTGATCGACCTGGCCCTGACCCATGGCATTCCTGACTTTGTCAGTACCTTGAAGGTGGTGCTCAGCGAAATGCAGGTGGAAAGCCATGTCCTGGCCGAGGAGATCCTCGATAAACAACCGTCGGCCCTGACGACCCTGGAGGCGCTGCATGCCGAGGGTGCGCTGGGCGAGCGGGAGCTGGTCAGCCATGAACAATTCAAGGTCATCAGCCGACAGGCGCGGGCGATCATTCGCACAGGCGAGTGCTCTGCGTACTGCAATATCGTGCTGGTCGCTGGAGTGACGTTCTAACCCTGTTCAACCCTGCACAAGGAGTGCGCCATGCACCGTTATGCTCAGAAAATGCATCAACTGATCCGGAGTCTGCTGCTTTTGTCATTGATCACCGCTACGAGCGCCCAGGCGGCGGAAAAAATCGACCTGATCATCGACACCGATCCAGGGGCTGACGACGTGGTGGCGCTGTTGTTCGCCTTGGCGTCGCCCGAGGAGCTGCATATCCGTGCGCTGACCACCGTCGCTGGCAATGTGCGCCTGGACAAGACCTCTCGCAACGCTCGCCTGGCCCGGGAATGGGCGGGGCGCGAAGACGTGCCCGTGTATGCCGGTGCGCCGAAACCGTTGCTGCGCACGCCGATCTACGCGGAAAACATCCATGGCAAGGAAGGCCTGTCGGGTGTCACCGTTCACGAGCCGAAGAAGGGGTTGGCCGAAGGCAATGCCGTCAACTACCTGATCGACACCCTCAAGGCGGCCAAACCTCACAGTATCACCATTGCCATGCTGGGCCCCCAGACCAACCTGGCCCTGGCGCTGGTGCAGGAGCCCGACATCGTCCAGGGCATCAAGGAAGTGGTGATCATGGGCGGTGCGCATTTCAATGGCGGCAATATCACGCCGGTGGCTGAATTCAATCTGTTCGCCGACCCACAGGCGGCCGAGGTGGTGGCCAAGAGCGGCGTGAAGCTGACGTACCTGCCGCTGGACGTGACCCACAAGATCCTCACCAGCGAAGCGCGCCTGAAGCAGATCGCGGCGCTGAACAACAATGCCAGCAAGCTGGTGGGCGATATCCTCAACGAATACGTCAAGGGCGACATGGAGCACTACGGCATGACGGGTGGGCCGGTGCATGACGCGACGGTGATTGCCTACCTGCTCAAGCCGCAGTTATTCACCGGTCGTTCGGTCAATGTCGTGGTGGACAGTCGCGAGGGCCCGACGTTCGGGCAGACGATCGTCGACTGGTACGATGGCCTGAAAGCGCCGAAGAACGCGTTCTGGGTGGAAAACGGTGATGCCCAGGGCTTCTTTGACCTGCTGACCGAGCGCCTGGCGCGCCTCAAGTAACCTGCCTGGCTACGCGCCCGCAGGCAAGGCCTGCGGGCGCGTGAGCATCAGTCCACGGCGTCGACGACACTTGGGTAGCGTTCGAATGCCTGCTGGATGAAATTGCGGGCGACCTCCGTCCCCAGTTCCCTCACCAGCAATTCTATGCCGATGATTGCCAGTTCCTCGGGGCTGCTCGGGCTATAGGAACTATGGCCCTGCGACCATTTGGCATTGATGGTGGCTTCGATGCTGACGGTGCTCATGGTAGGGCTCGCGAGTTGGAGGGCTGTAAGAGGAGTTAAGCATTTTTGCCCTCGGTTTGGCACTGCGACTTAGGCATTGGAGGAGGGCTGTGCGACACTCTTTTTTTTGTTTTTAAAGGAGCCCTCGCTGTGCAGATCGATTTGAACGCTCCGGATGGGCTGACCCTCGAGACGGTTCGTCAATTGCTGGCCTCGGCCAGTGATGATGAGCATACCCAGCTGCGCGTGACCAAGGGCGGTATCGCCTATTTGTCCTCGGGTGTGGTCGGTGGCGCTAACATCGATGGTTTGCTGTTTCGGCTCGAGACTTGGGCGAAGGGCTCGGGATACGTCGGGCGGGTCGCTGCCAGCGATGAGGTCTGGGTCATGCAGATCTACAATGCGCTGAAGGACAACTGGCCGAATCCCCCCTTTGATTACATCGACGTTTATTGAGTTGTGTTCATATCCAGTCACGATTCATGTCTGAATAGCGGTGGCGGCTCAGGCAAACTGCCGGTTTTCCGGATGAGTCAGGCCGGCGGCCGTGGTGTTGAAACCAGGCGCTGTTTGGGTTGTCGCACGCTCTCTGTTTATTTCTCGAAAAAAGGAGGCTTCATGCCTTGGAAGCTCGCGTCATTGAGTACTCTGTTGGCCGTCGTGGTCTTGAGCGGTTGCAGCAGCACCTCGGAATCGACCCCCGAAGCCGTGGCGACCGAGACCGGTCACAGCCGCTGCGAAGCAAAGGCCGCCGAGTTCGCCATTGGCAAACAGGCCTCGCCGCAGTTGCTGGAGCAGGCCCGTACCCGCGCCGGTGCGCAGATTGCCCGGATCCTCAAGCCCAACGACATGGTGACGCTTGAGTACCGCTCCGATCGCCTGAACCTCAATACCGACGCCAACCTGATGATCAAGCAGGTGAACTGCGGCTGATAAGCGGTTTTCAATCGCCCATAAAAAACCCCGTCACATGGACGGGGTTTTTTAGTACGCGGAGAAATTACTCAGCGCGAACCTGTGCAGCTTGCATACCCTTTTGGCCTTTCTCAGCCACGAAGGAAACGGTCTGGCCTTCTTTCAGGCTTTTGAAACCGTCGCTTTCGATAGCTTTGAAGTGTACGAACAGGTCGTCACCGCCACCTTGAGGAGTGATGAAGCCGAAGCCTTTTTCATCGTTGAACCATTTAACGGTGCCGGTTTGGCGATTAGACATGGTGTATCTCCAAGAAACATATATTTTCAGTGTACTGTGCTGCTCAGGCCAACTGGGCACACCCGGGTATCATAGTCGAAATGTTCGATTTGGGACCCCCCCAGACGCTCTGTTTGCCAGTCAGTCGTGTTTACTTTACCGCCTTTACCCGCTGAAGCGCCCGGTTTTAAAGGCTTTCAGCCGAAAGTAAAGACGATAAAAAAACCTGTGAAACCTGAATAAATCGTTCAAAAAAGCCTGAAATCAGTGTTTTTCAACCCTTCCGGGCCTGTTCGGAAACCCTGCTTTCTCACTTTTTCGCCTTGTTGTCGGCCTTGCATTTTGCGATCTGCTCAAGTGCCTTTTGCTGCATGTCCGGGGTGGCCTTGTTGTCCATCAAGGCCTGGATGTCCGAGGCCTGATAGGACTTGATCGCATCGGCGCCACAGGCGCAATGGGCCTTGGCAGCAGCCGGGCCGATCTGGGGCGTCGCCGCCTCGGTGCATTGGGCCATGTATTTTTCGCGCTCGCCTTTGGGCCAGTCGGCGTGGGCGGTCAGTGGAAGCAGCAGGGCTAGGGGGGCGACAACTGCAAACAATGTATTGAGACGCATGCGAAGATGCTCCTTTCGGGTCGATGTCTTGATATCTGAGGCGTTGCGCTCGGTTCAGTTCAGCGCTCTGGCATAAAAACCCTGGATTTACGTCTGCTTCAATTCCGGCACGGCGATGACCGTTCATCTGTGCTAGCATGCCGGGCTCGGGTATTTTCAGGCTGCGGATGACAACTCGTCCCGGCGGCAAATGTTCGAAATAACCCTGATTTGAATCCCAGTCACTCTGGTTCGGTTTTCCCGGTTGGCCGCAAGGCTCCTGCCGCTGTAAGGCAGGCGTTCGTCATTGAATGGCCTGGACTGGATCTTGTACTGGCTCATCCCAACCCACGTGACCTTTGGTAGGGGTCACCACTAGGAGAGGAGGCGCCATGCCAACTATTACTCTTCCCGACGGCAGTCAACGTTCATTCGATCACCCGGTTTCCGTAGCCGAGGTCGCCGCATCCATCGGTGCAGGCCTGGCCAAGGCGACCCTGGCCGGCAAGGTCAATGGCAAGCTGGTCGACGCCAGTGACGTCATCGACAGCGACGCCACGCTGCAAATCATCACGCCAAAGGATGAAGAGGGGCTGGAGATCATTCGCCACTCTTGCGCGCACCTGGTCGGCCATGCGGTCAAGCAGCTGTACCCGAGCGCGAAGATGGTCATCGGGCCAGTCATCGATGAAGGCTTCTATTACGACATCGCCTTCGAGCGTCCTTTCACGCCGGAAGACATGGCGGCCATCGAGCAGCGCATGCAGCAGCTGATCGAGAAAGATTACGACGTCATCAAGAAGGTCACCCCACGCGCCGACGTCATCGAAGTCTTCAAGGCTCGTGGCGAGGACTACAAACTGCGTCTGGTGGAAGACATGCCGGACGAGCAGGCCATGGGTCTGTACTACCACGAAGAATATGTCGACATGTGCCGTGGCCCGCACGTGCCGAACACGCGTTTCCTGAAATCCTTCAAGCTGACCAAGCTGTCCGGCGCCTACTGGCGTGGTGATGCGAAGAACGAACAGTTGCAGCGCGTCTATGGCACCGCCTGGGCGGACAAGAAGCAACTGGCGGCCTACATCCAGCGTATTGAAGAAGCCGAGAAGCGCGATCACCGCAAGATCGGCAAGCGCCTGGGCCTGTTCCATACCCAGGAAGAATCCCCGGGCATGGTGTTCTGGCACCCGAACGGCTGGACCCTGTACCAGGTGCTCGAGCAGTACATGCGTCAGGTCCAGCGTGAGAACGGCTATCTGGAAATCAAGACGCCGCAAGTGGTGGACCGCAGCCTGTGGGAGAAATCCGGGCACTGGGCCAACTACGCCGACAACATGTTCACCACCCAGTCGGAAAACCGCGACTACGCCATCAAGCCGATGAACTGCCCATGCCACGTGCAGGTGTTCAACCAAGGCTTGAAGAGCTACCGTGAGCTGCCGATGCGCCTGGCCGAGTTCGGCGCCTGCCACCGCAATGAGCCGTCGGGTGCGCTGCACGGCATCATGCGCGTGCGTGCATTTACCCAGGACGATGCACACATCTTCTGCACCGAAGAGCAGATGCAGGCCGAATCCGCCGCCTTCATCAAGCTGACCATGGACGTCTATCGTGACTTCGGCTTCACCGAAGTCGAAATGAAGCTGTCCACTCGTCCGGAAAAACGCGTCGGCTCCGATGAGCTGTGGGATCGCGCCGAAGCGGCCCTGGCCGCAGCCCTCGACAGTGCGGGCCTTGCGTACGATCTGCAACCGGGCGAAGGGGCTTTCTACGGCCCGAAGATCGAGTTCTCGCTGAAAGATTGCCTCGGTCGTGTCTGGCAGTGTGGTACCCTGCAGCTCGATTTTAACCTGCCGATCCGTCTGGGCGCTGAATATGTGTCCGAAGACAATAGTCGCAAGCATCCGGTCATGCTTCACCGCGCGATCCTCGGTTCGTTCGAGCGTTTCGTCGGGATTCTGATCGAACACTACGAGGGTGCATTCCCTGCGTGGCTAGCGCCGACCCAGGCAGTGATCATGAATATCACTGATAAACAGGCAGATTTTGCCGCCGAAGTCGAAAAAACTCTCAATCAAAGCGGATTTCGTGCCAAGTCCGACTTGAGAAATGAAAAGATCGGCTTTAAAATCCGCGAGCATACTTTGCTCAAGGTTCCCTTTCTCTTGGTTATCGGAGATCGGGAGGTCGAGATGCAGACTGTCGCTGTGCGTACTCGTGAAGGTGCTGACCTGGGCTCGATGCCCGTCGCCGAATTCGCTGAGTTTCTCGCGCAAGCGGTTTCCCGGCGTGGTCGCCCAGATTTGGAGTAATTATTATTAAGCGTGAAATGAGACAAGATAAACGAGCTGCACCGAAAGCCCCGATCAACGAGAATATCTCGGCACGCGAGGTTCGGTTAATTGGTGCTGAAGGTGAACAGCTTGGGATTGTGTCAATTGAAGACGCGCTTCTTAAGGCTGAAGAGGCCAAACTGGATTTGGTGGAGATTTCCGCCGATGCAGTACCCCCTGTTTGCAAACTGATGGACTACGGCAAGTCGATCTTCGAAAAGAAGAAGCAGATTGCCGCGGCGAAGAAAAACCAGAAGCAAATTCAGGTAAAAGAAATCAAGTTTCGTCCAGGGACGGAGGAAGGGGATTACCAGGTAAAACTGCGCAACCTGGTACGTTTCCTGAGTGATGGGGACAGGGCCAAGGTATCCTTGCGATTCCGCGGCCGTGAGATGGCCCACCAGGAGCTGGGGATGGAACTCCTCAAGCGGGTTGAACAAGACCTGCTCGAGTACGGTTCGGTCGAACAGCATCCTAAGATGGAAGGACGCCAGCTGATCATGGTCATCGCCCCGAAAAAGAAGAAGTAATCACCAGGGCACGGCAGGCCTTGCGATTATGTTTATCAACTGAATGCGGAGTATCCGAACATGCCAAAGATGAAAACTAAAAGTGGTGCTGCTAAGCGGTTTCTGAAAACTGCTAACGGTATCAAGCACAAGCACGCTTTCAAGAGCCACATCCTGACCAAAATGTCGACCAAGCGTAAGCGTCAACTGCGCGGTAGCAGCTTGCTGCATCCGTCTGACGTGGCAAAAGTCGAGCGCATGCTGCGCCTTCGTTAATTTTTGGATCAAGAATAGAGGAAGTAACTCATGGCTCGTGTAAAGCGTGGCGTCATTGCCCGTAAGCGTCACAAAAAAATTCTGAAACTTGCTAAAGGCTACTACGGCGCGCGTTCCCGCGTATTCCGTGTTGCCAAGCAAGCGGTAATCAAGGCAGGCCAATACGCCTACCGTGACCGTCGTCAGAAAAAACGTCAGTTCCGCGCTCTGTGGATCGCTCGTATCAATGCTGGTGCTCGTGTTAACGGTCTGTCCTACAGCCGTTTCATCGCTGGCCTGAAAAAAGCGTCCATCGAGATCGACCGTAAGGTTCTGGCTGATCTGGCAGTGAACGAAAAAGCGGCGTTTGCTGCGATTGTCGAGAAAGCTAAAGCCACCTTGGCTTAAGTACCCCCGGCAGTCACCAGGGCCCGCATCTGTGGGGCCTGGTGTCAAACGTCATAAATAGGGGAAGAGCCTTAAAGCTCTTCCCCTATTTCGTATCTGGAGTCTGTACATGGAAAACCTGGACGCGCTGGTCGCTCAAGCACTAGAGGCTGTGCAAAGCGCTGAAGATATCAATGCCCTGGAGCAAATCCGGGTTCACTACCTTGGCAAGAAGGGCGAGTTGACTCAGGTGATGAAGACCCTGGGGAACCTGCCAGCCGAAGAGCGTCCGCAGGTCGGTGCGCTGATCAACGTTGCCAAGGAGCGTGTCACAGAGGTCCTCAATGCGCGCAAGGCGTTGTTCGAGGAGGCGGATCTGGCTGCCAGACTCGCCGCCGAGTCCATCGACGTGACCCTGCCTGGCCGTGGCCAGACTTCCGGCGGGCTGCATCCGGTGACCCGGACCCTGGAACGCATCGAGCAGTTCTTCACTCACATCGGCTATGGCATTGCTGAAGGCCCTGAGGTCGAAGACGACTACCACAACTTCGAAGCGCTCAACATCCCAGGCCATCACCCGGCCCGGTCGATGCATGACACCTTCTATTTCAATGCGAACATGCTGTTGCGCACCCATACCTCGCCGGTACAGGTCCGCACCATGGAATCGCAACAGCCGCCGATCCGCATCGTCTGCCCAGGCCGTGTGTACCGCAGCGACTCCGATATCACCCACTCGCCGATGTTCCACCAGGTTGAAGGCCTGCTGGTTGATCGCGACATCAATTTCGCCGACCTGAAAGGAACGATCGAAGAGTTTCTGCGGGTGTTCTTCGAAAAAGAACTGGCTGTGCGTTTCCGCCCTTCGTACTTCCCGTTCACCGAGCCATCGGCTGAAGTCGACATGGAATGCGTGATGTGTAGCGGTAAAGGCTGCCGCGTCTGCAAACAGACTGGCTGGCTGGAAGTCATGGGCTGCGGCATGGTTCACCCGAACGTGCTGCGTATGTCCGGGATCGATCCGGAAGAGTTCTCGGGCTTTGCTTTCGGCATGGGCGTCGAACGCCTAGCCATGCTGCGTTACGGTGTGAATGACTTGCGCCTGTTCTTCGACAACGACTTGCGGTTCCTTGCGCAATTTCGCTAAGCCGCAGACCCGTAACGAATCTAATAGGAGAGCAGGATGAAATTCAGTGAACAATGGCTGCGCGGCTGGGTAAGCCCGCAGGTAAGCCGGGACGAGCTGGTTGCTCGCCTGTCGATGGCCGGCCTTGAGGTCGATAGCGTCACGCTGGCCGCCGGTGATTTCAGTGGTGTGGTGGTGGGTGAGGTGCTGGCCACCGAGCAGCATCCAGACGCTGACAAGCTGCGGGTTTGCCAGGTCAGCAATGGTGCGGAGACCTTTCAGGTGGTCTGCGGTGCGCCCAATGTGCGCCCGGGCCTGAAGATCCCATTCGCCATGATCGGTGCCGAACTGCCGGGCGACTTCAAGATCAAGAAAGCCAAGCTGCGCGGCGTTGAGTCCAACGGCATGTTGTGCTCCCAGGCCGAGCTGCAGATTGGCGAAGGCAACGATGGCCTGATGGAACTCCCGGCGGATGCGTCGGTTGGCCAGGACATCCGTGAATACCTGGGGCTGGACGATGCGAGCATCGAGGTCGACCTGACACCGAACCGTGGCGATTGCCTGTCCCTGGCCGGCCTGGCCCGTGAAGTCGGCGCGTTGTATGCCGCTCCCGTGACGCGTCCTGTGGTCGCGAGCGTGCCGGTCGTGCACGACGAAGTACGTTCGATTGAAGTCCTCGCGCCATCCGCGTGCCCGCGTTACCTGGGTCGTGTGATCCGTAACGTCGACCTGTCCAAGCCGACGCCGCTGTGGATGGTCGAGCGCCTGCGTCGCGCCGATGTGCGCAGCATCGACGCCGCCGTTGACATCACCAACTATGTGATGCTGGAGCTGGGTCAGCCGCTGCATGCGTTCGATCTCGCCGAAATCAACGGTGGTATCCGCGTGCGCATGGCCGAAGAGGGTGAGAAGCTGGTGCTGCTCGACGGTCAGGAAGTGACCCTGCGCAGCGATACCCTGGTAATTGCTGACCACGCCCGAGCCCTGGCAATTGCCGGCGTAATGGGCGGCGAGCACAGCGGGGTCTCCACGACGACCCGTGATGTGTTTCTGGAAAGCGCGTTCTTCGATCAGATCGCCGTCGCCGGCAAGGCCCGCTCCTATGGCCTGCACACCGATGCCTCGCACCGTTACGAGCGTGGAGTGGACTGGCAACTGGCCCGTGAAGCCATGGAGCGCGCCACAGGCCTGTTGCTGGACATCACGGGTGGTGAAGCTGGCCCGATCATCGAGACGGTCAGCGAACAGCACCTGCCCAAGATTTCCCCGGTCACCCTGCGTGCCCAGCGCATCACCCAGATGCTGGGCATGGAACTGGACTCGGCCGAAGTCGAGCGTCTGCTCAGCGCCCTGGGCCTGAACATCAGCGCCGATGGGGCAGGGCAGTGGCGTGTCGAGGTGCCAAGCCATCGCTTCGATATCAGCCTGGAAGTCGACCTGATCGAAGAACTGGCCCGCCTGTACGGCTACAACCGTCTGCCGGTTCGCTACCCGCAAGCACGCCTGGCCCCAAAGGCCAAGGCTGAAGCCCGCAGCGACCTGCCGGAGCTGCGCCGCCTGCTGGTGGCCCGTGGGTATCAGGAAGCGATCACCTACAGTTTCATCGATCCACGCCAGTTCGAGCTGTTCAATCCAGGGGGCGAGCCGTTGCTGTTGGCCAACCCGATCTCCAACGACATGGCAGCCATGCGTTCGTCCCTGTGGCCGGGCCTGGTCAAGTCACTCCAGCACAACCTCAATCGCCAGCAAGATCGCGTGCGTCTGTTCGAAAGCGGCCTGCGTTTTGTCGGTCAGTTGGATGGCTTGAAGCAAGAACCGATGCTGGCCGGAGTCGTCTGTGGCAGCCGTTTGCCGGAAGGCTGGGCGCAAGGTCGCGATGTCGTCGATTTCTTCGACGTCAAGGCTGACGTGGAGGCGGTGTTGGGCTTCGCCGGCGCGCTCGACGCATTCACTTTCGTCCCGGGCAAGCACCCGGCGCTGCACCCGGGGCAGACCGCACGCATCGAGCGAGACGGGCGTGAAGTCGGCTACGTTGGTGCCATTCACCCTGAACTGTCGAAAACCCTGGGTCTTGATCGTCCCGTTTTCGTTTTCGAGCTGGTTCTGGCCGAAGTGGCGCTGGGGAAAATGCCGAAATTCCAGGAGTTATCGCGCTTTCCTGAAGTGCGTCGTGACCTCGCGTTGCTGGCTGACCGTGACGTTGCGGCCAGCGCTGTACTGGACGTAATCCGTGAAAATGCAGGCGAATGGCTCACGGACCTCAGGCTATTTGACGTGTATCAGGGTAAAGGCATTGATCCACATAGAAAAAGCCTTGCAGTCGGCTTGACCTGGCAGCATCCATCGCGCACTCTTAATGACGATGAGGTGAATACCGCAACGCAGAATATCCTCACCTCGCTCGAAACCAGGTTGAACGCCACGTTAAGGAAGTGACGTATGGGGGCTCTGACGAAAGCTGAGATGGCGGAACGTCTGTATGAGGAGCTGGGCCTGAATAAACGGGAGGCCAAAGAATTGGTCGAACTGTTTTTCGAAGAAATCAGGCACGCTCTGGAAGACAACGAACAGGTCAAGTTGTCCGGTTTCGGCAATTTCGACCTTCGGGACAAACGCCAGCGGCCTGGCCGCAATCCGAAAACGGGAGAAGAAATCCCTATCACGGCTCGCCGTGTGGTCACCTTTCGTCCAGGGCAGAAGTTGAAGGCCCGAGTTGAGGCTTATGCTGGAACCAAGTCATAACGACGAACTCCCCGTCATCCCGGGCAAACGCTACTTCACCATTGGTGAAGTCAGCGAGCTGTGTGCGGTAAAACCACACGTGCTGCGCTATTGGGAGCAGGAGTTTCCTCAGCTCAACCCGGTCAAGCGCCGCGGAAACCGTCGGTATTATCAGCGCCAAGACGTGCTGATGATCCGACAGATCCGCGCGCTGCTCTATGACCAAGGGTTCACCATCGGTGGCGCGCGTCTGCGCCTCTCCGGTGATGAGGCCAAAGACGATACAACCCAGTACAAACAGATGATCCGCCAGATGATCGCCGAGCTCGAAGATGTACTGGTGGTGCTCAAGAAATAAATTTCTGCTTTTAAATACTTCCAGTTTTCAAAAGCTTGCGATATATTCCTGAGCGTTCCGTTGAGAAGCGGAACAAGATTCACGCCTAGTCGGGGCGTAGCGCAGTCCGGTAGCGCACTAGCATGGGGTGCTAGGGGTCGAGTGTTCGAATCACTCCGTCCCGACCATATTTTTCAATGACTTAGCCCAACTCTAGCCAGTTGGGCTTTTTCATTTGTGGGGAGTTTTTCGGGACTTCATCCTGCCTTCCTCTTCAAGATCGTCAACACCGGCCCACGAGAGTCGGTTGCTGATACCATATTTGCAGCTTCAATCAGATGCCCGAGCTCGGCGCCCGAGTAGTGACTGGTGATGCTGCCGTTCTTGTGGCCCAGCAAAGCCTTTCGGTCTTCCTGGGTGACACCTGCCGCCCGAAGGCGACGGCCAAACGTGTGCTTCAAGTCATGCACCCTTATGGATGCATACCCACGGTGAGCGGGGCGAAGGTTTTCCTCCTGCCAGAGTTTCGCTGCTCTCACCCTTGCTTTCTTCCAGGCCGAATCGTTCATCCTGTGCATTGCGCTGCCGTTGTAAGGGAACACCCAGTCCCTGCTCTGGCCCCGCTGCTTATCGATGATCGATTTCGCCACGCTGTTGAGCACAACCAACCGCTCATCACCGTTCTTTACGCCTGACCGCTCGTTCCTGCCGCCGAAGTCGGACGGTATCAGGAACACGCTGGTGCCAAGCTCCGGCACCGGAATCTCCCAATCCCACCTCAATTTGCAGACCTCCTGCTCACGGCACCCCGTGTTCACTTTGAACAGGGCCATCGTTTGCAGGTGCGCCGGCAATTCCCCGAATAGGATCGACTGCTCTTCCCATGTCATTGGGTAGGGCTCACGAACCTTTTTCTTCAGGTCCAGCCGAGTCAGCATCGGCACCGAGTCAAGCCAGGGCCTGCGCTCTTCATCCCGCCACTTCCTTGCGCAAAGCGAAAGAACCCTTATCACCCGTTCGATTGAGATATTGATCGTCCGGGGCGCCACCGGCTTCAACTGCTTCCCGCACGGCAGAACCATTCCCTTCAAGCGATCCTTCACGAACGGCTCAAGTGCCTGGTCATCGATGTGAGTCAACGGCAGGTCCTTGAGATAGGGATGAAGCTGCTTCAGGTGATGCGCCGTCAGCTTGATCGATGGCTGGTCCTTGTTCTCGATCAGGAATTTCGTCGCCGCCTCATCCCAGGTGCGCACGCGGCGCACACCGTAGACTTTCTGTTGCCGAAGCTGCTCAAGCCGGTGAATCAGGTACTGCTCGGCTTCTTGCCGGTCACTAGTGCCAGTGCTTTCTCGAAGTCGCTCACCTCGGAAAACTTTGTCGATTTGCCAGATTCCACCCTTCTGGTAGAGCCCGGATATCGCTTTTCTCGCCATGGTTTACCTCCTGATGGTTCGCCACGGCACTCGCTGCGGGGGCGATTGTTGTCCTGATTGGCTGCCTTTTCAATCGCCTTGCTCTCGATGTAGGCGTCGGCCCACTCGTCAAGCTCGATTCGGTCAAACGCAACGCCCTGTTTTCCAATGGGGAACTCTCGGACGTTTGGCCTGACCGTTTTGTTGAATTCGTCCCGGCACATGCCGAGGTAACCGGGTGCATCCATGAACCGGATGAACCGCGGCGGAATGCTCGTAACCTTTGCTGCTGTGGCATTTGCCATGTGCGTGCTCCGTGTTGGAAATAATTCGGTGCCCAGCTACGGGCGCGCCTTCTGGATGATGTAAATGAGGATGCAGCCGGTCGCGGAGAGCCAGACCAGCGAGCCGAAGCCGGCGGTGATCAGGGCAGCGTCGGATCCGTGCTCGACCATCTCCGGCATCGCATAGACGAACCAGAGCAGTGTGACCAGCAGGTACAGCATGGCGGCCATCAGGACTTCGAAGAGCTTTTTCGCGAACATGAGGGGATCCTTGCCGCGCGTGGCGGCAGAAGGTGGTTATTAGAAATTCGGCTGCTGGTGATATGGCGCGGCGGCTGGCTGGCGTTTCTTTTTGGTCGGCTTGAGCGAGTCATCGAGGAAGTCGCCAAACTCCCAAACCATGTTGGTGGCGGCTAGCTGCCGTACCCGGGCACCCCCACCAGCCTTGAGTGCTGCGCTCAAAATGTTCCATGCCGTACCCTTGGTCATTCCGGGATTCACGGCGCTGACTTGCTCCCAGTTGGTGATTCCGGCTTTGGCGCGTTCGAACATGGTCGCCAACTGGTCGATGGTGATAGTTTCCGCGATGCGTTTTGCGTCCGCTTTGTTCATGGCACGGCTCCGCCCGCCGTTCACCGGCAGGCTGTAGGTGGATTGGGGTTAGGAGGCTGGATTGGTCTGCTTGCGCTTGCGAGCTGCTACAACCAGTGACTTCGAGGTTTTAGCTACGCCGCCGGCAACGTCTTCGGGAAGGATGGCGGTCATGCAGTGAGGGCAGAGGGGCGCCATCTTTGTGCTGCGCCAGGCTTCGTCCATCACCTTTGCGGCGCGGCTGCGGATCTGGAACTGTTCAGCTTCTGCCAGCTCACGGCGCCGAGTATTCAACTTGCTCATGCCAGCGCTGAAAACCTCGACTATTCCAACGAAGGCGTCGAAAGCCTCTACCTCGGCTTCACAGTCTTGGCACCAGACGCGCCGCTCTCCTTGGTCATAAACCAGCTGTTTGTGTCGGCAGGAGGATGCCGGGCGCCGTGTTAATCCTCTGGCTACGCGTAGGTCTTCGATCTGAACGACCTTCACGCCGTAGATGTAATCCTGCGGCTCAATGGGTGCGTCGCTCATGGCCTCGGCCCCCTGTAGATCAGGAGGGCCATGTAGAGCAGGGGGAGGATCATGGCTGTGGCTCCTCAACTTCCCACGGATTTTCGAAGAGGTGCTGTGTCACCTCGTCATAGACGGCCTGGGCAATGCGATCGTCGGACGGGTTGTCCCTGTTCAGCGTGAGGTTCAAGTACAGCGGTTCGCGCTCTTGGCGGTCTTTCTTGAAGTGGATTTCAACGTTCAGGCTGACTTTGCTCATGGCGTCACTCGCTTGAACTCGACGACCCAGACCCAGGGGTTAGCTTCCCATGCGTCCGGTCCATTGATGGAGTTCCACAAGTCGCTGAATGCTTCTTTGGCAGTCGGCCATGGGGTAACGAGGTTTCCAGGGCCTTCGCGACTTACCCACGTATCGCTACCGTCGCGCATCAGGCGCACGCCCTCGGCCACGGCCTGCCCCTCGGTGATGTCCTGCAATCGCTCGACGCGGACGCCGGTGATCTCCAGCAGGATGCGGCTGGCCCATCTGGGCATATGGATTGATGGTTTCCAGATTGGCTGATCAGCCTCGTAAGGGGTGAGCCCGTCGGCGGCGTAGACCAGCGTCCCGTCGTCGAGCGCTTCACCGATGTTCAGATCATCCGGCTTGAGGTAGGGACCGCGCATCACTTCGAAGTGATCGCAGTACCAGGTCTCGCGCACCCACAGTCGGTCGCCGCGTCGGCCATACGGGCAGGGTGCGTACTCTTCCAGTTCCTTGGCGCACTCTGCCTCAGTCGATCCGAATATGCAGAAGCCATAGCGCGGGTCTTTTTGGCCTATTGCGCTCCAGCGCTGACGATCGCCTGCCGGAATAGTTGTGTCCTCGGTAGGTATCTGGAAGCCTTTCACTACCCGCCGCGTGGCCGTCTTCCGGTCTTCCAGGATGGCGCGCACCATCGGCGCCGAGAACAAGATCGGCCGTTCCTTTACTTGAGTCATGGCGTCACCTCTCGGCGTGCCCACCAGCAGACCGGGCCGTCGTCCGTATCGTGAATCGCCAGGCAGAACCAATCCTCGCCTTCGGGGCGGTCAGGATCCCAGTAGCTGCAATCCGGATCGCCCGCTTCGAAGTAGCGCTCCGAGACTGCCTCGTCGCTGTGGTATTCGAGCTCAACCATCTTCACCTGCAAGCGCTGTTCAGCGATCCAGGCTTTGGACTTTTCACCGTCGCCCTCTTCAAAGTCAGGCAGGTCGTGGTGCTGGAAAAAGCCGTTCTCGTCGCGCACGACTGGGGCTGGTTGAATCAATTTGATTTCTTCAGGCATGACTTCGTCCTTGCCGCTATAGCGGCTGACTTTGAAGGGAGAGGGGTTACTGCTTGATTGGGTTGAGTGCGATCAGCTCGGTGCGTCGGTAGCACTCGGCCGGAAACCCATACTCACGGCAGGCGCAGCGCTCACCGCATTCATCTTCGCGGGTTTCGATTCGCAGCACACCATGCTTGACGGCAATGTCTTGGATGTCGGCACCGTCCAGGCTTCCACCCTCAAACACCGCGTCGACCATTTCATTGGCAAAGGCGCACAAAGCCTCAACCCGCCGCTCTGCCGCCTCCCGCGCCTGCTGCTCTGCGTAGCGCCGCTGTTCCAGGCTAGTGAGCTGATCGTCGAGGTCGTCGCGATCGTTCAGCAGCAGTTGCAGGGCTTGGTTCTCGGCTTTGATGCGGTCGAAGTCAGGCACCGGCTTTCCGCCCATGCGGTGCTCGATCATTGCCCAGACGATTTCGTATTCCGGCCAATCGCTCTCAACAACTACGCACTCACGTCTTGGCAAATGCGGTAGAAGGTTGAACATCGGAGTAATCATGGTAGACCGATAGGTAACCGGGACTTTTTTCAGGTCGCTACGCTTAATCACGATGTAACGATTTTCCCGCTCGAATTTCTTCACGCTTTCCATACACCCTCCTAACGCTTAACGCTGAATTTGTAGGCGGCATAGGGAGCAGCCGCATTGAGAACTAGCACTCCGATCAGAAACCAGATCATCACAACCTCCGGCCCTTGTAGGCAGAATGCATAAACAGGTAATTGCCTCGGTCTCCTGGATGACCGTCCACTGCTCGCTGGTCAGGCGGGCCATTAGCTCGCTGAATCGGTATTGGCGGATCACGATGGCTCCTTGCCGGGGCATGCCCGGGCGGTGGAGGTTGTTGAGGGATCAGCTACAGTTAAATGGTCATTCACAAGGAGTGCAGGAAATGGCATGTCGAATTTGCAATGAATCGGCTGAGGATATTGCTCCGCTAGGCGATTATCAGGATTGGAACTGCAGCGGATGTGGCCGGTATCGGATATCTGGAAGTCTTCTGGCCGAGCTGGATGCAAATCAACAGAGCCTCGATGTGGAGGCGACGAGGATTTGGATTGCAACCAATCGGGCAACAGGTGACGTACCGAACCTTTCAACGTTCGCAGCAAAACAACACAACCTGATAAGGGGTTAGGCGGCTACTGCATCGTTCTCTGCAGCCCTCCAAGGATCGTTGGCCCGTGCCAGTGCAGCCATTGGCGGTGGGCTTACGCTGTTGCCGCACATGTGAACCTGTTGGGTCTTGGTAAATGGCTTGCCGTCGGCGCCGTGGCTGATGATGTAGTCGGCGGGGAAGCCCTGAGCCTTGTACAGCTCGGCCGGTTGAAGCATCCGAAGGCAAATGTCGACGATCACGTAAGGCGTTCCCTTGATGGTGACGGTGACTAGGCCTAGCCGATCCTTGGTGGTGATGGTTGGCGCTGGTGCGTCGGCGGCGCTCATGTTCTCGGTGCCGTAGTAGCTGATCAGGAATGCGGCGACCCTCAGTGCGCCGGCTTCGACCTCTGGTGATAGCTGGAACTCAACCAGCGAACTCTTCCCGCCACCACCGGCCGTGATGGTCGGCGCCGGTTCGTCTACACCCTGGCCAACGCTGGCGCCGAACTGGCGCTCCATGAAAGCGGTGACCAACCCATGGTGCGTGCCGCCGGCGCTGATGGTGTGCAGCGGATCCGCTGCGTCCCGGGCATCGCAGTTGCCGCGCAGGTGCACCAGGTTGGCGGTCACCAGCTGCTGCTGGCTGCCGGTGTTGGTCACCGTGGTCATCGGGTCTTCGATGCTCTTGGCATCCGTGGTGTTGAACCCGCCATTCATCTGGGCCATGAACACCGTTGAGATGCCCATGGCGTGCGCGGCGCCGGCCGGGCGTTGGTAGTTTCCGCCGCTGGTGATGGTTGGCAGCGGCTCGTCGAGCGCCTTGCCTTCATCAGCAAACCGGAACTTCACCAGGTGTGCCGCCGCGATCGCGCGATGGTTCTGGGTCATGAGTGTCCCGGCTGGCTGGTCGGCAGCCACCGGCTTGCCTGAATACTCGGGCCCACCAGCACCGACAAGCACCGGGCTGATCAGCGTCAGTTCGCCGCGGTTGGCGCAAGTCACCGTCGGCAGCGGGGCGTGGGGGTCGTTGACGCGGTCGCTGCCCTGGTGCGTGGCTGGCGCGATGATCGGGCTGGCCAAGGCGAACGAACCGCCGCGTGGCCAGGAAGTCACGGTACGCAGCGGGTCATGCGCTGACTGCACACTTTCGCCGGACCAGTTCGCGATCGGCACAATGAACGGGTCAGCGGCATCGATGACGAACTTCTTCATGCCCTTGGCGATCCGGCGGAGGGTGGCCGGTGCCAGCGGCTTTGGCCGGTCGAAGATGCTCTTGCTTGGGATCGTCCAGTCGATGCAGTCAGCGGCGGTTTTCCACTTCTGCTGGCCCTTGGCGGGGTTCTTGGCGTGGGTCGGCTCAGGCCACACTATCGGTTGGCCGTCACACCGAGCAATCATGAACAGGCGTTCCCGACTGGTAGGTGCGCCGAAGTCGCACGCCTTGATCACCTTCCACTCCACCACATAGCCCATGCCTTCCAGTAGGGCCACGAATCGGCGCCAGGTGCGGCCGCGCTGTTTCGGGTCAGGGACGAGGAACTGGTTCGACACCGGCACTTGCTCGCCCGGTGCGGCTACTCGGTTGGTGGTCTTTCCTTTCTTGGTTGTGTGCGGCACCAGATCCAGCGTCACCACGCGGCCAGTGGCCTTGTCGCGCTTGGCGACCAGCCGGCCCCATTGCAGGATCTGCTTCACGTTCTCCAGGCTGATCACCCGGGGCTTCTTCTTGCCTGCCCACTTCAAGCCGATCCACGACAGGTTTCGAATCTCACGCTTGCGCGGCTGGCCGCCGGCCGCCTGGCTGTGGTGCGTGCAGTCTGGCGACATATGGAACCAGCCAACGGCCTTGCCGCCGCATTCCGTGTCCGGATCACCTTCGAACACGTCGGTCGTGTAATGCACTGCGCCCGGGTGGTTGACGGTGTGCATGCTGATCGCCTGGGGGCTGTGGTTCTTCGCGACATTCACCGCGCGGCCCAGACCCATCTCCAAGCCGGTACCAGCGCCGCCACCGCCACAGAAGAAATCGACAACGATTTCATCGTCCTGAGTGCTGAAGCCGAGTCCGTATTGAGTTTTGAAATCGAAGGGGTGTTTCTTCTGTTGTGCGGACATAGGGATACCTCGCGGCTATAGTTGCGGTTTCAAAATGTTGTGGGGCTGAGATGTTTTTTTATAACTACATCAAGTATCGCGTTGAGCTGCGGAAGCAGAAAAAAGACGCCAAAGAGCTTGAAAAAAAAGCGCCACCTGATTGCGAGCAGGCTCATGAAAGCGGGCAATGGGCGGACTACATGGAGAAAATTGAGCTGTCAGATCAGTGGAGGTCCTTGCTTATCACCCAGTACCTTGAGCGTGAGGCCGACTCACTGGGCGTGTTGCTTCCAAGTCGGTCTGATACCGAGCTGTATGCGCGGGTCGCATGGGATGATCACCCCGACGAGCCTTACTACTTGCTGCCGGCCGGACTGAAAGTGGTGCGAGATGCCGTGAGGGAAGAGCGAAAGCACCGCCGTGAATTTTGGGGCTTTTGGATTGCATCATTTACAGGGCTTGGCGGTGTGATAATCGGCGTGTTATCACTTTGGCCAAAGTGATTCGCTCAGCCGCCGCAGTATCCTGAGTCGCACTGAGCGGGGAACATTTCCATTTGGTCGCGCGGCCTGGGCGCTGCTGCCCACTGCACAACGGCGCGGATGCCAACGGCACCTTTGCGGCGCGCTGTGCGAAACATCACGCGGGGCTTTCCCTTCTTGGTGAAACCCAGGTCTTTCTCGGTGATGTCGATCAGCCGTATTCGGTCCTCGGAAAGAAGCCGAATGTCGTCGATGTTCGCGTTGATACACGGATAGCACTCAAGTGAGCGGTGCGGAAGAACTTCGAAGCCGGTTCGATGAATCAGGGCATCGCGCATTTCATCGGTGTGCCGCACCAGCGGTTGCCATAGCTCCCGATTGCCATGCCGCTCTGATTCCATAACGTGCTCCTCAGCGTCCGAACGGTGCCTGCTCTCGCTGCGGCGCACACCGGTCATGGCTGTTGCCTGTTTGTCAGGGTCGCTGGAGTCGAGCCACTCCAAAGCTGGAAGCACCTTTAGCTCCGCGGTGCAGAATTGACCCTGTCCGCCGGCGCCGGGCCAGCCGCGTTTACGCTTGACCAGTTCGAGCATCCCCTCCGATTCGGTACGGGCAGTGGTGAATCCGTAGCCCTGGGCTAGAGTCTCGCCCTTGGCTACACGGTCGGCCCACCAGTTTGCGGACCAGCCGGTGTCAGAGTAGAGGCACACGACATCTTTCAGGCCGCGCTCATGCGCCCACTGGATCAGGGCGATTGAGTCGTTCCCGTAACTGCAGAACAAAACGTGCATAGGGGATCCTCGCCGGCTGGCGTGATTCGTTGAAGTGGGGTATTTGTGTTCGGCCCGGCATGGAGCCGGAAGGGGATTCAAATTGAAGCGATTGATAATCGCGCTTGCCGCACTGATACCGATGGCCGCTTCCGCAGAATCGGTGAAACAGATGTATCCGGGGCCATGGGTCTATGAATTCAACAACGCAGTCACCGGCGCGCTGGTTCAGGCAAAAGTGAAAGGTTGCGGAATTTATCGCTACCGCGTCAGCCGCAGCAGCGACAGCGAATACCTCGTTTACTGCTCTCGGGACAATGAGAACTGGAAGGCCTATATGGTGTGGCCGAACATCAACAAGGTGATGGGGCCATACGAACCTGATCCGGATCTGCCGTAGTTTCGGGCTTCTCGACTTCGTCGTCAGGCTCCGGCGGATCGTCGGCGAGCGACTTCATGCCGGCCGCTTCAATAAGTCTCGACACCTTTTCGGTAACGACGATAGGTGTCTTGACACCTTGTAACATCTTGGCCTGAGTTTCGAAGTCGGCGGCGATCAGGTTGATTAGGAGCCGCTGGTGAATGTCCTGCTGGTTGTTGATGCCGTGCGCTGCCATGACCCGCTTGAGGTCTGACTTGAACACGCCGGCGACCTCAACCATAAACTTCTCGACGCCCAATGCAGCGTCCTTTGCTGCAGCCTTCTCGCGCTTTTTCTTTTGCTTGATCGCTTCCTTCGTCGGCTCCTGTACTTCGGCCATGGCCTACCTCTTCAATTCCGCTGGCCGGCAAGTCCAGCCAGGTCAGTAACTTTAAGCTTCAACAGTCCGTGATCCGTCTCGATAACGTAGATTGAAGTGATCGCTAAATGCGATTACGATGCCTCCCCTTCACAAGGGAGTTACACAATGTTTCCAAGGTATTTTCGCTGGATCGCAGCATTTGGCATTCTCGCGGCATTGGCGATGATGGTAATAACCGGGCTACAGGTGTTTTCCGGCATGGCCTCAGCCGCGGATCTGATACGTCCTATCATTGGCGTGGTTGCATTCGGCTGGATGTTCACTCAATCGACCAAGGCTTGAGGCGGATCACGCTGCCACCTTGACCAGCTTGACGCCGGCCATGCTGAACTTGGCGCCCTGGGCTGCGAGCATCGCGTCGAGCGCTTCCCAGTCCACAGTCAGCACCGAAATAGGGGCTTGGCCGTAGGCCACGGCTTTGATCAGCGCTTCCAGATCGAACACCTCAGCTTGCAGGCTCACCGGCACCGCGGTTGTGGTCGCTGGCTTCGACGCAGACTGAACCGGCGCGGCGGCTTTCACCGGTGCTGGGCTGTCGACTGGCGCAGGCTCAACCGGTGCGTTGGCTTTCGCCTCGTCCGCAATGCGCTGCAGCTCCTGCTGACGAATCTGCTCGCGCTGCGCTTCGGCTTTCTGCTGCTCTGTCTTCCGGTGTTCGGATATGCGCACCTTGATCAGCGCGACCAAGTCGTCGTTCGCCTTCATCACCAACTGCTGGATATCGTTGAAGAGGAACATGTATTCGGCGGCAAGCTCGTCCAGGCTGGCCAAGTTGCTCCGGATGCTGTCGCCGATTTGGCTTGCAGCGATCTTCGCTCGCGCCAGTTCGGAGTCGGCAGAGTCGCGCAGGCTGCTGATCGTCTTCTTGCCTTTGATGGCTCCGGCGAAATTCGCTGGTACCGCAGGCATCCGCGCTTTGCCGGCCAGTGAAGCGTTGATCTGGTCGATGTGGACCTGCAGCGCCTTGGCTGCATCCATGACGATGTCTTCACGGATGCTGAGCTTGCGAGCTTTCACCAAACTGTTCAGTTCTAAGCGCTTGCGCCGTGCCTCCGCCGCGATGTCATCGATCGTCTTGAACAATGCGTCGATGCTTTCGGTTTGGCTCAGGGCGTGCTGCTTAGCAGCTTCTAAGCGCTCCTCGACATCGCTGCACCACTTGAGCGTTTTTTCTGCATCGGCGAAGTGCTGATCCGTTTCCAGTTCGGTATTAATCGAGTTGAAGACGGCCAGCGAGTGGGCTTTGAATTGCTCCAGGTTGCTGGCGGTGACCATGCCGGTCACTTCGATGCGCAGCGCTGGCAATGACTCCGGCGTTTTGCCGACGGCTTCCGGCACCACCTCGGCCGGAGTGAAGTCCAGCAGGTCAGCTTGGAACTGTTTCCAAGCTGCGACGAGCGTTGCGGCGCGGCCCGGCACCGGCGCGTATTCCATCGACACGAAGTTTTCCTCGGTGCCGTCGGAGCAGACGAAAATTACTTTCTCTGCGCCGCTGACCAGCAGTTGCTGTTCGAGCTGCCAGTAGTAGTGCGGATCAAGGATGCCGGCGCGAACATCGGCAGCGAGCTGCTCGTTCCACATTTTGTGTTCGAAAAGGATGTCGCCGAGGATCGTGCACCCATCGAGGGATGCCAGCAGATCACCTTCGGTACCGACGACGGGAAACAGGTCCTCGCCAATTCGTCCTTCTAGAATCGGCCGAGCAAGTGCCTCGGCTTCGTGTCCTTTATCAAAGAGGTTTTTCTGCACCCACCACGACACGTCCCGATCGAGCCCGGTCTTTTTCGCATGCAGCAGTTCGGTGCGCTTCATTTGCTTCGAGGCGCCCATCATTGCCGGCGCTTCTGACGCAGTGAAGTAGTTGGCGCGGAGCGCGTGCCAGGCTTCGGAGCCCTGAGCGACATTGTGGATTTTCATTCGTGGTCTCCTTCAATTGGCGCGAGCGCTTTGATCTTGGCGATCTGCTCTTCGCTCAGGGTGAATTTGCTGCTGACGGTTGCGATCAGGTGATCAGGGGCGGAGCGGCCGGCGTCGACAGCGATTTGCCATTTGGGCAAGTTCTCTGCGAGCTTTTCGTCGGGGTAGGGCGGAAGTTCAGCTGGTGCCGCGCCACGCGCCGGTGATACGTCACGAATTGTTGGTGCGGATTCTTCGAGCTCATCTGGGCTGTACACGCCGAGGATCACGTCAGGGCAATAGAGGCGCGACCAGCGCTTGGTAGCGAGGTATGCCAGTTGCTGGCGGGGATCGTCAGCCCAGAGTGTGCTGTTGCGGGTGCGAGCTTGGGCCAGCAGCAACTCAAGGACGCGCGGCTCGTCTTCGCCGCGGAAGGTTGCCCAGACTTTCACGCCTAGGCCCTGCTCATCCTCAAGCTTCCAGCCCGGGACGCGGTACTCGCCTTTGTCGCCATTCTTGATGGTGAATTTGCCGATCACCTTTTCCCAAGCGCCGTACCACTCGTAGTGCAGGCGATCCAGCACCGGTGCGCAGGTAGTGATCACCGCGTTGACCAGTTGCGCCTCGTAGCCCAGCACACCGTTAACCAGGTGCGTTTTCTGCGCGACGGCGAACGGGTTCATTTTCCACTGCATCGATTGCATTACGACCGCCAAACAATCCGCTGCATTGCCGTTGAAGTGCTTCGGCAGAGTGGCGCGGCCGGTGGCCATTACTTCGGCCAGGCGCATCATCTTGTCTAAGCTGTCACCGTCCAGTACCAGAGCGCTGGTGCTGGTTGCTGCGTGCGGAAGGACGTGGAGGTTTCGGTCGTGCGCCACCGGCGCCACGCTTTGAGCGGACATGACTGTTCCTTGCCGCGCGGTGCGCAGCGATTGAAAGGTGCGTGCTATTGAGGGATTGGCGAAGAAAGGGCGCCGAGCAACATGATGGCGGTGCAGGTGGCGAGCGCGAAGAATGAGCTGCGCCAGAACCAGAAGCGTCTGGCGCGTTGCTGGGCTGTCATGCGGCATCGTCCTTTCGCATTTCTGCAAGATCGGCGGCGCGCTCGGCTTCAAGCTCTTCCGCCCGCGCCCGGCCATACTCGTTTGCGTGAGGCCGGATCAGTGCTTCAGCGACGTCGTGCAGCGCTGTCGGGTGGTCGCCTTTCGGCTGGCCCAGCGCAGAGATGGCGAGGTCATAGATGGCGCCGTGAGCCCGGCGACCGTCGGCGATAATCTCGCAAATCATTCGCTCAATCGGATACTCGCGGTTATCCGTGAGCAGTGGGGCAATGTGTTCTTGTGCGCCTAAGTGTTCGGACAGTGCCTCCCACAGCGATTGCGGAGTCACCAAAGCTACCGTCTTACCGTGAGCTCGCGGCGCCGTGACGTTGTCACCGCAGATCAGCGAGTTGATTGCGTCATGGAGCCAGTCCGGCCCTTCAACGTTGTCGAGGAAATCAGTCATGGTCTACTCCTGGGATTCAAGCTTGCGCGCCAAAGCGCAGGCCTCGTTGTGATCGCGACGGAAGCCACGGGCTTTGCCGGTGCGGCCATCCAAGACATGGAAGAATGCAGTACCTGCCGGCTTCACAACGAAGCGAGGCATCGTTACCGGTAGCGGCCGGCCGATCAGTGAGTAGAGGTCTTCCGTGGCGATGCGTGAACGAATGCGCAGTGCTGCGCGCACTTCTTTGCCGAGCTGAACGCTTGGGTGCATGGGCGCCTCCAGAGTTAGGCGTTAGGCGGTGGCTTTGGCGATGGCTGCTTCTGCATCCGCCAGAGCAGCGTGGTACTTGCCGAGGTGCGCGGCACCGAGCTTGGCTAGCCCTACCAGGTTCTGAAGACTTTCCAGAAGGGCGCCTGACGCCGCCATTACCTTGGCAGTGGCCAGTGCATCGGCGTGAGTGATCTCGCAGCCAGCGGCAACCGGATGTGCGTCCCGCTGAACTACCAGAGCAACGCCCTGATATGCGGGGTGCCGATCCGTATCAAGGATGCGGTAGCCGCCCGTGACCGCGACTTCATCAACTTGAAGAGCCATGTCGTTTCCTCTGTGGTTCACCTGTATTCGTCAACACTCATGCATCCCGCTGGTTGCCGTTGGGCGCGGTGTCATGTGCATGCGGGATTGGTCGGGGAGGGTGGGTGCCGGTCTTTCCCGGCTGTCACGGCGCTTGTGCCAGATCAAGGTAGCTCGCCAATACCAGGTTGGCGCTGACCCTGCGCAATGCGGGTTGAGCTATTCGCCGATTGATGCAGGTGGGCGGTTATAGGCCGCAGTTTCATCCGCATCGGACTGCTCTCAGGCTTCCGGTGGAGGTTCTTGAACAATCTCAAGCCTGCCGTGAAAGGTGGAGAGCAGTCCGATGCGCTCTCATAGAGAGGATCGGGCAGCAGCCTTGCAATCGGCCGCCGTCATTCGCTGGCCGTCTTCGCACTCAACGACGCGCACGCCACTGGTGAGTCCGCGCTCCGCGTTGAGCCTGTTCGCCTCTTGGATGCAGGCATTCAGGTCGGCGTCGGCGAAGACCTGCAGCTCTCCGCGCAGGGTGATGTGGATGACCTTATTCATCTTCTTGCCCTCGGTTGTTTTCCCAATGCACCCGTCACCAGGTGCATCAGTGAAAATTTCCGCTGATCCTTCGGCGCTACTGGCGCGGTACAGATCAATTCAAATTGTTCCTCCAGCCGCGGGCCTTTCGGCTTGTTCTCCCGCTGGATAACTGTTCTTGGCGTTTTACGCTGCACGCCCGGGTCAGTTGCCAACCCTCTGAACCGTTGAGGCCGGTTCATCGCTGCCTTTGAATCTGGGCCGGTGGTAATCCGGCAAGGGGTGGAGCTAAAGAGCGGACGGGCTGTTGAGGCCCTGGCGAGGCGCTGTGGCGTCTCGATGGAGTAAATATGTACCAATGGTTCACATCGGTCAAGTACCAAAAGTACATATTTTTATCGGGGGCGAAAAAAAGCCCGCGATTGGCGGGCATTGGTCTGGCATAAACAGCTTCGAAGGACGGGATCTCTAGCTAGCAGAAATCGATATGTACTTGGTTTTTGCGAGAATTTCGCACTCTGCATGCAACCTCTTGCAGAACGCGTCGGCGTCAGGCCTTGACTCAAAGTAACCACAAACTACCGGTGATTCACTTCCAGAGATAACTGTTTGTCCAAGCTGAGTCGCGACACCTATCCTGCTTTCTATCTGGGCTTGGTGCTCTGCCGGGATAATCACGACCCAGCCATGGTTGCTCCCCCTCCCGGTAGGTATGCAAGGGATAGATAGCTTATCGGTGGATGGCGCGACATCCGATCCGCAGAATCTGCATTTTTTGGCCTCAACTTTTATCAGTTCAGCGCAAAATGGGCAGGCCGCGCAATCTGCGCTATCGGAGTACTTTGGCTTGCTCTGATTTCGTAGATCCATGGAAATCAAAATAACCCCAGAAACCACTAACGCCGCCCCTAAAACTGAAAACATGATCCGGCGAGACATAAGATCGGCATTTGCCACCCTCTCCCAATACATCGCGCCATAAGGCACGGTGACATCCATGGCGATAGCGTAAGCAATGGTCGCAAGCCCAATGATTGCAAGAAGAACTCCAGCCAGCCGCATGTTTTTACCTCCGCGTTAAGTGGTAGCCATCCTACCACCCCAAATACTCGCCATCACCAAAGCGCTCAGCGGCGGTTTCATGGGTTGCGCAGCAAGGGCGGCGTATTGGCTTAAGAGCGGAGCATGGAGGCTTTGATTCAGGCTAAAGGTGGGAATGGCGGACACAAAAAGCCCAGCACTGGGCTGGACTTTATTATTCCGTGGTAGAACCTATTGCTTTGCCTGGCTTGGCTATGGGAGCGTACCCTTCTAAAGCATCCCGCCGCGCCAAACCACGCGCCCGATAATACGAACCTCATTTATCTCCCCATCACGCAGCGTCTCATCGCCGTATCGCGCCTTGTCCGGGTTGTCGCTGCGGATGATCCAGCCGCCAATGTCGGACTTCACCAGGCGCTTAACGATCGTTCCCTTGGTTGCGCTCTGCATGGCGAATATCTGGCCGTCCTTCGGTTCAATCTTGGATTCGTCCACCAGCAGCACGTCGCCATCGTTTATGGTCGGGTCCATGCTGTGTCCGTTCGCATAGATGACGTCCAAGTGACGCTGGTTCAGGTTGTTCGCCCGAAGCCAAGACGACTTGAACGCCATGACGCCGCGAATCTCGACGTGAGGGTTGTCGTCGCCATCGCCGGTTGAGCCGCGCGCGGTGAGTTGCAGTACTCCTGTGTATCCAGGCTCATCCCGAAGATCGAAGCTCCGAGGGGGAGTTCTTTCATCTGTTACGGGAGAAGTGGGTGAGCCTTCCAACATGTCGCCCCGACCATACTCCAGCCACTCGACGCGCACACCAAGAGCATTGGCCACAGCCAGCATCTTGGCGCCGCCAGGCATGGACTCACCGTTCATCCACTTGCTGGTGGCCTTCGGTGTGACGCCAGCCATTTTCGCAAGGCGAGCACCGGCACCCCATTCTGGGATGTCTTTTTCCGCCAAGGCCTTTTTGAGGCGGGCAACGAACGCAGCGCGCAAATCTTCTATTTGAACCATGGGTACATGGTTGCATGCGCTTGCATGTACTTTCAGTTCCGACATAATATGTACCGCAAGTTCATATTTAACTCGGAGGCCATATGCGGCCGCTCAAGAAATCGATCGATGACGCCGGCGGTGTTCCAGCGGTTGCACTGGCCTGCGGAAAGACTCCACGCGCCATCTACAAATGGCTCGCCGCGGACGCTTTGCCGCGCACCGAGTACACCGGCGAAACCCAATACGCCAAGAAAATTGCTGAGCTGGCTGCCTCCAATGGCAAGCCGTTCGAATCTGCCTGGCTGCTTGCCGAGGCGCACCCGAAGAAAACCGCCGCTTAACCCACCTTGCATGCTCAAAGGAGCCAAACGATGCACTTCGACCCAAGCCACATGCACGACAAACCCACAAAGGTCCGCCTGGATGAGGTGGCCGACGATCTGCTGACCGCTATGGCCAGATTTCAGCGGACCCAGAAAGCCGTGCTCGCCCGCGAAATCCTTGAGCGCGGCCTGAACCAAATGATGGAAGAGCTTAACGCGAAAACAGACGTGGCCTGAAGTTGCCGAGGAGGCCCTGTGCCTGAAAGAAAGCCGCTGGAAATCCAGCTCGACTGGCAGGGACTCGCTGATCTGGAGCTATTGGCCAGACGCAACGGGTTAACGCCAGAAGAGATGGCCGCATCAATCATGAATCGGGCGCTTGATCGAATGACGCGCCCGCCAAAAAGCCGCAGCAACGTCGCTTCCATAGGACGCAAGGGCTGATAAGTCCCCTAGGGACTATTGAGGATCCGCCAGTGAAACAACCAAGCAGTAAATCGGACGCACAAAAAAACCACCGGGCAAGGGTGGCTTTTGGTGCAGCACATTCAAATCAGTTCTGGAGCGAATAATGCCTATTCCCCAATCAGTCGTCAACTCAAACCAATCCGCGACACAATTTCACGTATCGCAAAAAGTGTCGCGACCCACCATGTCATCACGCGAGATCGCAGAATTGACCGGAAAGCGCCATGACCACGTCATGCGCGACATCCGCAATATGCTCTCCGAGCTGCAAATCACTGACCCCAAATTTGGGGGCACCTATTTGGATGGGTCTGGTCGCTCGATGCCTTGCTTCCATCTGGATCGCGAGCTTACCGAAACCCTGGTCACCGGCTACAGCATCCCGCTTCGCCACAAGGTCATTCGCCGCCTTCACGAACTTGAGGACGCCCAAGCCAAGCCGGCCTTCGATATCGCCAGCCTGAACGACCCAAAGGTTCTTCTGGCCCTACTGACCGACAACGTCCGCAAGGTCGTCACCCTGGAGTCCGACAACACCGAGCTTTCCCACGAAAACCTGATGCTCGAGCAGAAGGTCGCTGCCGACGCACCGAAGGCGGCTTTCTTCGATGCGGTGACCGTCACGCACGAAACCTATTCGGTGGCCGAGGCCGCAAAGTTGATCGGCACCGGACAGAACCGCCTGATGGCATTCCTGCGCCAACGCCGTTGGGTCACCCTCCGCAAAAACGAGCCTATGCAGGGTCCGATTGAATCCGGCTATCTAACTGCGAAGCTCAGCACCTATGAGCATCCAGAGAACGGAAAGACCACCGTGTCCACTCCTCGGGTTACCGGTAAAGGCCTGACGAAGCTCCAAGCCCTTTGGTCGCGCCGTGACGCCGATCTGCTCGGAGGTGCTCTGTGATCACCACCGAACGACTTCAGCTAATTCTTCGTGTTGCTGATCGTGCAATGGCTCATCAGCGCGCCATCGACGACCTTGCCGAAGCCCAGCGCCGCCTGGATCAAGGCTATGCCGACTTCTTCGAAGCGCACGGCCGTCCAGAAGGACGATTTCACCAGGACAACGAAGATTTCCTGCCAGTGATGTTCTTCACGGAAGGCCAATACCAACGGCTGCAAGCTGCCAAGAAGGCCGAGTACAACGCCTTGCGTCGTCACCACACTGCGCTGCGAGCGCTTGAGTCGTTCAATCCAGTCGATCTCAAGGGGGTCGCATGATGCATTACTTCAAAAGAAATATTGGCGACTACCACAAGAAGGCTGGACGCCTGACGATGCTCGAGCACGGTGCGTACACGCTCTTGCTTGATGCGTGCTACGACCGTGAACGCTTCCCTACTTTGGAAGAAGCAATTGACTGGTGCTGGGCACGCAACAAGGAAGAAATCGACGCAGTTGAGCTTGTTTTGCGCAAATTCTTCGATCTCGTTGGCGGTCGTTACGTGCAGGCCCGCATTCAGGATGAAGTGGCGTCGTATCACGCTACAGCCTTGAAAAATAAAGAGATCGCGGAGAAACGCGAGGAAGCCAAGCGCACCAAGCGTGCACCACTCGTGCACGAAGCGTGCACGGATGGTCACCTAACCACTAACCATAAACCACTAACCATTAACCAAGAACCAGTAGATCAAAAGACTTGCGCACCTACGGTGAGCGAGGCGCCGGATCTGTTCCCGAAGTTCTGGGCGCTCTATCCACGCAAGCAGGACAAAGCCAAGGCTCTGAAGGCGTGGACGAAACTCAAGGTCACTGACGAACTGTTCAACCTGATCGCCAAAGGACTCGCCGCGCAGGTTGTGTCTGCCGACTGGCTCAAGGACGGCGGCAAGTACGTCCCAATGCCGACCACATGGATCAACGGCAAGCGCTGGGAGGACGAGGTCAAGCCATCCAGTAACGTGCACCAGTTCCCGGCATCCCGCCACACCGGCTTCGACCAGCGTGATTACAAGGCGGGCCTGACTGCTCGCGGGGACGGCACCTATGACTTCTGAGCCGAAGAAAATCGATCTCGACATCAACGACATCGAGCGCCGTTTCGGTGTGATCGCCAAGCAGCCAGCCGAATGCCCGACTCACGGTAAATACGCCGCGGTCCTTCGCAAGACCAGCGACATCGCGTCCGGATGCCCGGAGTGCGCCGCAGAGATTCAGGCGCAGCGCGACCAGGAAGAACAGCGGGCGATGTATGCCCGTATTGCCGAACAGCGCTTAGAGCGCAAGCTGGGGGCCTCGCTGATTCCAAAGCGTTTCATGGGCAAGAACTTTGCCGACTTCATCGCTGACACACAGGCGCAGAAAGCCAATCTGGCGAAATGCGTCGAGTACGCCGAGAAATTCCCGCAGCACCTGGAAGACGGTCGCTGCATCGTGATGACCGGCACGCCGGGTACCGGGAAGACGCATCTGGCCGCCGCCATCGCTGGGCACGTCATCGTCAACCACAACGCCACAGCCGTGTACCGCACTGTCGGCGGGCTGCTCCAGTTCATCAAGGGCAGCTACGGCGACCGCGCCGAATACACCGAGTCCGAGGCGTTCGCCAGTTTGGTCGAGCCATCGCTGCTGATCATCGACGAAGTGGGCGCCACCAAGCCAACCGAGTTCGAGCTGGCCACCCTGTTCGCGGTGATCAACGGACGTTACGAGGCTCAGCTGCCGACCATCGTGATTTCCAACATCGACGCCAAGGAGCTGGGCGCAGTGCTGGGTGATCGCAGCGTCGATCGTCTGCGTGAGGGTCGTGGCATTGGCCTGGTGTTCGAAGGCGCGTCTGAGCGCAGCAAGCGGAGGGCTTCCTGATGAGCAATGTCGAGCGAATTCTGTACTGCAGCTTTTGTGGTGAAAGCCAACACAAGGTTGATGTGCTCATCGCAGGGCCAAGCATCTTCATCTGCAACGACTGCGTGGATCTTTGCGTTTCTATCCTGCGTGAGCGCCGGCCTGAGAAGTACTGCGCCCAGCGTGACGCCCTCGTCCAGATCATTGAAATGAACCGTCAGCACGCCGAAGACCAATACGGCGACGCAAACAAAGCCGAGGCGTGGGGCTGTGTCTCAGTAGCCCGCCGGGGTTTGAAAGGGGCTAAGCCATGACCACCAAAACCCAAATCGGAGTCGCCTGCGGCCTTGCTGGCTTCTGCATCGGTATCTACAGCGTCCTGATCACAATGGCGGTGACAGCATGATCATTACCTGGGAACAACTGAAAGCCCTGCTCAATACGTCGGTGGTCATTCACGACGGACGTGACGGGTATTCCTTCGCGAGGGTGACGGCATGAGCGACCAAACAGAATTGAAACGGCTTGCCGAAGCAGCATCGCCGGGAAAATGGGATTACGAACAGGACTGTCTGTTCTTCTACGTCGATGGCTACACCAAGCACCTAATGGAGCTGTGCGAAGGCGATGACGTTGATGGAATCCAGCAAATAGAAAACGCCAAGTTCATCGCTGCCGCGAACCCGGCAGCAGTACTGGCCCTGATCGCCGAGAACGAGCGCCTGGAGCGGAAGAATGCCAATCAGTCAGAGAGCATCCGCGAGTACCAGGACTTGGTCATGGGCGGCGACGTAAGCCTTGGGATGCTGAAAGCAGATATCCGAGTGACGACCGGTGAGCGCGACGAGCTGCGCGCCGAAGTCGCCGGCCTCAAAACCGGCTACGAAGCCTATGAGCAGGTAGTTCAGGGGCTCAAGGCAGAGAACGAGGTGCTGCGCAGGAGTGCAGATCGTTATCAGTGGCTTCGGGACAAGCAGACGTTCATCTGGCTGATACAGGACTGGTTTCCGAAAGACAACGTTTTGACCGATGTGGATGCCGAGATCGACGCTGCCATGAGCAAGGGAGAGCAGTCATGACCGATGAAATTATTTGCCCGTGCTTCCTTGCCGCAAAGGCCTTGTCTCGCCTACAGACTTTTTATTGGATCTGGGAGCACTACCGGGATAGCTCGGTCCCGCCTCTTCGTCGTCACGCCATTGCAGCAAAGGCTCACGGTTTGGTTTGGCATGATCGAACCTTGAGCGTTAGCGCGGAGGCCCGGCCATGACCGACAAGATCAGCGTTAACTGCCAAGCCAAGCTCTCCGAAGCCATCACCTGCCTGGCCACCATGTACCGCGACAAGAAGTTCGTCGTCGTGTCGCTGCGCCCCGGCAAGGACCGCACGCTCGACCAGAACGCATTGTGGTTCGGGATGTACAAGCGAATCTCCGAAATGACCCAGATCGGTGATGCCGCCGACGCTCGACGGTACTGCAAGTTGCACTTCGGCGTGCAGATCCTTCTGAACGAGGACGCCGGTTTTCAGGCTGCGTGGTACCGGGTAATGCGACATCTGCCCTACGAGGAGAAGCTGGCCATGATGGGCGAGCACAAGCTGTTCGGCCCGGATGGATTCCCGGTGACCAGCCTGTTCAATCGCGCTCAGGGGATCCAGTACACCGACCGCATGGCCGCCTTCTTCACCGGTCAGGGCGTTGTCTTCACTGATTTGCTGAGCAAGGAGGCTGCATGAAGCGCACTCCACTGCAACGCAAAACCCCGCTCACGTCCGGCGGCCCACGCCGTAAGCGCTGCCCTACATGTCGAGTGATGTTCACGCCCTCCAGAAGCTCGCAGGCGGTGTGCGGCGAGATCGAGTGCGCCATCGCTCACGGCAAGTCCGAGAAGGGCCAAGCGACCGCTAAGAAAGCCTTGGCGGACGTGGGGCGCCGCGAGATCAAGGTCCGCAAGGAGAAGCTGAAGAGCAGGGCGGAGCACCTGCGCGAGGCTCAGACCGCGGTGAACGAGTACGTCCGCCTGCGCGATGCGCACCTGCCGTGCATCAGCTGCGACTCACAGCCCAACGATAACGACCTGATGACCGGAAGCCGCTGGGACGCCGGCCATTACCGATCCGTCGGCGCCTGTCCGGAGCTGCGCTTCGAGCCGCTGAACATCCACCGCCAGTGCGTGAAGTGCAACCGCAACCTTTCCGGCAACGCGGTCGAGTACCGCATCCGCCTGGTGCTGCGCATCGGCGCCGACAAGGTGGCCTGGCTGGAGGGGGCTCACCCTGTCCGCAAGTACACCGTGGAAGAAATCAAGGCCATCAAGGCTGACTACCGGGCCAAGACCCGCGAACTGAAGAGGGCTGCAGCATGATCTATCCAACTGTTCTGAACGCAGTTGTCTCGGCCCTCGCGGCTGAGGCGATCGACAACACCAGCAAGCAGGCGTGGCAGAAGCTCTACAACTCTGCCGATGAGGACGAGGGCGGCGATCTGGCGACACTGGTCCGCTCCCGCGGCGCTGACACCATCGACCGCACCCAAGTGGACTGCTGGGTGTCTGCCCGGCTGCACAGTGCGCTTGAGCAAAAGCACTGGGATGCGCTGGTGGCGAAGTACAGCACGCACAAGGGGCGCAAGGTCCAAGCCATTGCAGAACTGCAAACCCAGATCAACACGCCAGCGCCGAAGCTTTTCCTGTTCAAGGCGAGCACCGCATGGGCTATCCCGCAGTTGAAGGGCGCGCGGCCGAAGGTGGCGACATCCGTGTCAGTCGAGATCCCGATCGATGCGCCAGAGTGGCGCCGTGAGGCCGTGGTGAAGGCTGCGCTGGCTGCAGGTCAGGCGAAGGTCAAGCGTGACAGCTCCCGATCCGCGGACATGATCGTGCTCAAGGACAGCTTCTACGACATGAACACCTGGGATAACGACGGCACCCCGGAGTCGACTCGACGCCGGTGGCGGCAGGATATCGGAAAGGCTGCTGACGTCTTGGTCGACGAGGCTCTGGCGCACGCTGCCGATATTCTGGAGGCGGAAGGTTTGCTGATTGAACAGGCTGCGTGATTGCCTGTTGACATCAGTGAGCGGATGAGCGAAATTAATCCCATCCTGTCATTCCTGCGCGTATCGAGGAGTGACAAACGAAACCCGGCCACCGTGCCGGGTTTTTTATTGCCCAAATGCAGGCGAAAGACCGGAAAGACCCTCCTGCTCAATCGACGTTCGAGGATCTACCGATGACCAAAATCACCCGCTGCAAAATGACTCTCCGCTCCAAAGGGCCTGTTCAGGGCTCGACGGAATCACTGACCCGCCTGCACTTCGGTGCTGTGTGGTCGGCCAACCCGGCGGAAGAAGACGCGATCTATGGCAAGTACACGCCATACGGTGAATACACCGTGAACGTGGCCGCAGACCGCGCCGAGCATTTCGAAGAAGGGAAGGACTACTACTTCGATATCTCGCCTGCATTCTGATTTAACTGTAGCCAGGGCAGCCCTCGGGAAGGCCTGGACGTCGATAGCCGGATAGTGCGACGTGTACGGAATCAACACCGGCAGCCCGCGCACCCTGACCTCACAATGCTGCAGGGTGGCGCGAGACTGGATCAGCGAGATCGATGCAAAGGGGCGTCGACGTTGAGAAGGCCTTTGGCCGACAGCTCGGAAAGACGAGCGCACCTATTCAGGGCCTCGACATTGGTCGGGGATTTATCGCCCAAGTTTTTCCATGGCGGCATCCGCCAGGAAAGACGACCGGCTTTTGATGTTGTGATCGCGAACAAAGCGGTCGATCTGCTGGATCACATAGCCAGGCAGTGTGACGTTGACCTTCTCGGTTTTGCCGAGGTAGGGCGTGATGTCGATTTCCAGCATGCCCCATCCCATATCATCGAACTCTGGATTGTTCCGGTGGTTGTTGATAGAGGTTGGGAGCGGGATGCCTTTCTCAGAGCTCGCCAGCTCTTCCAGCATGATGTGCGCGATTTCGATGGCAGCGCTGTACGCCTCCTCGAATGTGTCGCCGGCTGTAATTGCCCCAGGAATGTCAGGAATCTGGATGCCGGTAGCGGTTCTATCGTCGCCCCACTCGATGCAGATTGGATATTGCATATGTATCTCCTCAGGAGGTGCAAAGGGTGACGCCGGGCTACATCAACCCGGCTAGTTTCTTGATGGCCCTGACAGTTCCGATGGGTAGGTCTTTCTTTGGGTGTGGTACCGGAACTGTTTGGGGTCTATTTGGATGCTTGAACATGTGGTGGCTTCCGGTTACTCGATCTAGAACCCATCCAGCGGCTTCAAGCTCCTTTATCAACTGCCTGCTTTGCACCTCCATCTCCTTGTTTAGTTGATGAGTCAATTATACCTCTAGGCGCACAATATTGCAAATGTGTTTGTGCGCCTGGAGGCATCTTTTAGTCATGCCCACGGAGTCGAGCGCATGGAGTTTTTACAGCGCCTGTTCGATAAGCTCGACTGGGCTTTTGCCGGACTGCTCGGCGCAATCGCCGCCAGTTTCTGGCACCGCGATGACCTGGTAGACCGAAAGGCCTGGGCGATCTTCATTTTCTCGGGTGCTGTCTGCGCCCATTACCTGACGGGCCTGATCAGTTCCTATTTCGGAGTGGTCGAGCCGCGCAGCGTGGCCGGTGTGGGCTTCCTCCTGGGGACCTTTGGCGGATCGCTTATCGCCGCCATCACCCGGGCCATCAAAGCCGCTGACCTCTGGGCGTTCATCCGCCAGCGGTTCGGGGGAGGCAATCCACCATGAATCTTGAACTGATCAACTCCATCGCCTGCGGCATGATCGCCTTGTGGGCGTTCTGGTGCGTGGTGAGCGGGAAGGTGAGGGACGGCATCCTCGGGAAGCTGATCTACTCAACGATCGCCATCAGCGCGTACGTGGTCACCACCCGGCACGACAGCTTTCTGTTCGGGCCGACCGTTGCTGGTTTGACACTGCACATCGCATTGGCCTTGGCCGGTGTCCGCCACTTGTTCATGGTCACGTACTGGCAGCGGGTCAAGGCTTGGCTATGCCGCCATCTGAACTGCGAGCGCTGCATGGGCTGCGAGAAGAAGCGGTAGAGCGCGACACGTTTCGCGCGTCAGCAAATTGTGTCGCGACACTCGACTAGTGGAGCAGTATAGAGAGCCACTCTGGTCGAGCCAGCTAATGCGCTCAATCATTTATAGATGAGGGGGCTTTGGTGCCGAAACCGCCCACTTGTTGACGCACACTTTCCGATGCACTATCCAGCCTCCACAAACAAGGAGATGGTTATGGCTATTGAGAAGGGTGATGTGGTTGAGTTGAAAAGTGGCGGGCCAAGCATGACCGTGCAGACCCTCGGCAACTGGGAAATGAAAGGCATCGAAGATGGTGCGATGTGCGTCTGGTTCGACGGTAAGACGAAGCACCAAGATGTTTTCGATGTGGCTGTATTGAAGCCGGTGGACGAAGCGTATCGCGGTCGAGTCTAAACCAAAAGTGAGTCGAGCCCCGCCAAGTGCGGGGCTTTCTGTATCCGGAGTTCAAATGACAACTAAGCAACCCGACTGGGAGGCGATCGAACGTGCCTTTCAGCCGGGCTGCTTTCAAACGCCTATGGACTGATGTGCTTAAAGAAACATGGACCCACAGGTTGACCGTAGGCTGCGCATTCGGCATGGATTTCGGTTAACCCCTGTGCAAAGCTCCCGATACACAGCCCCAAAAGCGCCGCAATGACGACATAGGCCCATACTCGATCGGTTGGCATTGGCTGCTGCTTCATCCACGAATCAGCACACCTGGCACCGTAGAATAGAAAGTACAGGGCGACCAATGCGGCGACGCCGATTGCCGAGTAAAGGCCCAGGGAAAAGATACTGAGCGGTTTAAGGAACTCCATTGCACATCTCCTTTTTAAAGTGCGGATAGATTGAAGCACTCGGGCATCACGCCCGCCACTCAACTGCGTGTAGTTTTTCGCACTTGTGTGGCTTGATCACACAGGATTCACTCCATATGCACAGGCCAATGCCTCCGGCATCACTGCTTGAGTTGTCGGGCCTTTCCGAACTCGGCATTCGCCTGACCCCGGCTCCAGAAGTGTGGGAGTGGCTCCAAGCCGAGATCCTTGCCGACACTGGCAGCATCCACAACGAAGATCATGCCCACTTACTGGATGCAGACATCCAGGTTATGTGGGCCTCGTCGAGCTTCAACAAGCAGGGCCGCACAGTCCTGGGCCAGGCCGAGCAAGTGGCGTTCCGCGCTGGTGGCTGGCAGAAGGCCCGGATGGAGCAGCAGATGCGCGACTGGTTCGGCGATGTGCCGAGCTTCATCATCACCCTGGCCGCTGACTACTGCGCCCAGTGCAGCGACACCGACTTCTGTGCCCTGGTAGAGCATGAGCTGTACCACATCGCTCAGGCGACGGATCAGTACGGCGCACCCAAGTTCACCCAGGAAGGATTGCCCAAGCTGGAGATGCGTGGACACGACGTCGAAGAGTTCGTTGGTGTGGTCCGCCGCTATGGTGCGAGCCCGGATGTCCAGGTGCTGGTCGACGCTGCAAACAAGCCCGCTGAGGTGGGGAAACTGAATATTGCGAGGGCCTGCGGAACCTGTCTCAGTCGGGTCGCTTAGTTTTACCCCGCTTTTACGGATGACAGCCTATGGCCGCGCTGAATGATGAAGTGAAGCGCTTTATCGTGCAGGCCCTCGCGTGCTTTGACACGCCATCCCAGGTGTCGGAGGCAGTAAAGCAAGAGTTCGGCCTGGAAGTTGGTCGCCAGCAATGCGCCGCATATGACCCGACAAAGCATGTAGGGCGCCGGCTTTCGGAAAAGTGGCGAACGGTATTTGAGGATTCCCGCAAGCGTTTTCGTGAAGAGACGGCGGAAATCCCTATCGCTAACCGCGCCCGTCGGCTGCGCATCATGAACCGGTTTGTTGAGCGGGCCGAAGGGATGAAGAACATCTCCCTGGCAATGCAGATCCTGGAGCAGGCTGCGAAGGAATGCGGCGACATGTACGTCAACCGCAAGACAGAACCCGATAAGCCCCTGGGCTCCCAAGCGGACCAGCAGCACGCGGTTGCTGAGTACAAGCTGGAGCCTGACGAGAATGCCCCGACTACCCCGTACCTATGACGCTCCGGTCCAATTGACCAAGAAGCAGGCCAACATCTACGTGTGGGGCTTCCAGCCCGATGCGCGCTTCCGTGACGCGGTGTGTGGTCGCCGGTTCGGCAAGACGTTCCTCGGCAAGGCTGAGATGCGCCGCGCCGCCCGACTGGCTGCTGAGTGGGGCGTGAGCGTCGAGGATGAGATTTGGTACGCGGCCCCTACACAGAAACAGGCCCGTCGCGTCTTCTGGCGCAGGCTGAAGCAGGCCATCCCTCCAGAGTGGCGTGAGAGCAAGCCGAACGAAACGGACATGCTGATCACGCTCAAGAGCGGCCACTTGATCCGGTGCGTGGGTCTTGAGAACTACGATGACCTGCGAGGGTCCGGCCTGTTCTTTGTCTTGGTGGACGAATGGGCCGACTGCAAGTACGCGGCCTGGGAGGAAGTCCTCCGGCCAATGCTTTCGACCTGCCAGTACACGATCCCAGATGTTGGGGTCCGTAAAGGCGGTCATGCACTGCGCATTGGCACGCCGAAAGGCTTCAACCACTGCTATGACACCTACCTTGACGGGAAGCCAGGCGGCGAGCCAGACCACAAGAGTTGGCAGTACACATCACTCCAAGGCGGGAACGTCCCCCCTGAAGAGCTCGATGCTGCCAAGCGCAAGATGGACCCGCGCACGTTCCGCCAGGAATACGAGGCCGGGTTTGAGAACTACTCGGGCGTTGTCTACTACACCTTCAGCCGCGCCGAGTGCAGGACTAGCGAGCGAATCAAGCCAGGAGAGGCCCTGCACATCGGCATGGACTTCAACGTCATGAAGATGGCAGCAGTGGTCTTTGTCGTCCGTGACGGCCTTCCGCTGGCGCTAGATGAGTTCCATTCCGTGCGCGATACGCCAGAGATGATCGAGAAGATCAAGGTGCGTTTCGTCGGGCACAACATCGCCGTGTACCCGGACGCCTCGGGCCAGAACACCAGCAGCAAGAACGCCAGCGAGTCAGACCTGTCGCTGCTCATGAAGGCCGACTTCACAGTCGTGGTCAACTCGACCAACCCGGGCGTGAAGGATCGAGTGAATTCCGTCAACGCTATGTTCCTGAACACCTACGGCGAGCGCCGGATGAAGGTGAACATTGATCAATGCCCTCAGTTCACTTTGTGCCTTGAGCGGCAGACCTACAACGACAAGGGCGAGCCTGACAAGGACCCTAAAAAGGGTCACGACCACATGAACGATGCCGGCGGCTACTTCATAGCCAAGCGCTACCCGATAAACGCCGACATGACAGTCACCCAGCCTTTGAGAATGTAATCATGAGCAATAACCCAAGCGACACGCTCCCGGCCGTTGACGCCATGCGCAAGTACTGGGACGTGATCACTCCGCTCATGGGTGGAACGATGGCGATGCGGGCGGCTGGAACGCGTCTTCTTCCCCAGTACCCCGCCGAGGCTGACGAGTCGTACAAGGAGCGCCTGCGTCTCTCCACGCTGCTGCCGGCCTACTCGGAAACGGTCGGGAACATGACCTCCCGGGTTTTCGCTGAGCCGTTGCAGGTTGGCGATGATGTTCCCGAGCAGCTCAATGAAATGACCAAGGACATTGACCATGCTGGCAATGACCTGAATTCTTGGGCTGTTGAGTTCTTCCGCGAGGGCCTGAGCCACGGCCTGTGCCATGCGTTCATCGATCACCCTACGGTGGACGGTGTGCGCACCCAAGCCGAAGAGGTCGCGGCAGGGGTTCGCCCGTATGCGGTGATGGTCAAGCCTGAGCAAGTGCTGGGCTGGCGCTCGAAAGGCGGCCAGCTCACGATGGTTCGCTACATCGAGACTGTCGAGGAAGAGGACGGGGAGTTCGGCGCCAAGTGCGTCGATCAGATCCGCGTGCTTGAGCCAGGAGCGTGGCGCACGTACCGCATGGGCGCCAAAGGTGGTGCCTGGGCCTTGCACGATGAAGGCACCAACAGCCTCAAGAAAATCTTATGGGTGACGTTCTACACCGGCCGCACAGGCTTCATGACGGCCAAGCCGCCACTCCTGGAGCTGGCCCACCTCAACGTCAAGCACTGGCAAAGCCAGAGTGACCAGGACAACATCCTCCACGTTATTCGTGTGCCGATCCTGGTGCGCATCGGTGTGCAGGCCATGTTCGACAACCAGGGCAAGCCCGTGCCGCCTGAATTCAAGGTGGGAACCGGTGCGCTGACTGATCTGCCCAAGGATGGCGACCTCAAGTACGTGGAGCACACCGGGGCGGCGGTCAAGGCAGGCAGGGAAGCCCTGCAAGACCTGCTGGACGAGATGCGCATGGCTGGTGCCAAGTTGCTCACGCCAGAGAAGAGCGCGACCAAGACCGCAACCCAGGCGGATGAGGAGGCAGCGCAGGAGCTGTCACCGTTGGCCCGCATGGCAAATCACTTTGCCGACTGCCTGGCCCAGCTTCTCCAGTTCATGGCCGATTACCGTGGCCTGGGCGATGGTGGCACAGTCGAGATGCGCGGCAACTTCGATGTGGATTACATGCCAGAAGTGTCTCTGCCGACGCTGGTGGCCATGGCCAATGCCGGGATGCTGTCCAAGGAAACCCTGTTCGCCGAGATGCAGCGCCGCGGCGTCATCAGTGATGAATACGACTGGGCCGATGAGTTTGCGAAAATCGAAGCCCAGGGCCCCGCACTCGGTACGATGTGATGAAGACCGCCAACGAGAAGCTACTCGATAAGCTGATCGGGCACGAGGTTGATCTGCAGCACCTGAGCAATGCCCGGGTCGTGACGATCATCAAGATCCTCAACAGCAAGGACGCCGAGCTGCGTGCTGCGCTGATCGCGGCAATCGACAACCTCGGCCCCAATCTGTCGGCGACTTCGGTGGATTCGGCTCTGTCTACGGTCCTGCGCCTGAATCAGTCCACTTTCGTGGAGATCCGCCAGGCGCTGGACCAGGCCACCGACGGCTTGATCAGCTATGAGATCGCCTTCCAGCAAGGCGCGCTACAGGCGGTGATCCCTGCGGTTGTGCAGGAAACCTTCCCGATTGCGGCCGCTCAGTTCAGTCAGGTCAAGGCGATTGCCCAGGCCAGGCCGTTCCAGGGGCGACTGCTCAGGGAGTGGATGGGCGGCATCGAGGCGTCACGTGCTGCGTCGGTTCGCGATGCCGTGCGTGCCGGGGTGGTTGAGGGGCGAACCACTGCCGAGATCGTCCGCAGCATCATGGGCACCCGGGCAGAGAAGTACGCCGACGGCATTCTGCAGAAGTCGCGCCGGGAGATCGAGGCCGTTGTCCGGTCTGCCGTATCGAGCACCGCCGAGGCTGCCAGCGACAAGGCGTACGAGGCGAACAGCGACATCATCAGCCACGTTGAGTGGATCAGTACGCTGGATACGCGCACCTCGACCACTTGCCGCATCAGGGACCGCCTGCCGTACACCCTTGGGACCTACCTGCCCATCGGGCACAAGATCCCATGGCTGGCCGGCCCCGGGCGAATCCACTGGTGCTGCCGGTCGACCAAACTGCCGATCCTCAAGAGCGCATCGAAGCTTGGCTTCAGCGATGGAGCCACGCGCGCCTCCATGGACGGCCAGGTGCCGCAGTCAACGAACTATGCCCAATGGCTTGGCCGTCAGTCGGCGGCACGCCAGGACGAGATCCTGGGGCCTGAGCGCGGAAAGCTGCTGAGGCAGGAAAAGCTCAAGCTGGATGACTTCTACAACGACCGCGGGAAATTCCTCACGCTGGATCAGTTGCGGGAGCGCCTGTAATTCCCTGCGACACGAAATGCCGACATTCGATTTTGTGTCGCAACCCGGCCTCGCCACGTGCGGGGCTTTTTTCTGCCTGCGGTTCGGATGGACGGGGCGACAAGGAGCCGGATGGCTCATCAACTGGCCCGATGGCCCAGAGAGACGAGATGAAACTGAAGACTGTTGAAGTGGATGGCAAGCAATACGCTGAGATCCAGGATGGCAAGCCGCTGTATGTGGAGGACGACGGCACTACTGTAGCCTTCGACGCAGTGGGCACTCGCAGCACCATCACCCGCCTGAACGCAGAAGCCAAAGACCACCGCGTGCGCGCCGAATCCGCCGAGAAGATCGTTAAGACCTTCGAAGGCATCGACGACCCTGCGGCGGCCAAAAAGGCCCTGGGCATTGTTGCAAATCTCGATGCCAAGACGCTGGTGGATGCCGGCGAGATCGAGAAGGTGAAGAGCGAGATCAGCAAGGCCTACCAAACCCAACTGGATGAAGCCAACGGCAAGGCGCAGACACTCGAGCAGCAACTGTACTCCGAGAAGATTGGTGGCAGCTTCGCCCGCTCGCAGTTCATCGCCGAGAAGATGGCGATTCCGGCTGACATGGTGCAGGCCGCGTTCGGTGGCAATTTCAAGATCGAAGAAGGCAAGGTTGTCGCTTATGACGGCCAGGGCCAGAAGGTCTTCAGCCGTGCGCGCCCTGGTGAGTTTGCCGACTTCAACGAAGCGCTTGAAACCCTCGTTTCACAGTACCCCCATCGCGACCACATCCTGAAGAGCTCCGGTGCCAATGGCGGCGGCGCTCCCAACGGCGGTGGATCGAACAACCAATCCAAGGGCAATTTTGGTGGCAGCAAGGAAGATCGAGTCGCTGCTATCAAAGGCCTGACCGCTAGCGAATAAGGAGGCCCAATGGCCCTTTCGAACATGAAGGTATTCAACGAATACCTCAAACGCGTCACCATCGAGACCCTGGCGCAAGACGTTGAAAAGTTCAACGCTGCTTCGGCGGGCTCCATCCGCCTGACCACCCAGGGCATTGACGGAGACTTCCTGCAAGAGTCGTTCTGGGCTGGCCTGCACGGCGCCCAGCGCCGTGTTGACCGTTACGCCGCCAACGGCAACCAAGCTGCAACCCCTCTGGCCCAAAAGCAGTACGACTCCGTGAAGATCGCGGGTGGTTTCGGCCCGATCCTGTGGGAGCCTTCGCAGCTTTCCTGGATTCAGAAGAACCCGGAAGAAGCGCTGGAAGTTATCAGCCGCAACCTGTCCGAAGCCATCATGTCGGACCAGCTGAATACCGCCATTGCTGCCCTGGCGGCTGCGATCGGTAACCAGCCGTCCGCCACTAACGATGTCTCGGCTACCGCCGGCGTGAGCTACATCGCCATCAACAACGCCCATGCGTTGTTCGGTGATGCATCGCAACGTCTGGTCGCCCAGGTCATGACCGGCGCCATGTACCACAAACTGTTGGGCCAGAACCTGGCGAACGCCGAAAAGCTGTTCACCTTCAGTGGCGTGCAGGTTGTCGACATCCTGGGCAAGGCCGTGATCATCACCGATGCTGCGGCTCTGTACGAGGCCGGCACGCCGAACAAGCAGAAGGTGCTGAGCCTGGCCGACGGTGCTGCTGTGGTGATGGACGGTTCCGACTTGATCACCAACATCGAGACCTCCAACGGCAAGGAGCGCATCGAGACCACCATGCAAGCCGACTACACCTTCGGCCTGGGTCTCAAGGGCTACACCTGGGACACCGCCAACGGTGGCAAGTCGCCAACCAGTGCCGAACTGGCTACCGGCACCAACTGGGACCTGGTCGCGAACAGCATCAAGGCCTCGGCTGGCGTTCTCACCATCGGCGACGCCGCTCAGTAATCGAGACGGCGGCCTTCGGGTCGCCTGATCCACCTACCAGGAGTCCACCATGGACGAGAAAGTCGTTTACGAGAAGCACCCGGTCACCGCTGAGCGCAAGGCTGAACTGCGCCAGAAAGGCTACAAGATCATCGACGCCCGGTTCGCGCCGGATGACTACGAGCATCCAGAGCCAATGGCGAAGGTCGAGCGCCTATCGAAAGGTCTTAACGTCGATCAGATCAAGGCTGCTCTGACCGCGAAAGGTATCGACTTCGATGCTTCGGCCAACAAGCCAGTCCTCGCCGAATTGCTCGACAAGGCCGATCAGGAATAACCCATGACCGACTTCATCACTGTTGCAGACGTTGACGCATTGCTGGGGTCGGACTGGGCGGGCACCGGTGATCCGGTTATGTCTGTGATGCAGGCCAATGCCTGGCTGACCAGCAAGATTAAGCGTCCTGTTCCCGCCGAAGTACCGGCCGAGATCAAGCAGGCCGGCGCCCAGGTTGCAAAGATCGCCTCGACGGGCTCGCTGTACAAGGCCGTCGAGCGCGAGACCATCAGCGAGACGGTATCGGCTGGGGGCGGCGTCTCTGTCAGCGAAACCTACGTTCAGGGATCTGTCGCGCTGTCTTCCGGGGAGAGCTTCGCCATGGCGCTGATCTATCCATGGGTCACTGGCACCAACTCCATCGCGATGGTGAGGGGCTGAGCATGGGCATGAAGGACAAACTTCAGACCAGGCTGTCCAAGGCGTTTGACGGAAAGCTGGAAGATGCAGTGAGCCAGATCGTCGGCAGCTACAACGGCCCCGGCGTCTTTGACCCGGTAACCGAAGAAACCACGGCAGAAACAATCACCTACACAGGTCGTGGCGTTATCACCGGCTTTAAGGTCGAGCGCATCGACGGGATCAACATCAAGGTGGGTGATGCGAAGTGCGTCATCATCAGCAACGAGATAGACGCCGTGCCGGACGTAGGCCACGCCATCAGCGCCGGTACTGAAAACTTTCTCGTCCACCTGGTTATTCCCGATCCAACTGGCGCAACGTACCAGCTTCACCTGCGGAGGGCTTGAGCATGGCAAGAGGTTGGAGCATTCCGCCTAGCCTGTTTATGGGCGCGGTAGAGCAGGACCTATCGAAGAAGATCAGGACGATCGCGATTCAGTTGCTCAACGAGGTGACCATGCGAATGCCGGTTGATACCGGCCGCGCAAGGGCAAACACCATCGTGAGTATTGGGTCACCGGTTTATCAGGTGCTGGATAGCTACGATAAGTCGGGCGGGGCCACGATCATTGAGGGTGCATCGCGCCTCAGCGGGCTTGAGCCGTACACGGTTGTGTACTTGCAGAACAACCTGCCCTACATCGAGCGCCTTGAAGATGGCCACTCGAAACAGGCGCCAGTAGGCATGTTCGGCGCAGCATTCAACAGCGTAGCGCGGGCCAACCAATGACCTTCGAGCAGATCCGCAACATCGTCACCACGCGCATGACGCAGTGGACGGGAATCCCGGCGGCGAGCGTCGACTTCCCGAACAACGAGATATTCGACCCGTCCGGGAAGCCGATTTGGGCAAGGCTGGCCAACGTGCCGGGCCTGTCCTCTACGCCAGAAGTCGGCCTATCGCCATGCGTACAGCGCACTGGGGTCGTGATCATTCAGCTGTTCGTACCGAGCTACAAAGGCACGCTGGCAATCACCCGTGCGGCTGACACGCTGGTGCAGCACTTCGAGTTCTTTAGCGAGAGCGGTTTCGACTGTTTCGCGGCCTCGGCAGTAACCCTTGGCGATGACGGCAACGGTTGGTATCAGATCAACGTGCAAATCCCCTACAGGGCGTATTAGCCCCGAAAACCCAGCCGCTCCCGAGCGGTTTTTTTACGCCTATTGATAGGAGACATACCCATGTCGTCAGGAGCAAAGGTCGCCACGGCCTATGTTGAAGAAGTAACCCAGGGCGTGACGCCCGCGACCGGCTGGAAAGAGCTGATCCGTACCTCGTTCGGTATCGGCCCAACCCAGAACACCGCAGAAAACAATGAAATTGGCTCGACTCGAATGAGCCAGGGCACCACGCCGACCACGGTTGATGTCGCCGGCGCGATCGGCATGAAGTGGCGCTACGGCGGCGCGGTCGATGACTTCCTGGAGTCGTGCTTCGGTGCTCGCTGGACGGCTGACTCCCTGACCATGGGCAATCAACGCATCAGCTACTCGATTGCCTCCTACGCCAGCGACGTGACCGTTGCTTCTGTTGCTCGCGGCGCGCAAGTCGCCTCGATGGCCTTCACCTTCGGCACCGACAACGATGTCACCATTGACACCACGTTCTCGGCGACCGACTGGGAAGACAAGGCCGACGGCACCAGCTTCTTCAGTGCGGCAACTGCTGAGCCAAGCGGCCCGCGCTTCAACTTCAAGAACTTCACCGCCCTGACGCTGGATGGCGTAGCCGCTTCGGCAGCTAACGGAACCTGCATCAGTGCAATGTCGCTGACCTTCGACAACGCAGTCCAGACCCAGCGCTGCCTCGGTTCTGGCGATGCCTTCGCCGGCAGCATCATCCCGACAACCTTCAGCGCCTCAGGCAGCGTCACCGTGGCCTGGTCTGCCGCTTCCTACGCCCTGTACCGCAAACAGCGTACCGGCGAATCGGTGGCAATGAGCTTCACGCTCGAGAACGAGGATGGCGCCTACACGGTGCTGCTGCCAGAAATGGAAGCGGTCGGCAGTTGGCCGGATGGCGGCGCGACCGACATCATCGAGGTTGAGCTGGCAGTTTCGGCACGCCGCATCCCGCCTACGATCACTCGCGTACCGGCTGTTACGCCTTAACTGATAATCATGCAGAGGCCTGAAAGGGCCTCGTTGCTGGGGTACAGAATGGCCTTTATTTTGAAAAAGAAAGATCCGTTGGATGCTGTGTCTACGCGCTGGATCGAGCCGGCCCCCGGCCTGCGCTTGCAGGTCGGATCGTCCGCTCGCCCGGGCTACACCAGCGACTACCGCCAGATTCAGCGGCACCTTGAATTCGCCTCGCGCCAGATGGGCGTTGGCACTGAAGAGTTCGACATCCTCAAGAAGTCATCGGTTGAAATTCCAGACCCGGACATTCTTTTCGTTGAGCTGGCATGCAAACACCTGATCCTCGACTGGGAGGGTGTTGCAGAGGCGGAAGATCCAGACGCACCAGCGCCATACACCCCGGAGCGCGGCGTTGTTCTCATCGAGCAGATGCCAGAGGTTTACTTCCTCGCCCTGAATGCTGCCAACGACATTGCCTTGCGTCACAAGGAGCAGGTGGCCAACACAGTGGAAAAGCCCTTGCCGCCTACCGCTGGGCAGCCGTGTGGGCGGGCCCGGAAAACGAGCGCAAAAGAGAAGTCCACGAAAAGCTGAGGGTTTACATTCCTGAGCCGCCAGAGCTGGACGGTCCAACCACCGATATGCTGGAAGCCTATTACGTGATCAGTCGGGGCCGGCAGTATGTCGGCATGAACGGTGTTCCGGCGCCTCTCTCTGTTCGGGATCTAAGCGATTACCTGGCAGCCTACGGTGAGCGATATTCCCGCGAAGAGTTTGATGCTGTGATATTCGCCCTTGATGACGATTTCCGCAAAAGATGGGCAGAGCAACAGGACGGCGCAAAATAGAAGCGGCCTTGTATCGCCTGGAACTGCAAAGTAGTCGTACAGGCTGCTTTGGCTGCTCCCTCTGATGGTGGTAGATTGATGCCATCAAACAGGGAGGAGCGTTAATGTTCGGTGGATTTCTTGGGTTCATGGGTGTCGCAGTAGGCCTAGCGCTGCTGATTCTGGCGTGGCCAAAGGTTCCAACAAGGATGCCGATAGTCAAGGGCTCGGTGCTGGCATTATCCGTCGCACTGATCGCAAACTTCGTCCTGTCTCTCTACTTGATGCGTCATCCCACCGCCGGAATGAAGGCCAACAGTTATGCCGCAGCGGCGGACGCCAGGAAGGAGCGGAGCCAGAAAGAGTGCAATGATCCCGTCAGTGCGTTCAGCGCCGTAACCCTTGAAGTAAAGCGCCGCCTCAAAGACCCAGATTCTGCCGTATTCCCATGGCCTAACGACCCCGAGGTCAGTGTTCAGCGGGTAGGCGGCGCCTGCACCTTTAGGGTCAGCGCGAATGTCAGGGCAAAAAACGCATTTGGCGCTTACTTGCCTAATCCGTTCGACGCGACCATCAGATTTGATATGACTAGAGGTGCGTGGGTATTGGAGGCGATCCAGATCTAGCGCAGTACAAAAAATCACGCAACCCGCTCCGGCGGGTTTTTTTTCGCCCGGAGAAACGTTATGACCCAGCAATCCAGCCGCCTGGATATCATCATCGATTCGCGGCAGGCTCAGCGGAATGGTGAACAGCTTCGTATCACCCTGAACAACCTTGTTGTGGTTGGCGATCAGGCTGCCAACTCCATGTCTGGAGCTGGCTCGGCGGCTCGCGCTGCCGGCGTGGCGTTCGCGGCTCTCGGTGCTGGTCGAGTAGTCAGCGAGATCATCCGACTTACAGACGCCTTCAAGTCCATGCAGGGTTCGCTGGCGCTCGTAAGTTCGTCAACTTCGGTAGCAAGCGATTCATTTCAGAAGCTTCTGACGATGGCCAACAACACCGGCAGCTCGCTGGAGTCGACGGTTTCGCTTTACACGCGGCTTGCCAACGCAACCAGAGGTGCCGGCTACACCACGGAGCAGTTGCTTGGCGTAACCGATGCTATCAACAAGGCGTTCGTAATTTCCGGCGCCACCATGCAAGAGGCATCTAACGCGGCGATTCAGCTATCCCAGGGCTTGGCTTCTGGCACGCTTCGCGGCGAGGAACTGAACTCTGTTATGGAGCAGGGGCCTCGCATCACCCGTGCGCTGGCCGAATACCTGGGCGTCACCAACGGCCAGATTCGCCAGATGGCTGCCGACGGCAAGATCACTGCTGAGGTTGTTACCAATGCGCTTCTCAAGTCTCTGACTTCGCTGAACTCAGAGCTTGATCGTATGCCGCGCCGGTTTGAGCAGGCATCGACCGCACTGAAAAACAACTTCCTTGCCGCTGTAGGGCAGATCGACATAAATCCGCTTATCAGTTCGGTTGATGCGTTGGCCGACTCTCTGTCGAAACCAGAAGTCATCGATGGAATTCAGTCCATCGCGACCGGCCTCGGCAATGTCGTTGCTGTCGGCGGTGATGGGCTGAAAACAGTCGTCTCCAACACCGATGCGTTGATGGCGATAACCGGTGCTTACGCTGCAAAAGTTGGTGTCGGACTGGTCAGCTCTCTAGGGCTGGCGGTCAAGGCTAGATACGACCTAATCGTCGCGACACAAGCGCAAATTGTCACCGAAAGACAGGCCGACGTTGCGTCTACAGCCGCTGCCGCACAAGCTACCCGACGCGCTGCAACCGAAGAGGCTGCCGCTCTGGCGATTTCCCAGAGATCACTGGTCGAGGCTTCTTCTACACGAGCCGCCCAAGCAAGCGCGCTTATCCGAATACAGGCTATCCAGGCTCAGCTGGTCGCGGATCGGGCCCTGGAGACTCAGCGGCTAAAGTCGCAGATCACCGAGACTGGACGACAGCAATCTCTCGCTCGCTTAGCGGAGATTCGTCGGACCGAGGCTATCATTACAGCCCAACAAACTGCTGCACGGACTGCGCTAGCCCAGGCAACCAGTTCAGAAATTATCGCTCAGTCTGCTGTCACTGCTGGAAACGCACGACTGGTGACTTCGCGCGAAGCTGACACGCTTGCGATGAACGCTCAAAACGCCGCGCAGCTTCGTCTGAACGCCGCGCAGAGCGGTGGAGCAAGGGCAGGCTCTGCGATTCTCGGACTCCTTGGTGGACCTATGGGGCTGCTGACAACAGCCATTACCTTGGCGGCTGGCGCGGCCATCTATTTTTCTACCAGCACTGACACTGCAACCAAGTCACTGATCGATCAGAACCTGACGCTGGACGACTCGATATCGAAGTTCGCCCAGCTGAACGCCGAACAACAACGTTCGCAAAAATTTGAATGGATCAAGGAGCAGAAGGCATCGCTGGAGGAGTCCGGAGAGGCCATCAAGCAATACAGACTGGATGGTGCAGAAGCATTCCTCCAGATCGGTAACAGCGCCAACGGCTATCGCGAGAAGTTCAACTCGATGGTGCAAGAGGTTCGCGATGGTAAGCGTTCTCTGGATAGTGTCACCGAGTGGGCCCGCACCAATACCACCTTGACTGATGATCAGATCAGCAAGCTGGCTGACTCGGCTACCGCCTATTCAACAAATACCGATCGCGCCGAAAAGCTCGGCGAGATGCTGAATCGGGCTTCCGGCGCAACCGGGTCACTGACGCAGTCCACTACCGCCCTGGCGGACGTACAGACCATTGCAGCAGGTACGCAGGCAGTCAGCGCTCAGGCGTGGGACAAGTACATCGCCCAACTTACCAAGACCCGCGATCTGGTTGGCGCAAACGCAGCGGCTGAGGCGGCATACACCGCCATCAAGATGGGCGCCAATTCGTCGCAGCAAGAGCAAGCCAAGGCCATCGCAGCGCAGACCGACCTGCTCAATAAGTACCAAGACGCGGTCAAGGAGAACAACAAAGTCGAGCAGGAGCGACTGAAGGTTCTGCTGGTGGCGAGCTACACCGCCATGCAGGCCGCTGAGGATCTTGCAGCAGCCAAGAAAAAGGCTGACGCAGAAACGGCGAAATCTGCCGAGGACAGCTCGAAGCGTCAAATCACAGCCATAGAGAAGGTCGCCGCAGCCTCCTACGCATCATTGATTACCAAGCCGGCTGCGCAACAGAACCTTGGTGGTTATGGACTGCTGACCAATGGCGGTACTGCGCCAGTTGTTCCGCGCAAAACTCCGCAGCAGTTGGCAGATGAGGCTGCAGCACAAGTTATTGCTGGAACCACGCCAAACAAGCCAACAAAAACCCCCAAGGGTCCTAGCGAAAAAGGTGAGATGAGCGCCGCATTGAGCGCCTTCGATGCTCTCTACAAAAAGGCAGATCCAGCAGCGCAGGCTGTTCGAGATCTGACCGAGGCCCAGGAGAAGCTTCAGCTTGCACTTTCCAAGGGGAAGATCACGCAGGAGCAATATGGTATTGCGCTTGGTCAGGCATCAAAGGATTACGCCGCAGTTATTGAAAAAAGTGGCGAACTGAGCCAGGCCGAGCAGTATCGACTGCAGATCCAGAAGCAGCTCCAAACCCAGCAGGATGCGGCCAACCAAGCAGCCGCTGCTATTGGGCAGGGTTCGGAAGAGGCACAAAGAGCTTCGGAGCGGCTAAAGCTGGAGAGCGATCACAACGACCGAATCCTTGATCTGCGTACCAAGCTTGCCAGGGCGTCAACTGACCAGCAGCGCAAGGATTTGCAGGATCAGATCAATATCACTGAGGAGCTATTCCCGCAGCGGGTCGCAATCATGGTGAATGGCTGGGCCAAGGTGGATAAGGCCCAGGCCGACTGGTCGAACGGTGCAAGGTCGGCATTTCAGAACTATGCCGAGCAAGCTGCTGATGTGGCCGGCCAAAGCAAATCGCTATTCACCAACGCCTTCAGCTCGATGGAGGACGCGATCGTCAACTTCGCCATGACTGGGAAGCTGTCATTCGCGGACTTCACCAAGTCCGTTTTGGCTGACATGGCGCGCATTGCTGTCCGGCAAGCCAGCTCACAGGCAATGAGCGCGCTATTTGGTCTTGCGGCTTCCGCCGCTGGTTCGTATTTCGGCGGCGGCGCAACATCTGCAGGCTCAACCCAGGCTGGATACTCCGGCGACCTATCAGGCTTTACCCCTGGCAGCATACAGGCCAAGGGCGGCGCCTGGTCTGGCGGCGTGCAGATGTTCGCCAACGGCGGCGCCTTCACAAACTCCATCGTCAGCAAGCCGACAGCGTTCGGTATGGCTGGCGGAGGGATTGGCGTGATGGGCGAGGCAGGCGAGGAGGCGATCATGCCGCTGGCCCGCACGGCTGGCGGTCAACTGGGTGTGCGGGCTATCAGTGGTGGCGGCAATGGCGGCGGGAACGTTTACAACTTCCCCGTGGCAGTTTCCGTGCATACCACCGGTGACGGCGGCGCGACCACCACGGAAGACACCACGCAACTGGGCAAGGGTATCCAGCAGGCAGCCAAGGTAGAAGCCGAAACAGCAATTGCCCGAGGCTTGCAGCCAGGCGGCGCCATCTGGCGCGTTATCAACGGGAGGGGCTGATGGCTATCGAAACGTTCACCTGGTGCGTGCATGCGCAATCATCCGGGGCGACGAGCTATGCCACCAGGTCTAGAAAATTTGGCGATGGCTACGAGCAGATCGCTGCCGACGGACCGAACAACGTTTCGGAGGAGTGGAGCATCTCCGTAAGCGGGAATGGTGCGACGATCAAAGCGATCAAAGCGTTTCTAGACCAACATGGCGGGGCCAAGTCGTTCCTCTGGAAGCCGCCTCTGGGGGAGCTGGGTATGTACCTTGGGGAGTCGCCGAATATCAGTGACGGTCAGGGCGATTACTACACGCTTACGGCGACCTTTCGACAATCCTTCCATCCATAAGGGGCAACCATGCCGCTGATCAGTGATATCCAGGTTCTTGAGCCTGGCAGCGAAGTGCTGCTCTTTGAATTGGACGGCTCCGACTACGGTGCGGACATCCTGCGCTTCCATGGGCATGCAATCCCGCACACTCCGGCCGAGCTGATCGCCGCCGGCGCTGCTGCCGATGAGCTGCCAGCGAAGCCGATCTACTGGCAGGGCAACGAGTACAGCGCCTGGCCGATGCAGATTGACGGCATTGAATCCAACGGTGACGGCACGGCGGTCCGCCCAACGTTGTCGGTGGGTAACGTCAATGGCCGGATTACCGCCCTGTGCCTGGCCTTCGACGATCTGCTTGAGTTCAAGCTGACCATGCGGCACACGCTGGGCACGTACCTCGACGCGGAGAACTTCCCCAGCGGCAATCCCCAGGCAGACCCAACCCAGGAAACGATCGAGGTCTGGTACATAGACCAGAAAACGAACGAGGACGGGGAGACGGTCACGTGGGAGCTTGCCAGCCCGGGCGACGTGGGCGGGGAGTCCATAGGGCGCCAGGCCACGATGCTGTGTCATTGGTGCCTGACGGGTGGTTATCGCGGGCCCAACTGCCAGTACACCGGGCCGTACATAGACAAGGACGGCCTGCCCACTGATAACCCTGAGATGGATGAGTGCGATGCCACGCTGGGCCGGGGCTGTATCCCGCGCTTCGGCGAAGGTAATCCGCTGCCTTTCGGTGGCTTCCCTGCTGTTTCCCTGATCGCCCGGAGCTGACCATGCGCAAGCACATCTTGAGCGCGATCCAGGCGCACGCGGCGGCCGAGTACCCGAAAGAGTGCTGTGGGCTTCTTCTGGCCCTGGGTCGAAAGCAGCAGTACTTCCCATGCAGGAACATCGCGACCGAGCCGAGCGAAGAATTCATCATCGATCCTGAGGATTACGCCGCGGCGGAAGACCTGGGCGAGATTATCGGCATTGTTCACTCACACCCGGACGCCACCAGCAGGCCGTCACCGCGAGACCTGGCGATGTGCGAAGCCACGGCCATGCCCTGGCACATCCTGAGCTGGCCGGAGGGTGATCTGCGGACGGTGGTGCCCACTGGCGAGACGCCGCTGCTGAAACGCCCATTCGTCCACGGTGCCTGGGACTGTTGGCAGGTCTGCGCCGACTGGTACAAGCGCGAGTGGGGTCTGGAGTTTGAGGCCTTCAAGCGCGCCGACGGTTGGTGGGAGAACAAGGACAACACCAGCCTGTACGAGGCGAACTACGAGGCCGCCGGCTTCTACCGGGTCGACCAGCCGCAGCGCGGCGACATGATCGTGATGGAGGTGGGCCGGACGGTTCACCCGAACCACGCTGGTATTTTCCTTGGCGCCAACCCGGCGCTGCCTGGAGAGGATGCCGCGACGTTCGGCCCCGGGCCGTTCCTGCTTCACCATTTGTACGGTCGCCCGAGCGAGATCATCGTTTTTGGCGGCCCTTGGTTGGACCGGACGCGCTTGATCCTAAGGCACAGGCATGCGAAGGGATGACAATGGGCCACCTTGATGCAAAAGTTGACTATGCTGACCCTAGAAATGTACCGCTTGTCGGCCTAAACACTGCGGTTAAGCGGCGAACGCTTGTCCGAACTGGCGCTCCGTCGATCAAGAAAAACGTCGAATTACACATGTATTGACATTCTTGGGTTGCGCACTACTATTGCGCTACCTATAAATATTATAGGTTTATATGAGCACTATTCCACCGTTATGGTCACCAGGGGAACTGGAAAACCTGATTCATGTGCTTGCGCGTGACTCGTCGAGAGTGATCATGACTGATCATTTTCTGCAGAGGCTTGCCGAGCGGGGAGTGACTGTTGGTGAGGCGCTGAGGTGCTTGCAACGCGGGGCCATAATCAGAGGTCCAACGTACAGCGCGGAACATAAAAGCTTCGAATTTAGAATGTGCGAGCCCGCGCCGCGGGATATCGTTTGCGTGGTTGCGGCCGTTAAGCCAGTCATGGATCCGGGCGAAATGATTGCTATCACCGTATGGGAGGTGACGTAATGTTCGAATATACAGGGAGCGGCCTGGAAGGCATCTACCTGAAAAACGGCTATACGATTGTCGAGACGTCCTATGGAAAGGGCGTGAAGATTCAGGACGTTGCAGGCCTGCATCGAGCCATTGCTCTTGACATCGTTCAGCAGAAGAAGCCCATGACGGGCCATCAGTTCCGGTTTCTTCGGAAGGAACAGGATCTGATCCAGGAAGAAGCTGCAGCACTTTTCCGAGTTGATGTGCAAACCATTGCAAACTGGGAGAAGAAGGGCAGCGACCCTGTTCCTGGCGCATCCGATATCGCTATGAGAGCTTGGTATTCTGCTTTCATTCACGCGAATTATGGACCTGTCAGAATTGATGCCGGGACTCCGCCTAACGAAAGCGCGACGTTCCAGCACTGTAAGGACCATTGGGTGGAAGCCCACGCCGCTTAAACCACCAACAAGTCCGACTCTCAAGAGCCCAGCCCACCCGCTGGGCTTTTTTCATTTCTGATATCTTGTGGCCATCTTCCACAGGAGTGACCCCATGAGATTGTTCGTAGGCGCGGTAGCTGTTGCTTTGCTGGCGGGGTGTGCGACCTCTCCAGTTCCGTCCAGTGAAGCCGACCCGGTCCCATCGTCCAGATTGTTTGCGTTCCAAGCCCCGACGATGGGTGATTCGACGCTCGTTGTCACTCGGGACAAGGGCTTTGTCGGAGGCGGCTGCAATACGAAGGTGAGCATCGACGGCCGCCAGGCGGCAGAAATCGGTACCGGCGAGACCGCGAAATTCCGCGTCACTCCAGGCGAACACATTGTCTCGGCGTCATCCTGCGGGAGCGGCCTGAAAGAGCGGGAAACCAACATCAAGGCCGGCAGCACCAAGAAATTCAGGATATCCATAGACTCAGCGATGAGCATGGACCTATCACCTACCATGCAATGACAAGAAGCCGCCTCCGGGCGGTTTTTTTACGCCCGGAGAAAAGCCTTGGCAGCCACGCTCAGCAACAACCCAGCCATGACCACCATTCTTCTTTCTGGACCGCTTATCAAGCTCTTTGGCCGGGTTCACTATCGTGAACTTGGCAGTAAGTCCGTGGGGGAGGCCTTCAAGGCGCTCAAGTGCACCCTGGAGGGATTTGAGGCGGCGATCAGGGACCTTGAACGAAAGGGCATGCGCTTCGCGATCTTCCGGAACCGGAAGAACGTGGCCGAGAAGGACTTTGCTCTCGGCGGCGCGCAAGAGATCCGCATTGTCCCTGTCGTTTCCGGGAGCAAGCGGGCCGGCCTGCTCCAGACGATTATCGGCGCGGTGCTGATTGCGGCCAGCTACTTCGGTGCGCCGACGGCACCCGCAGGTATCGCGCTGCTCGCAGGCGGCGTGATCCAAATGCTCAGCCCCCAGGCCTCTGGCCTCAAGACCAGTGCCTCCCCCGAGAACGCACCGTCCTACGCCTTCGGCAGCGCCAAGAACACTACGGCCAGCGGTAACCCGGTGCCGATCTGCATCGGCGAGCGCCGGTGGGGCGGGATGATCATCAGCGCTAGCATCTACGCGGAGGACAAGGCATGACCAAGGAGCAGATGCAGATCAGGGAGTACCGGCCAAGCTCGGAGCCGTTCCGCCCCGCACCCATCAACTTTAGAGAGGGGTAGCGATATCCAGCGGCCCCAAAGATAAGAACTCGATTCCATCTTTGGTTAGCTTGAGGACGCTTGCCACTCCACCAATAAGGACGCGCTGGCCCTTCGGCTTAGCGTGCTCCAGAGCAGCTTGCACTCGCATGATTTCTTTTCCGCTTGCGGGGAAGTTCCAATACTCAACCCCTCCCAAGTCCTCGGCAGTCACCGCCGGCCTCATTGCCAGGCCGTGCGCGAGTCGGGAGGATTCGAAATTCGATGTCGAGCGGTAGACGTAGCTATGAACAAAGCCAGTATTGTTGGAAATCCCGAAAAGATAGATCGTTGCTGTCTGATCCGAGAGGGCGGGGAGTTGGCGCTGCATTTCGCGCCAGATGGCCTGAAGTCGCTCGGTCGCTTGATCGTTGAGAGAATCTACATCCGAGGCAGCACTCTCTTCATTCACGAAGGAGATCCAGTGAATGAACAGGTCGGCGGCTCCAGTCCCGGCGGTTATCAGCCTTAGCTCATCAACCGAAACTGCTTTGTTGGCGTGCCCGAGGAAGACCTCGTCAGGCGTTACGATGAGGGTGTCAGTCACAACAGTGGCTTCGTGTTCGTCCATGTAAAAGAGCAATGAACTCATGATGGCTCCCAGCCGGGTGGATTCGCCCCGGGAGGCTACGCTCCGCTGCGACTGACGCGCCACTGTCATTTCGTCCACCCTGTACAGATACACAGACCGCCACATGAGGCGGTTTTTTTTCGCCTGGAGGAAAGCATGGGCGCAGCACGAAAGATGGAAATCCGTGGCGAGAAGGGCGGCAGCAGCAAACCAAAATCGCCAACCGAGGCCAACGATAACCTGCGCTCCACCAACGTCGCGAAGCTGCTGATTGCTGTTGGAGAGGGCGAGTTTGAAGGCGTGCCAACGGCGGCCGACATCTACCTGGATAACACGCCGATCAATGACGCCAGTGGCAACGTCAACTTCCCGAACGTGAAATGGGATTGGCGCCCTGGCTCCGTGGATCAGGCCTACATCCCCGGAATTCCGTCGGTAGAGAACGAGACATCGCTGAACATCGAACTGCGTAGCGATGCGGCCTGGGTCCGATCTGTCACGAACACTCAGCTGTCGGCCGTACGCCTGCGCTTCGCCTGGCCAGCGCTCCAGCGCCAGGACGACCAGGGCAACATTGGCGGCTACAGGATCGAGTACGCAATCGACGTGGCTACCGACGGCGGTGCCTATCAGCAAGTTCTGACCGATGCTGTGGATGGCAAGACCACTACCCGTTACGAGCGCTCCAAGCGTGTTGACCTGCCCGAAGCAACCACCGGCTGGCAGATCCGCGTCCGCCGCCTGACACCCAACCAGAACAGCAACAAGATCGCCGACACCATGCTGATCGCCGGCTTCACTGAGGTGATCGATGCGAAGCTGCGCTACCCTAACACCGCGCTGCTGTACATCGAGTTCGACGCCGAGCAGTTCACCAACATCCCGGCTGTCACCGTGAAGTGCAAGGCCCGGAAATGGCAGGTCCCAAGCAACTACGACCCGATCAGCCGCACCTACACCGGCACCTGGGATGGCAGCATGAAGCTGGCTTGGACCAATAACCCGGCCTGGATCACATACGGCATTTGCACCGAGGACCGTTTCGGCCTGGGCAAGCGCATCAAGACGTTCATGGTCGACAAGTGGGAGCTGTACCGGATCGCGCAGTACTGCGACCAGCTTGTTCCCGATGGCCTTGGCGGTACTGAGCCGCGCTTCCTCTGTGATATGAACCTGCAAGGCAAGGCCGACGCCTGGACGCTGCTGCGTGATATCTCTGGCATTTACCGTGGGATGACCTACTGGGCTCAGGGCCAACTGATCATGCAGGCAGACATGCCTCGCGCCCAGGACTTCGACTACGTCTTCACTCGGGCGAACGTCATCGACGGGAAATTTGCCTACGGCAGCGCCTCGGCGAAGACCCGGTACACCCGAGCTCTGGTCAGCTACGACAACCCGGCGAACAACTACGATTCCGACGTCATTCCGTTTTCGGACCTGAGTCTTCAGCGCCGCTATGGGGACCGGCCAACCGAGTTGAGCGCCATTGGCTGCACTCGCGCCTCCGAGGCCCAGCGCCGGGGCAAGTGGGCGATACTGAGTAACAACCTAGACCGCACCGTCACCTTCAAGACCGGCATGGAAGGGGTTATTCCGCTCCCGGGCCACATCATTCCTGTGGCCGACTCGCTGCTGGCCGGCCGGGAGATTGGCGGGCGTATATCTGCCGTTGCCGGTCGCGTGGTGACCCTGGACCGGGACACCCAGGCTAAGGCGGGTGATCGCCTGATCATCAACCTACCTGGCGGCCGAGCTGAAGGGCGCACGGTGCAGAGCGTGTCGGGCCGCGCCGTGACCGTGACCGTCGCCTACAGCGAAGCGCCCAGGCCCCAGCTTCAGTGGGCGCTCGACGCGGATGACCTGGCGATCCCGCTGTATAGGGTGCTCCGGACCAAGCGCACCACCGAGGGCGACTTCGAAATAAGCGCTCTGCAGTACGAACCGAGCAAGTTTGCCCACATCGACACGGGCGCGCGCCTGGAAGATCGGCCAATCAGCGTGATCCCTATCACCGTTGTGCCCGCGCCTGCGAGTGTCACAGTCGCGTCGACCTCTTCTGTTGCTCAGGGGCTGGCGGTGGCCACCATGACAATCAGTTGGCCCGCCGTGGAAGGAGCTGTGGCCTATGACATTGAGTGGCGCAAGGACAGCGGGAACTGGATCAAGGTACAGCGCACCGGCTCGACCAACGTGGATGTTGTCGGCATCTATGCGGGCGCCTATGTGGCTCGCGTCCGTGCGGTGAGTGCCTTCGACATATCGTCGATCTGGCGCAACTCTGTGCTGACCGACCTCAAGGGCAAGGAAGGCCTGCCGCCGGCGGTGTCGTTCCTGACGGCAACGTCGCTGTTGTTCGGCATCGGTCTCAAGTGGGGTTTTCCTGCTGGAGCCGAGGACACTCAGCGCACCGAGATCTGGTATGGACCGACCAACGTGCTGGCGAACGCTACCAAGCTGGCTGACCTGGCTTACCCCCAGAGCGACTACAACCTGCAAAGCCTGCTGGCTGGCGCGACGTTCTTTTTCTGGGCGCGCCTGGTGGATCGGACCGGGAACGTCGGCCCCTGGTATCCGGTGGTCAACGGCGTCATGGGCCAGGCCAGTTCTAACGCTGGGCCCATCCTGGAAATGATCGCCGGCCAGATCACGGAGACGGAACTGGGTCAGGACCTGCTGGATGAAATCGAGAAGATCCCCGGCCTTCAGGATCAGATCGACAACCTGGAGGGGCTTGGCGGCTATGTGCCGACGCAGGCATACCTGAAAGGCCAGATGGTGGTAGAGGCGGATCGCATTTACCAGGCCAAACAGAACGTTCCGACTGGCAATCCGCCGCCGAACGCCACCTACTGGCTCGATGTTGGGCAGTCGGTCGAGACAGCCAACGGCCTGGCGCAACAGGTGGCAACCAACACCACTGACATCACCGAGATTGACGGTGTCGTCACTGCCCAGACCACGGCCTTCGAAGCGTTGCGTGCGTCGTACCGTGACGACAACGGTGAGGGTGACCTGGCAGACGCCATTAAGGGTTGGACCAGCACCGCCGCAATCGCGGAGGAGCGCAAGGTAAGCGCCTCCGAAAATGAGGCAATTGCCCGTGAGCTGGTTACCTTCGACACGAAGATTGGAGAGAACTCTTCAAACATCACCAAGCTGACGCAGGTGGTGACCACCAACCAGTCGGCCACCGCGCAACAGATCAGCCAGCTCAGCACCACCGTTGGCTCTCAACAAACCGCCATCCAACAGAACACGTCGATCATCAATGACGTGAGCGGGAAGGTGTCGGCCACCTGGTCGGTGAAGCTGCAGTACAACTCTGGCACGGGACAGTACATCACTGCTGGTGTTGGGCTGGGCATCGAGAACGGTCCGGCCGGTTTGCAAAGCCAGTTCCTGGTGAGCGCGGACCGTTTCGCCATCGTGAACACCATTGCCGGCGGCGCCATCTCGGTACCGTTTGCAGTCCAGGGCGGGCAGGTGTTCATGAACTCAGCCTTCATCCAGGACGGCACGATTACCACAGCGAAAATCGGTTCGGTGATTCAGTCGACCAACTATGTCTTTGGGCAGACCGGCTGGGCGATCTACAAAACCGGCGCTTTCGAGATGAATGGCGAGGTAGCCGGTCAGGGGCGTATGGCCCTGAACAGCAGCGGCCTGAAGTTCTACCACCCTAACGGCAACCTGGCCATTGACCTGAGCGTGTGACATGACTGGACTCGTTATAAAAACGCCGGCTGGCGTGGTCATGCTCGACATGACGATGAGCATCAGTCAGCACCAAGGCTCAGTCGACACCGGCTCTGTAAATGGATCAACCGCGATACCCGCGGTGCCGACAGGGAAGACTCGGTTTTACATCGTCGTCCCGCTGGTTGATCTGCAAAGGGAGAAAGGGAAGAAGCCCGGGGTGACGATAACCGGGAGCACGTTGTCCTGGGCTTATTCCTACTCAACAAATGGTTGGGGATACTTCTCGGCCAACTGCCGCATCTACTATGGGTACTACTGATGCCTCAACTCAAGGTTTACAAGGAGAACAGTGAGCTTCTGTTTGATACTGCCCTGATCTGCTATGGCCTAGTCAAAAGCGGAAACATGGCATATCTTCAGACATGGAGTCGGAGACAATTGCGTTCGGCTCAACTTGACCCAAATGATGGTGCAAACTGGACTCCTGTAACTGCTGTAGTAGATCAGTCAAAGAAAACTGATTGCTTGCACGGCTTTACTGTTACGAACGCCATTTCTCCGATTGTATTTATCGTAGGTCCGGGGGCATTGAATGGCACCAGCGTATCAGGGTCTTCCATAACGTTTTATTATTCCTGTGCCACCACTTCTACAAAGTTCTATTGCTTTGATTTGATGTCGGACAGCATTGTTGGAAGTCCTTACTTGAAGACGTGGACGGATACGGGGCGAATAACTTTCAACTCTCTACAGCTTCCACTTAATGTTATATCGACTGTTCCGGCTCCACCGTTGGGTCCTCGCGGCTCGCCCAATAGACCAGTTGATTGGCGCGACCCAGCATACGCAGGTGGTTATAACGTTAGCCTAAATGCCGGCAACTCAGCAGGCGATTTTTCCCGAATCATGTCCCGGGTAGATTTGAACTTGACGCCTAGCAAGGAGTACGCTGCTTATCTGCCTTGGAGCAGGTCTTGTGGTATAAATGACCCTTCGCTTAATCATGGGTTTGAAGCTTACAGTCAACATGGTGGGGTGGAGGGGGCATTTGGAAGAGTTGGCGGCATTTCCTTTATGTTTTGCTCTAGTGCTGGAACCACTGAGCAATACAAACCGGTTTATAGCACCCCATCATTTTTTAACATCCCCACAGATCGAGCGCCTACCGCTCTGGTAATAGAGGTAGCCAACTTGCCTTTCCCGTATAACTGACACGCCAATTCAAAACGACCTGCCAAGCGCGGGTTTTTTATTGATTAAAATAAAGGACAACTCCATGCCCTGGTATAAAACGGGAACGGTCTCCGTCACCCTGAATTCCAACGCCGTGACCGGCACCGGCACGGCCTTCATTGCGAACTGCCGTGTCGGTGATGCCTTTCGCGGGCCCGATGGTCGGTGGTATGAAGTCACCAACGTAGTCAGCAACACATCGATGTCCATCTATCCGCCATATCAAGGCTCAACTGCGGCCGCGGGCGCCTATGCTCTGGCTCCCATGCAAGGCTACGTGAAGGATTCGGCGGATGCATTGCGAGCCATTGTTAACGCCTATGGTGCCCAGCTTGCTGCACTCGGCACCACCGGTAACTATGACATTCTGCCGGTGGAAAAGGGCGGCACTGGTGGCACTACCCAAGCCACCGCTAGAACTGGTTTGGGGTTGGGGACCGCTGCTACCGCTACTTTAACTACAACTCGTAGTGATTCTACGACGGGTAGAGTTTTGAAAGTCGGAGATCACGGTATTGGTGCCGAGAATTTGGAGGCGATTCCCTCTACGACCATCAATGATATTAGGACCAATGGTTTCTATTATGTGTCAGCGGGTGCTACACAGGGATCAGCCCCGGAAGCAACTAATGGTTATCTAGAGAACAAGTGCATAACACCCGTCTATGCAATCCAGAAATACATGACGGTTACAGTCGGCCAAGAGTATGAGCGAGTTCTAAATAATGGGACCTGGCTTCCTTGGCGCAAAACATACAACTCCGGAAATATGGTAGGAGCCGTATCTCAAGTGGGGGGTATACCAACTGGCGCTATCATTGAGAGTGGCACCAACAGCAATGGTGAATATGTTCGATTTGCAGATGGTAGTCAGATTTGTAGATATGTCCATACCACGCGCCTAGTTACAACCGCATCCCAAGGTTCTCTATTCTTATCACCATCAGGCCAAGCATTGACATTCGCAATGCCTTTCAATAGTCCTCCGGTCGTTTCGCCGGCACCAACGTTTGACACGGCGACGGGTACGAGCCGGGCTTGGTTGAGTAATAACCCACCGACATCAAGTAGCGTTCTATTAGTAGCACATGGTCCGCTCGCAACATCATCTTGTTTACCTGGGTATGTAGCGGTAGGGAGGTGGTACTAATGAAAATCATACTTAGCCCGCAGCGTCGGGATGATACACTTGAGGTGGTCAAAAACGTCGATGTCTTGACCGTTAACGGAGAGGACTTCGATCTATCTCTTGTGGGGGAGGGGGACACGCTCCCGCGCCAAGCTATCGATTCGATATGGTTTGCTGGTGACGTTGAACGGCTCAACGGTGAGCTGGTCTTGACGCTAATGTTTCCCAACCCCAGCAATTACAGCCAGGCCCAGGCTTTTCCGTCGCCACTGCTGGACGTGCCCGACGGGGTGGTGGTTTTCCCCGGGCCCGAGCAGGCGGATTATGTCGCGCCTCAGCCCGATCCCGCCGAACCTGTAACCGACGGCGTGATCGACTGGTCCCGGCTGATCACCAAAGAAATGAAGGCGGCGGCGATACTCGCCGGTCAACTGGCTGCAATGAAGTCCGGCCTGGCCGAGCGAAACACCCGGGCCGCGATGCAGATCTCCCGCATCCAAGACCGCATCGACACCTTGGGATACGGGATCGAGATTGGCGAGGCGACACCTGAAGAGGAGGCAGAGCAGGCCGCGCTGGTTGCTCCGCTGAAAGCCTGGAAGGTCTACAAGTACGCCCTGGGCAAAGTGACCACGCAGCCCGGATGGTTTGAATCACCGGTATGGCCGACCGAGCCGCCCATCCCTGAAATCATAGCGGCGCCTATGTTGGTAACCGCTGATTCAATCTGACCGCCACTGACCACCGCAACCCGCCATCGAGCGGGCTTTTTTTCGCCTGGAGAAAAGTTATGACCGCAACCGAGAAGGACCGCGACATCCTCGCGCGCACGCTGTGGGGTGGCAAATGAGGGACATCCCACTGCCGGCCGGATTGACGCTTGATGGCCTGCAGTGGCGCCTGAGTCATGCCTCTGACGACTATGAAGTGAGCGAATACGGTCATGTCCGCCGAAGGACCACGGGCCGACGCACGTTCCCTGGGAAGCTTTTGTCTTTCTGCTGGCATCACGCCGGCTACCCGCGATTCAAGCTCACGATCAATTGCAAACACCAAACATTCGAAGCACACCGACTGGTTGCTATGGCATTCCTCGGTCCGCCATCAGGCGATCGAAACGAAGTCGCCCACGGCGATGGTGACCCAAGCAATTCGCATTACTCAAACCTCTCCTGGAAGACTCACGCCGAGAACGAGAGCGACAAGATCTCGCACGGCACAGTCCCGGCGGGCGCAAAGAATGGTGGCGCGAAGCTCAACGACGACTTGGTCCTGAAGATCAGGGCGCGCCGCCCTACTGGCGCAAGCTTGGCCGCTATCGGCCGTGAGTTCGGCGTCGCCTTCCAAACCATTTCCAAAATCGTTAACCGAAGATCCTGGAGTCATATCTGATGAACGCGACCGAGAGAGACCGCGATATTTTAGCGCGGACGTTGTACGGAGAAGCCCGTGGCGAGAGTTTCGCCGGTCAGGTGGCCGTGGCCTGCGTCATCCGCAACCGCGTGAACGACGGTAAGGCCCGGTCCTGGTGGGGCGAAGGTTACGCCGGTGTCTGCCTGAAGCCGTACCAGTTCAGCTGCTGGAACAAGAACGACCCGAACTATCCCTACCTGACCGGCGCGAAGCCAATCCCGCCGAAGCAGTTCGCCCAGGCGCAGCGTGCGGCCGATCTGGTGATCTCCGGCGCCGAGGCTGACATCACGAAAGGCGCAACCCACTACTACGCCACGACCATGCCGAAGGCGCCGGCTTGGGCCAAGGATGCCACCCAGACCCTGTGCCTAGGCAATCATGTGTTCTTCAAGGACGTGCCATGAATCCCCTGGGGCTGAAGGTTCTGGCCGTTGGCGTGCTGGCGCTCCTGCTGCTGGCTGTCGGTGGCACCTGGAAGGTCCAGGACTGGCGGTATGGCAAGCAATTGGCAGAGCAGGCAGGCCTTCATAAATCCGACCTGACTGCCATCGGCAATGCGGCAGCCGCACAGATCCAAACAGAGCAGGGCAAGCGCCTGGCGCTCGAGCAGCGCCTCTCCAGCAGCGAACAAACCCACCATCAGGCACTGACCAATGAAGAGAAAAAACAGGCTCGCCTGCGCGATCGCCTTGCCACTGCTGATTTGCGGCTGTCAGTCCTCCTTGACGAGGATCCAGCCAGTGGCTGCGCAGTGCCTGCCACCCCCGGCGCCGTCGGCGTGGTTCATGGAAGAGCAAGAGCCCAACTTGACCCAGCGCATGCTCAACGAATTATCGCCATCACCGACGCCGGCGACCGGGGGTTGATCGCGCTGCGGGCGTGCCAGGCGTATGTGCGAGAATTGAATAAATAGGGATTGTGTTCGTTCGGCAGGACGCCGGAGGAGGGGGCAAAAAAGGCGAGGGGACTTTTTCGGGGATTCGCTAATTCCGGCTTGGCTCAGTAGGGCACCGTTTGCAGCGAGCGCCGTGAGAAGAGCCAATAAATGCTGGGCTTTTGACCCGTTTTCAAGCATGGGGTGCTAGGGGTCGAGTGTTCGAATCACTCCGTCCCGACCATATTTACTGAGTAAAATCAGGCACTTAAGCCGATCAGATGGATCGGCTTTTTTGTGCCCGCGCAAAACTATCCCGTGATTTCGCTGATATTCAGGTCGGGGATTGCCTCCGACCACACGATATCGGCGTGATCCTGGCACCGAGCCGTTTCACCGATCACCGCGTATTTGATGCAACGTACTTCGAAGCCATCAGGACTGATTTCATCGACATGGCGGAAATGATCCGGCCAGCCTTTTTGGTGCGGTGACTTTGAGCGGGGAGTTGCTGGCCGGCAGTGCTTTGGGAGCGCTATGCTGCGGCGTATAGGAATATGAGGAACATGGATGCCCGGCTCGTTTCAGGCCTTTGGGTTTATCTTCCTTGCATGTGCTGCAAGCATTCTTCATCTGTGGCTTATCTGTAGGGTAATGGTCAGTAAGGTCGGCGGATTGAAAAGAGCCTTGCTATTGGGGGGCTGTTGCTTGCTCGGATATCTGCTCTTACGGCCGGGCACGGCTGGTATGGAAAGCTCGTATTCCCAGAAGACATTGAGATCGGTTTGGGCTAGGGCTCGTCATCATACTGTGCGGCTGCCCTCGCACTCATTTGAGCTACTGGCGCAGTTGTCTCGGGGATGCGTTCAACAAGCGGCGCATAAGTCGCCGTAGGGCCGTGGCGTCCTGGTATCCCACCTGCTCGGCGATAGATTCAACGGAGTATCTGCTGGTTTCCAGTAGCACGCGGGCCCTGTTCAGTTGCACGCGCTGGATCAAATATTGGGTTGAAAGGCCGGTTGCTTTTCGAAGGTGCCGGGACAGCGTTCGCTCAGACATGCCGACGTACGCCGCAAGGCTCGGAACGCTGGGAGGGTGGGGCAGGCAGGCTTCTATGTAAGCGGTGAGGTTGGCGACCAGTGTATTGCCCCGGGCCATGATCGCTGGGTTGATGAATGGGGATTGCAACTGTCGGCCGTCGAGTAGAAGAGCCTTGCCCACATAGTCGGCGAGCGTTGGCGACAGGCGCCTGCGCAGCAGGTGCAGCATCAGGTCAGTTTGCGCGAAGGCTGCGCCAGCGGTCGTCAAGGGTGGGTCGCAAAGCACCATGACGTTGGGGTCGACGATGCAGTCAGGCGCAATGCTCGACAGCCAAGGGGCGAGCCACCAGGAGGTCGTTACCTTTCGACCGTCCAGTAATCCTGCGGCATGCAGGAGAAAGACAGCCGAGCACGAGGCGGCAATCTCCTTGCCTTCATTCACATGTGCCCTCAGCGCTGGCAGTGTCTGCAGTACCCAGTCTTGCTCAAGACGCTGCAGCAGCGCGTCGAAGTCGCTGATGCCAAGGCCCGGAATGACCCAGCAGGAGTTGTCCTCGACGTCTGTCGTCAGTTCGTCGACCAACAGTTGCATGCCTTGCCCTAGCGTAATCAGCCCTGGCTGCGGCCCACAAACTCGCCAGCGTGGCACGGCGAGGCCTTGGCGCTGCGCAAGTGTCGCGGCGGTGCCGAGGATGTCCAGGGTGGCCGCGACGCTTGAGGCGAACGACTCGGGAAAGACTAGAACAGTGAAATCGTACATTGTCCGATTATGCCCGAAAGAAGTCGAATCGGTCACTTATGGAGGCAGGAGATAACTGGCCCAATGGCGCTTCCAGTTAACAGTGAGGTTTTGCCATGCCAAACATCTTGATCAAGGTGCCTACGGGAGCTTTCAATCAGCCACAGCGCCAACAGTTGCTTCGAAGCGTGAGCGACGTGGCAATGGTTAATGAACACATGGGCGATGCCCCTCAGCAGCGAGCTTTGTGCTGGGTGCTCATTGAGGAAATTCAGGCCGATGAATGGCTGTGCGGAGGCGTTGCTCCTCATGCCAGGGCCGTTCCATGCATTGTCATCGTCAAGGTGCCTGCCGGCGTTCTTGATGCACCGATGCGCCAGCGCTACGTGCGTGAATTGCATTGCGCAATACACTCGAGCCTGACAACGGAGGATCAGCGCCAGTTGCTGACCTCAATACAGATCCAGGATGTGGTTGATGGCACTTGGGGGGCGAACGGTGATATTTGGCATCTGGCCGACTTCACCCGTGCAGCCGGGTACGGACATCTCGCTCCCTAGGCTATAGGCCTTCCAGAAAGTGCAATGTCTGGGGGGCTTTGCAGAGTATTGACGCGTGCACAAGCATGCACATATAGTCAGTCGCATGACTGATCGAATCCTTCACCGAACCCGCGCAATTGACGCTGCCATCGAGTCTCTCGATGGCGCTTTCTTCAAAGCACTTTGCGAGCCTTCGCGTGTCGCTGTGCTCAAGCGCGTGATGCAACTGGGGCGCGCCGATATCGCCGAGATTGCCCAAGGATTGCCCCAGGAACGTTCAGTTGTTTCCCGACATCTGCAAGTGCTGTTAGAGGCAGGTATCGTCCGTGGCACCAAGGTCAGCAGGCAGATGTTCTACGAGGTGGATGGTCCGGCGGTGGTGGCACGCCTCGAAGCTATTCTTGAGCATATGAAATGCCTGACCCCGTTCTGCTGCCCGGGTGCGTCCTGATTTTTTTTGTCCTATAGCGTGCATGAGTGTGCATATATGAATGTAATGAATGAAATCATGGATGTCATTGTGATCGGCGCAGGTCAAGCAGGATTGGCGTGCGGTTGGCATTTGCAGCAGAAAAACCTCAGGTTCCTGATTTTGGATGCTGAGCGGTCTGCGGGAGGGAGTTGGCGCAACTACTACGACAGTCTGAAGCTGTTTTCTCCAGCGGCTTACTCGTCATTGCCAGGCATGCGCTTCCCGGCAGAGCCTGATCATTACCCGTTTCGTGATGAGGTCGTGCGCTATCTGGAAGACTATGCAAAGGCATTCAAATTGCCAGTTCGTCAGTACGCCCGTGTACAGCATGTACGCAGAGAGCACGGGCTGTTTCAGCTTCAAACCGACGATGGGGAACACTTTTGCTCCAAGGCGCTGATCGTCTGCACGGGTGGATTCAATAAGCCTTTCATTCCCGATATTCAAGGGCTTCAGGGTTTTCTCGGGCGCAGTTTGCACAGCGCGGAGTATCGAAATACCAATGGCTTTGGTGACCAGCGCGTGGTTGTGGTTGGCGCTGCGAACTCGGCGGTTCAAATTGCTTATGAACTGGCTCATGTAGGCAACGTCGTGCTGGCAAGCAGGGAGCCCATTCGGTTTTTTCCGCAAAAGATACTCGACGTGGATTTTCATGCGTGGCTGAAGTGGTCAGGGTTGGAAAAGACCCGTTGGTTGAGCGATCAAAGCACGCCGGTGCTCGATGACGGGATCTATCGACGAGCGCTTGAGCAAAGGCTTTTCGAGCGTAAGCCGATGTTCGAGGCGATAACACCAACCGGCGTGATCTGGTCTGATGGGCAGCACACCGAGGTTGATAGTTTGGTGTTTGCTACAGGCTTTCGCCCGAACCTGGAGTTCTTGAGCGGGTTGGAATGTCCAGGCAACGAATATTGGGCTAATCGTAACGGGCAGGCGAAGCATTTGCCCGGGCTGTATTTTGTCGGTCTACCGAAACAACGGAATTTTGCTTCAGCGACACTCAGAGGTGTCGGCCAGGATGCGGCCTACATCATGCCCAGCTTGATGCGATTTGTTCGAGATGTGGCTGTTTAGCAGGCCATTGGCCCATCCTGAGGGCGTGGATCGGAACACAGGTAATCCGCGGTAGGAGGACAGTGTTATTACCATATGCGTATATGCATTTTTCAAGATGGTTCTGAGCCGTTCTGCTGATTGAATATCCCGGGTGTCCTATAAAAAGGGTTTTTATGGGCATCTGTTCGCCAGGAGCTGGTTGTTTTTGAGTTTTTCCGATGGGAGGGGTTTATCTATTATTCGTAAAATCATATATTCGAAAAATCGTATATAAATCGAGGCATTCACAATGACCAGCAAAGCCCGCGCTCTGTTCGCTGAGAATCGATATGGCTGACCATTTGACACCAGCCACTGTTTTCAAATGCCTGGCTGATGACACTCGCGTGCGCACCATGCTGCTCATCACTCGTGAAGGAGAGCTTTGTGTTTGCGAGCTGACCTGCGCGTTGAACCAGAGTCAGCCAAAGGTCTCCAGGCACCTGGCGCAGTTGCGTACTTGCGGCCTGTTGTCTGACCGTCGGCAAGGCCAATGGGTGTATTACCGACTGCACCCGAATCTCCCCGATTGGGTTCATCAAGTGCTAACCACGACGCTGGAAAGCAACAAGCACTGGTTAAGCCCTGATGCCAAACGCCTTGATGGAATGGGTGATCGGCCTGAGCGTGCAGTCGTTTGCTGCGAAAGCCAGACTGCCTGATTACGCTGATTGGCACGCTGTAGCCTCAGGAACAATGATCATGAGTAACAGGAGCCCTCCCTCCTGTATGGCTAGTTCGACAGCCAGTCGAACGCCCACTGACAACAGAGCACAACAACATGACTATCAAAGTTGGCATCAATGGATTTGGTCGTATCGGTCGCCTCGCTCTGCGGGCTGCCTGGAATTGGCCTGAGTTCGAATTCGTGCAGATCAACGATCCGGCGGGCGATGCAGTCACCCATGCGCACCTGATCAACTTCGACTCGGTGCACGGCCGTTGGCATAACGAGGCCAGCGCAGAAGGTGATCAAGTAGTGATTGGCGACAAGCGCATCAAGGTGACCGCGAACAAAACGATTGCCGACACAGATTGGTCGGGTTGCGATCTGGTGATTGAAGCCAGCGGCAAGATGAAAACCGTCGCGGTGCTGCAGGCTTACCTGGATCAGGGGGTCAAGCGTGTGGTGGTGTGCGCTCCGGTGAAGGAAAAAGGCGCGTTAAACGTCGTCATGGGCGTCAATCAGCACCTGTTCGACCCTGCGCAGCACCGCATCGTCACTGCTGCCTCTTGCACCACCAATTGCCTGGCCCCTGTCGTTAAAGTCATCCACGAAAAGCTGGGCATTCGCCACGGGTCGATCACCACCATTCACGACCTGACCAACACCCAGAGCATTCTCGATCAGCCACACAAGGACCTGCGCCGTGCGCGGGCCTGTGGCATGAGCCTGATTCCAACCAGTACCGGTTCGGCCACCGCCATTGCCGAAATCTTCCCGGAGTTGCGTGGGCGCCTGAATGGTCACGCCGTACGTGTGCCGCTGGCCAATGCGTCGCTGACTGATTGTGTCTTTGAGGTCGAACGGGCCACTACCGTCGACGAGGTCAATCAGTTCCTCAAGGATGCTGCCGAGAATGAGCTCAAAGACATCCTTGGTTTCGAGACGCGTCCGCTGGTGTCCATCGACTACCGTACCGACCCGCGTTCATCGATCATCGATGCGCTGTCGACCATGGTCATCAACGGCACCCAGGTCAAGCTTTACGCCTGGTATGACAACGAGTGGGGCTATGCCAACCGCACGGTCGAACTGGCCAAAATGGTCGGTCTGGCAGTCTGAGGAGCGGCCATGAAAGCGTTGTCAGCCCTCGCGCCGTCCGTGCGGCAGTACCTGCTCGTGACGGGTAACTACTGGGCCTTCACCCTCACCGACGGCGCTTTGCGCATGCTGGTGGTGCTGCACTTTCACGCGTTGGGCTACAGCCCGCTGCAAATCGCGGCGTTGTTTTTGTTCTACGAGCTCTTTGGCGTGATCACCAACCTGGTGGGTGGTTACCTCGGTGCCCGGCTGGGACTTAACCGGACCATGAACATCGGTCTGGGCCTCCAGGTGGCGGCGCTGTTGATGCTGACAGTGCCGGTCGCTTGGCTGACCATCCCTTGGGTGATGGGGGCTCAGGCGCTGTCGGGGATTGCCAAAGACCTGAACAAGATGAGCGCCAAAAGCTCCATCAAACTTCTGGTCCCCGATGGGCAGCAGGGCAAGCTTTACAAATGGGTGGCGATCCTCACTGGCTCAAAGAATGCGCTCAAGGGTGTCGGCTTCTTTCTCGGCGGAGCTTTGCTGGCATGGGTCGGTTTCAAAGGCGCGTTGCTTGCCATGGCGGGTGGCCTGGCGCTGATTTGGATCAGTAGCTTGATCCTGTTGAAGAAGGACCTGGGCAAGGCCAAAGCCAAGCCCAAGTTTCGTGACATCCTGTCCAAGAGCCGGGCGATCAACATCCTTTCGGCGGCGCGGATGTTCCTGTTCGGTGCCCGCGATGTCTGGTTCGTGGTGGCTTTGCCGGTGTACCTGAGCAGCGTGTTCGGCTGGGATTTCTGGAAGGTTGGCGGCTTCCTGGCGGCCTGGGTGATCGGCTACGGCATCGTCCAGTCCTTCGCGCCCAACATCACTGGAAAGAAACGAGGTCACGTGCCGGACGGTCGAGCGGCGTTTCTGTGGGCACTTGCACTGGCGGGTCTGCCCGCGGCCATTGCGCTGGGGCTGAACACCGGGCTGTCGCAACAGGTCGTGCTGTTGGGTGGATTGATGGTTTTTGGGGCGTTGTTCGCCGTGAACTCGTCGCTGCACAGCTACCTGATCGTGTCCTACGCCAAGGAAGACGGCGTGTCGTTGGATGTGGGGTTTTACTACATGTCGAACGCCACGGGGCGCTTGATCGGCACCGTGCTCTCTGGCTGGATTTACCAGGTGTTTGGATTGGGCGCATGCCTTTGGATATCAAGCGCATTCGTGTTGCTGGCCGCCTTGATTTCCATCGCTTTACCCAGGCATGCCGAGGCGATATGAAGCCACTAGGCAGGAGGGCATGAACCTCATCGGGCTACGTGCACGTGGAGGAATTGGCAGGGCCCGCCGTCGAAATCCAGCCCTGAATATCCGCAACCGTCGGAACTTTCCCGCTGCTTACAACCTTCTCGTTGATCACCAGAGCCGGCGTGGAGAGGATGTCATAAGTCATCATCTTGCCCATGTCGGTGATCTTTTCGAATTCGGCCTGGATATTTAGATTCTGCGCGGCTTGACGGGCTGCGGCCTCCAGTTTCTTGCAGTTGGCGCATCCTGAACCGAGGATTTTGATGTTCAGCATTGGAAGCTCCTGGTTGTGAAAGTCAGCTTGCTGTTTGTTTACGCTGAAAACGGATCAACTGGAAAATCGCAGCGGTCATCGCCAGCAAGGCCGCCACGCCTGCACCCAGGGTCAGCCAGCCGGTGCCATCGACCCAGGCACCATAGAGCAGGCCTGCCACGATGCTGAACGAAGCGACTAACCCAACGTAGGCGGCGGTCTTCCTGCGACCAATCACAGCCACCACCATGAGCATGCTCTGTAAGCTAAGTTCAGGGTCTGCCATCAGATAGGCCAGGAGCGGGCCAGGATGCATACCAAGATCGAGGAACATGCGGGCGACGGGTACCTCTACCAAGGTTGGGAAGTACATGAACACGCCGAACCCTACTGCTATGGCATTGGCGGTCACTGAGTTGCTGCCTGCAACGCTTTCAATCCACTCGGGTTGAATAACCTGGCGAACCATGCCGACGATGAATACACCCACCACCAGCACCATGAATATCTGCTTGACGAAGCGCCAGGCTTCCCAGAGCCAGCCTTGCCAGTCTTCGGCTGGCAGTTTTCGGGCAAAGTACCAAACAGACAATAGGGCCAGTGCGACACCGAATACTCGACCCGTGAAGATGAAAACCAATGTGCCAGGTTCTGGCGTCAGGCGCATCGAGGCGATCAGCAAAGTACTGGCGGTCAGGCCCAGTGCAACCCATGTCCAGTTATTGGCACCTTCGGTGATGTTATCCAGACCACGCTTGGCCGTGGCGGCAATCAGCAGGAGCAGGGCGATGAGTACAGACCCTTGCAAGCTCACGCCTTCTTCTCCTTTGCTGGCGTCATATGGAACCCAGTCAAACAGGGTGTCCTGCCACGCTTGGGCCCAGAAAAGCGGGACTTTGATACTGATCAGGTCTGCGGTCAGGGGCCACAGTCTCAAGGTACCCACGATCAGCAGGGCCACCAGAGATAGGAGGATGCCCAGGGCAGGCCCGCAAATGCTGGCTTTCTCTGCGAACAGGGCATCTGCCTGTGCATCGTGGGTCAGGTCGTCTTTCCAGAACAGAGTCGCCATTATCAAGCCAATACCGATGCCGAAGATCAGGCAGAGAATCAAACGGGCAATTGCAAACTCCGCTCCCAGAATGTTGCCGGTATAGGTGAGGGCCATGATATTTCCTGCCGGGGCAAAAAATAGAAAGGTGATCGCCGGGCCGATACCCGCGCCTTTGCGGTAAACGCCCGCGAACAAAGGAACAATGGTGCATGAGCAGACGGCAATGAGTGCCCCGGCCAATGCCGCCGCTGGGTAGGAAACATAGACAGGTGCATGCCGTCCCAGCCAGTGAGTGATGCTGGCTTTAGGAATAAGTGCTGCCATGGCCCCGGCAATGAAAAACGCTGGCAATAGACAAAGTAGGACGTGGGCCGCCAAGTAGGAAGCCAGACTGCCAGCTCCACCGTTGATTAACTCAAGCAAAAGGTCCATGGCAAACCCTGGGACATGACCATTAAAAGCCAGGTTCCAAGGTATTTGCTGTGGGCCGAACGGGCTTGACGTAGATCAGTTGCATGCAGAAAAACTTTACGTAATTCGTTAGACCACTGCACGGTGCGGCCCAGCGCAAAGCCAATCATCGCCAGGAAAACCGTCGGTATCCACTTTCATCCTGCAGGCAGAGTCGACTGTCTTTTGCTTTCAACGCACCAGTGCCGAAGGGTTTTCCTGCAGCAGCACCGAGTTGTGCAGGGTCGCTAGGGCTTCCTTCAATAGGGATTGATCCTGCGCATCCTGGGACTTTTTGCTTTGCTTGGCGGCGTACTCCAGCAATACCAAGTGACTGCGGCTGGCTGAAGCTTGTTTCGGCACCACCGTCTCTTCAATCATTTTGCCCATGACGTACTGCTGTGTCCGTGTGTCCTGGCTGGCGCTTTGCGTGACGGCGGCTTTGCTCAGTCGGCCGTCCTTGTAGGCGAGGCTGGCCGAACTGCGGGCCTCGTCATGCACTTGTACGTAGAGATAGTTCTGCGAGTCGGTCGTTTTGCCTATCACGGGTGCTTTCCCGCCCTTCAGGCTCTTGTGATAACTGGCCGATAAACTCGATTGCTGGACTTGATCGACGCTGCGATTGCTCATTATGGAACCTGCAACGACAGTTTTTTGCGACAGGTTATAGGCAAAGCTATCGACTTCGGACGGGCGCATCGGGTTGGACGCGTTGTGGGTTTGTTTGATGGACGCCTCGAAGTCTGCCAGCCCAGTCAGCAGGCCTTTGTCCGTCGCGTTACGGGTCAGTGGCTGTGACGGGGTAACGCCCTGAGGATAGTGGTTGTTCATGGCGCTGAAGGCGTCCTTGAACATCTCCATCAGGGCAGCCTTGGCGCTGCCACGCTCCTGCACTCGCTCAAACTGGGCGAGGTAGCTGTTCAGTGCGTTGGCCTGTTGCTTGGCATCGCCCAGGATTGCGCTGTTCTTCAGATCCACGCTCAGCTTCAATTCGCCATCCGGACCACTCATTTGCGTGGTGCGGCTCTGGCTGTCGGCGCGGTAGGCAAGGATCAGGTCCTCACCGTCCACGCCCTTCAGCTTGGCGTTCAGATCAATGGTGGCCAATACGCTGGAGTCGAACTGCGTCAGCTTGCCCAGGTCGAGCTTGGGAGGCTCGGCGGTCAACCCGTCGACAGCGGCCTGGAAGGCACTGCCAAGAACACCAATGGCCTTGAGTTCGTCCTCGCTCAGCGGGCCCCCGTCCACCGTAGCCTGAACGCCAAGTCCATCGTCCTGGCTGGTCAGGCTGAAGGTAACTGTCTTGCCACTGGCGGTCTTGATGCTCAGGGTGATCAGGTTGTCGGCTCTATTGTGCAGCAGTGCCTGTTCGGATTTTATCTCGGCGGTGTTGTGAGCCCTGTCCGTGGTGGTATGGAGCACTGACTGGGAAATGCTCGAACCACTCTTGGCGAACTGCTCCACCAAGGCTGCGCCCAGGCCGTGGAAACGGTTGGCTATCGACAGCGATCTGGGGTTGGTCCCCATGACGCGAGTGACGGCATCCTGACTGGTCTTTTCCCAGACACGAACAATCTCCTGGCCGGGCAGTTGCCCGAGTCGGGAATAGGTCTGTGATTCGACATCGGCCACGGGGTTGCCCAGGCTGACAGTGGCCGATGGTCGAGCCGGGAGGACATCAGCACGCTCTATCACTGTTGTGGGTGATGGCGCGACGCCAGAGCGAGTCTGGATGGGAATGGCGGAGCTGATCGGGGATAGGGTAGTCATGACAGTCCGTGTCGACAGAGCAGAGTTACCCCCAATGTAGTGAATACCCCGGCCGATTGAAAGCGTGGGCGCAGAAATAAGTGGCATAGGGCCATGTGGTGCGGTTGTTCAGGTCCTTGGCACGGGCGTATGCCGAAGCGACTGGCATGGCTGGAAAGGTCATGATCCTGATATTCAGCTGCCGCATGTACCCGGTCACGAATTGGCTGGGACCGTGACGGAGGTGGGGAGGGATGTCGCTCGGTGCAAGCTTGGACGTCGATAGCAGGATAGTGCAGCGCTCTGAATCAATGCCGACGGTCTGCCCGCCCGCCTACCATTGTGCAGAAAACCAGTATCGTGCGAGCTTCACCTGGGTTCTAAGGCCTACCTGACCTTTTACGCATAGATCCTCCTGTTCCTCGACTGACCTCAAAGGATCCTTCTTTGCGCTGGGTTTCAGGCCATCTTGATAGGTTGGGCCAAACTCGGGACTGGCCTGGGAAAGGAGTCGGATCGCTTTCGCATAGTCGTCTTCGAGATCTTCGGGCAAGGTGCCGCACGCCGCTTTTGTATGCTGATAGACCTTCCCCCACATGAAACCCGATTTGTCGGGGGTGTTGAGCTCCGAATAGGAGTGGGCTGCTGCAGAGGTACAGTAAAAAGTCAGTGACATTGCAGCCATTGAAAGTTGTTTGTGCATCGTTTGTTGATCCCATCCGTGGTTGTAAAAAAACCGATTTATACATTGTGCATCTTCTTCAAGTCCACGCTCTGCGCACCCGGCATGGAGTGTGGAGCGTAAGCGCCCCCACCAGGTTGCGGTGGCTACGTTGGTGACGTGGAAGGGCAGTCTTCTACGCACTGGCATGAAGGGTGACTCGCTTTTAGCGAAAGCGTCTATGCAGCCTCTTCGCGAAGAAGCAATAAGGACATTACGTGCTACAAAAAGTGATTCTGCTGATCCTGATCGCCAGCTTGAGCGGCTGCATGGCCACCGCGATGCGGATGGATTACGACAAACACCGATGTCCCTACATCGGCCTGCGGTTTGACTGGTGGCTGGTGGGCACATCCAAAGGAAAACTGATCCCTTTTTTGCTTATCGACGCACCCTTTTCATTGGTGGTCGATACCGTATTCTTCCCCTTCGAATATCAGTACAGCTGCAACCTCTAAGCGACAGAGATTGGTACGTGTCGTGGGGCCTGTGGCTACTGCTGGCTTTTGTTTGCGATTTGGCCTGTCCGCGAACCCGGATTCAGGCATAGCGCTTTTGCACAGTAGAGGGATTTTCATGAAAGCCGTAGTTTACGAAGCCTTTTCCCAACCCCCCCGTTTGATGACCGTCGAGGACCCGACCCCTGAACGTCACGGTGTGGTTGTTCAGGTCCTTGGCACGGGGGTATGCCGAAGCGACTGGCATGGCTGGAAAGGTCATGATCCTGACATTCAGTTGCCCCATGTGCCCGGTCACGAATTGGCAGGGATCGTGGCGGAGGTGGGGACGGATGTCACCCGGTGGAAGGTTGGCGATCGCATTACCGTTCCCTTTGTCGGTGGCTGTGGGGCTTGCCCGGAATGCAATAGCGGCAACCAGCAGGTGTGCCACAGCCAGTTTCAGCCGGGCTTCACCCATTGGGGGTCTTTCGCCGAGTATGTGGGGATTCACAAGGCGGATTTGAACCTGGTCGCGCTACCGGAAAACATGGACTTCGCCACGGCGGCGAGCTTGGGTTGTCGTTTCGTTACGTCGTTCCGCGCTGTTGTCGATCAAGGCAAGGTCACGGCGGGCCAGTGGGTGGCGGTTCATGGCTGTGGCGGTGTGGGGTTGTCTGCGGTGATGATCGCCCACGCTATTGGGGCGAATGTTATCGCCATCGATATCTCCGACGATAAGCTCAAGCTTGCCCAGTCGCTCGGCGCCGTCGCGACGGTCAACGCAAGCCGGGTGGCGGATGTCACCGAGGCGGTGCTCGAGATTACGAAGGGTGGCGCTCACGTTTCGCTGGATGCCCTGGGTCATCCAACGACGTGCTTCAACTCCATCAATAATTTGAGACGGCGTGGCAGGCATATCCAGGTCGGTTTGATGCTGGCGGACCACAGCACGCCGGCAATCCCAATGAGCAAGGTCATTGCCTACGAGCTTGAGATCTGTGGCAGCCATGGCATGCAGGCTCACCGTTACGGCGCGATGATGGAGATGATCACGTCCGGCAAGCTGGCGCCTGAAAAACTGGTCGGCAAGACCATCAGCCTCGAACAATCGATTGATGCGCTCATGAACATGGACCGGTTTGACACGGCAGGGGTGACGGTCGTGACGCAGTTCTAGGCGTTCGTCACCGGCTGGCCGAGCGATTCCCGATAATGCGCTTCGTCGACTTCGGTCAAGGTTGCATAACCGTCGTAGTGATAGATTCGATGTTGGTCACGGGCGTAGCGGTCATTCAGGAATCGGAGGGTTGCCAGGTCGATCCGTTTGGCGCTCAGCGGTCGTCGGTGGCAGAACAATTTACGCGTGCCCAGTTGCAGGAAGTCGGGATGCGGCACGCGGACTTCATCAGGGTCGAATGCCACATCCAGTGGTTTGCCTTCCGAGAGAATCAGGGTAGGGCTGATGGCATAGCTGCCGAGAATGCGGGTATCCGCGGGATGTAGCCGTTTTTTCGCCTCGCCGTAGTAATACACCGCATCCCGATCCTTGGCCCAACCATGACCACAGGACTCGAACGTGGCCGCTTGCGCCTTACGAATCGGTTCCGGGCGGTGGTAAAAAATTCGGTGACAGAACACGGTCTTACCGTCAGTCAGGTAGGGGGCACCCAGTGAGCGGAAATGCTCCGCGGGCTCCTGGGAAAACCGCTCAGGTACCTCGGTTTCGGCGTTATGAAACGGGATCAGATACAAGCCCTGGGCATCGCCGCACAGGTGCGTGTCCAGCAGTTTGAAACTCGCCGCGTCCAGTCCATTGATCACACGTCCATGGAAATACACCTGGCGGCCCAGCTCGAAACCGAGACCGATGGCACGTAAGGGCAGTGTTTCTGCAGGCGTTTGCGATTCTTCAGACAGGGCCTGCAGGCGGTGCCACCAATAGTCCTTCAACTGCGGATGGGCCTCGAAGTAAGGCGCCCATGCCTCTTGCATGGCCGTATCGATGATGCCGCCAGAGCCCAGCGGGCCGTGCTTGTCACCGACCAGCGCGGGTGAGTAATGCTGGTCATTGCGATAGAGCTGGGTCACTACGAAGCTTTCTACGTCGACATCGAGGCGTTTCTGGCGCCTGTAGACGTGCTGATGATCACGGTAATAGTCGAACCCCAAGTGGCGAAAACTCGGACCATGGGCGTCACGCAAACGGGTTCCGGCGGCGTAGACGAAGGTGTCGTCCACGGCAAAATAGTCATCCTCGTGTTCGCCGGTGCTGACCACGCGGCCGCACTCATCAAACACTGGCTGCGAGCATTTGAGCAGGTGGAAATCGCCAACGTAGCGAATGCTCTTGCCAGTCAGGTAATAGGCGCGGTGTCGGTCTTTGGCGTAGCGTTCGTTAAGTACGGTGAAGCTCGCCAGGTCGGCATTGTCGATGCGGTAGAAGTATTCATAGGAAATGCTCGAGCCTTGCTGCGCTTGCACGATGATCGACTGCCCATCGGTGCCCCAGCGACGGGCGAGCATCTGGAAGTCGTCCGGGTTTGCGATCGTCAGCGGCATGCCGTCCTTCTGGTGCAGGGGCTTGAAGCCCTTGTAGACCTGACCGTCGATCACTCGATAGAAAGGGTGGTTGCAATACCGCACCCGCGCTGTGGCATTGGCGATAAATAGCCCTTGCAGAAAGAGATGCACACCATCGCTGAACAGGGCAGACGCTGAAGTCACCGAGGCCGGCGACGCTGCCAGCAGGGCCAGGCTGTCGTGCCGTGCCTCGGGGATTTGGGTGATCGCGTAGTCGCCGAACCAATAGGCGCCGGTTGCGTCACGCCAATACTGGTAGCCAAGGCTTTCCAGGCCGTTGTCGAAGCGAAACGGCAGGGCCTGAAGCGCGTGGTAGCCGTGGCGCTCCCGGTAGGATGGAAGCAGGTAGTAGTCGCGCAGCGCGTCGCGCAAGACCCAGGGGTTGCGTCGATGTCGCCAAACCGGCTGACCGGCAAACAAGGGCGAGGGCGGATAATGCCCCGCGCTGGCAGATTGTGCTATCGCGCCGGGGTATGCACCTTTGGGGTTGAGCATGATGTACACATCAGGTACTTGCCCGTCGCCCAGCAGCACACCGTCGACGAAGGCGAAACCTTGATGCCATTCAAGCTGCAGCGGCTCCCAGTCAGCAATAGCCGTCTCTATGTCTGTCATAGTATTGAGACCTGAACGTTTGTCATTGCTAGCCAAGGACTACAGTTTTTCCGCGAGCTCGACACTGGAGAGGTCGGGCCAAGAGTGTAAACTTCGGCAAGTTTTTCCCAAAGCAGACGAAGTCATGAGTACCCTGAACATCTCTCTGACGGACGCTCTCAAATCCTTCGTGGATGTTCAGGTTAGCCTGCGAGGCTACAGCACCCGTAGCGAATATGTGCGAGAGCTCATTGACAAGGATCAGAATCGACAGCACCTGCGCGGTCTGGTATTGGCTGGGGTGGAGTCGGCTCCCACTGTTCCAGTCAATAGCGACTACTTTGAATGCCTATGGGCCAAAGTACGGTGAGGATGAGGTCCGCGAACCTCCAGAGCCGCTGAGCCTGTAGCAGCCATGTAGGCGCTGACGAGTGCAACGAGGCTGCGATCGTTCCCCAGACACTTGGGGGCCAAGCGAAAGATCAAAAGATCGCAGGCTTCGCCAGCTCCAGAACCAAGCCACTGGCCGCCGCCACGCTCAAAAAACTAACTTGAACAGCGCAATTACCACGATCAGGCCAATCAGGAAAATGATACCTACGGTACCGCCAAGGAATTTCAACATAAAAACGCTCTCATCGGATGGGCTTAATCGTCTAGACCGCTACCGATAACGCGCGTTTCGTTGAATATTCAGTCGCGATGATCAATGGACCGCAAAGGACCTTGGCACCGGCACATGCTCGAATTTGGAAATGGTCTTGATCCAGTAACGGCGATAGTCCGTCTGATCCGGCGCCAGCGGTTTGTGGCTGGACCATGGATGTTTCTCCTTCAGGCTGGCGCGGTACGCTTCCCATTCTTTCTGTTCGGCCACTTCCCGGGCTTTGCTCCGGTCATCGAACCAGCCCAGAACGTAAGCTTCGCCCTGATCCGTGCCGTGCGCTATCAGCAAATAAATCTCTGTCATGACTGACCCACCGTTTTATCCTGCGCCCCGGCCGCGGGGGCTTATCCTGGGTATCGGCCGATATTGTCCGTTTTTTAGATGTATGGGTGAGCTGCGTTTATTGCGGATCTGGGCGATGAGGCGCCCCCCGGTTTACGACTGACCCACCCGCTTAGAACGTCTGCCCCAAGGAAAATTGGAACACTTGTGTATCAGCGTTATCCGGCATTCGGACCGCAAAGGCGACATTGGCGCTCATCGGTGGCCTTTATGCGGTCAAGGCGAAAGGTTAGGTGCGGCGACTTTCCCTACCGCCCAGTCGTCATCAGATCAGAGCCATCCTTGGCTCTCCCAGGCACTAGCGCCTAGAACTTGAAGCGCCCCACCAAGCCCTTGAGCTGCCCGGAAATATCGGTCAAGCGCCCCGAGCCGGTCTGCGCCGAGTGGGCGAATTCCTCGACCAACTGCGCATCGGCATGGATCTGCGCGATGTGCCGGTTGATGTCTTCGGCCACCTGGTGTTGTTCCTCTGCTGCTGTGGCGATCTGGGTGTTCTGGTCGCGAATCGAGTCCACCGAGTTGCGGATCTTGTCGAAGCTGTCACGGGCCTGCTGGATGCGCTCGACGCTGGTGTGCGACACCTGCAGGCTGCTTTGCATCTGTTGGGTGACTTCCTGGGTGCGCCGTGCGAGGTTGCCCAGCAGGCTGTCGATCTCACCGGTGGAGTCGGCGGTACGCCGTGCCAACGCCCGGACCTCATCGGCTACCACGGCGAACCCGCGACCTTGATCGCCGGCCCGTGCCGCTTCGATGGCGGCGTTCAGAGCCAGCAGGTTGGTCTGTTCGGCGATCGAGCGAATGGTGTCGAGGATGGTGTTGATGTTCTTGCTGTCCTGTTCCAGCGCCTGCATGGTCTGGGTCGATTGTTGCAGGTCTTCGCTCAGTTTCAGCACGCTGCCCGTGGCTTCGCCGATGTGATGCTGACCATTGTGTACATCGCGATAACCTTCGTCCGCACTGGAGGCGGCCTGGCTGCAAGAACGGGCCACTTCGTTGGCGGTGGCGACCATTTCGTTGAACGCGGTGCTCACCAGCTCCACGGCCTGGCGCTGGCGCCCGGCTGCGTCGTTCATGTTCTGGGCCACGTGGCTGGTATCGGCTGCGGCAGTTTGCAGGTCGGAGGAGGCGCTGCCGATACGCTGCATCAGTTGCGCGATCATGCCCAGGAACTGGTTGAACCAGCCCGCCAGGGTGGCTGTTTCGTCCTTGCCTTGCACGATGAGTTTGCGGGTGAGGTCGCCTTCACCTTCGGCGATTTCCTGCAGGCCGTTGGCAACACCGCGAATCGGTCGCACGATCACACTGGCGAAACTGGCGCCGACCAAAGCGAACACCGCAGCCAGCGCGGCAGCAATGGCGGCGATCAGCCAAGTCAGGCTCGAAGCCTTGGCCATCACCTCATCGCGTTTGATCAGGCCGATGAAGCGCCAGCCCAACCCTTTGGAACTGACCACGTTGGCCATGTAGGGCACACCGTCGATCTCGATCTGGGTCACGCCATCGCTGCTTTTTGCCAGCTCGGCATAGTTGGGGCCCAGGTCGGCCAGCGGCTTGAAGTTGTGCTTGGCATCGGCGGCGTCCACCAGGACGTTGCCGTTGGCTTCGACCAGCATCAGGTAGCCGCTTTCGCCCAGCTTGATGTTCTTGACCAGTTCGGTCAGTTGCTTGAGCGATACGTCCAGGCCAACCACGCCCACCAGTTTGCCGGCGGCGTCTGAAACCGTGTGCACGATGCCGATCAAGGACACATCATCCGGCGCCCAATAATAGGCATCTGTCCGTACAGTAGTGCCCGGCGCGGCGACGGCGGCCTTGTACCATGGACGCACCCGTGGGTCGTAGTTGGATATCTTGGGGTCGTCAGGCCAACTGGCATAACCACCGTCGGCCAGGCCCAGGGAAAGATAGGCGGTGGTCGGGTGGCTCTTGGCGAATCTGTCGAAGATCTCCAAAAGCTGTTTATTGTTCTCAGGGAGAGGGATTTGTGCGGCGTCGGCACCCGAGTAGTTTTTCAAGTCCTTGGCGGCGACGATCCGTGGATCCTTGGCGATGAATTCGACGTTCTGGCTGATCCCATCGAAAAACTGCTTCATGCCGTTGTCGATCTGGCGGATTTCACGGCCGCTGCTGTCCAGGAAGTTGGCCTTCGCGGCGTCGCGCAGGTTCATTACGACAAGCACCGCCACCAGGATAACCGGGAGGCAGGCGATGGTCGCGAACGCCCATGTCAGCTTTTGTTTGATATTCATGACTTCTCCCGCGGAATATTTTAAGTGTTGGAGCGGCGGAAACAGCAGTGTTTGGCGTTGCGAGTCTCTTAAAGGGAAAAGCGCCCATGCCTACTGCCAGTGTATCGACCAAAGTCATAGGCACTTGAGGCGTTCCCTTTTGGCGCGGGCCGATCAGTAGGGGGCGCAGGCGCGATTGCAGCCGGCTTGACTTGCCTGGAAGATAGCGTGGTCTGCTCTGCGCCTTCGCCCTGCGGCTCAAGGCGCCCACGTGCAGCACATCCTCATCGTCTTTAATGTATTCACGAGGCCCTATGCCAAGCGCATTCGAGAGCGTACTCAAAAACAAGAACATGGCTTATCGACCGCTCGGATCAGCGTCAGCCAGCCAGACGCCGATCCGCGTCGCGTTTATATTGATGGACAATTTCTCGATGATGTCCTTCACCGGTGCGGTGGACGCGCTGGTGACCGCCAATCTGATGAACGACATGCCCCTCTACGAGGTGCTGACGGTGGGGGTTTCAGGAGGGCAAGTGACGAGCGACCTGGGCATTGTCATCTCGACCGACATCGAACTGGCGCAGATGCCGGAAAACCAGGACGTGCTGATCGTCGCCGGGGGCTTTCGCGTGAAGTTGCAAGGTCATCCCTTGCTGCGCCGCAAGCTGCGCGCCCATGCGGCGTCCGGGGCGATCCTGGGCGGGTTGTGGAACGGTGCCTTCTTCGTGGCCGATGCCAATCTGCTGGACGGTTTCGAATGCGCTGTTCATCCGGAAAGCCGTGCCATGATGGTGGAGGTGTTTCCCCATGTGAAGGTATCCAGCCGGGCCTATGTCGTTGATCGGGAGCGGGTCAGTTGCGCGGGCGCCAACAGTTCGCTGCGCATGATGCTCCAGTTGATTCGCCAGACGGGCGGGGCGGCGCTGGTGGGCGCCATCGAGGAAATTCTTCGCTGTGATGAGTCAGGCGATGATGCGACGGACTTGCCTCCGGTTTTCGTCGAGACCGACCCGACGCTGCCGGAAAGCCTCAAGTTGGCGTTGGAACTGATGTGGCAAAACGTAGAAGAGCCGTTGACCATCGATGAGCTGGCAGCGTGCGTCAAGATTTCCAAGCGGCAGTTGGAGCGACGGTTCTGCAGTTTTCTCGGTGCGACCCCCACACGCTATTACCTGGAACTGCGCTTGACGCGTGCCCGCCAGCTCATCCAGCAAACCAATCGATCCGTGACCGAAATCGCCGTGGCGACAGGCTTCGTCAGCTCCCCGCACTTCCAGCGTCGTTTCCGGGATTTTTTTGGTGTGCCACCGGGTAGCTACCGCTCGAAATCGGAGCGCAAACAAACCGTGCGATGAAGACGCTGGCAGATCAGAGATGAGTTTTTAGCGTGGGGAAAGGGCGTTGCCGCGCTGTAGCGCCAGAGCTGTGTGGGAGCAGGCGCTCCTGCACAGCTCCCGCGCTACGGAGATAAATCAGGTGTTATCGCCTGCTTGTGTTTCGGTGGGCAGGTCTTCAGTTTGCTTCGCTGCTTGCGAAGCGGTCATGGTTGTTGTGTCCTTGCAGAGCACTTTTCCAACTTCGTCGGCTATCGAGCCGTCGACGATTCGTCCTTCCATCTGGTCGAACTGAGCTTTTTCCACCCCTGAAAGGCTGTTGTACATCCCCATGTGCCGAACATTGCGGGTGGCACAGTCGAGTTCGAACTTTGTGTAGTTGGTGAAGTAAGCGCCCGATCTTTGTACGGTGGCCTGGATGGCTGAACCACTGTCGACAAACGAAACGATGGAGTACACGGCATCCGAATCATCGTAGAGGTAAGTGATGTTCTGGACGTCCGCAGTTGCACTGCACGCAATGGAGAGTAAAGCGAGGGACATAGCGGTTTTCATGCTTTCTTCCGTGAATAAGCAAGTCAGGAGAATCAATGGCAAAGTGGAATCATTTTGCCTTGGCGCACGCATTGGGTCAATTCGCGCAGGATAGCATCCAACGACCATTGGTCGGAGTCGAGGTTCTTCCGGGAACTTTATAGATCGACCAAGCTTGTGGCAACAGACGAACGCATTTGAGGCGCTCCAGTGGCCTTCTCCCAATGCGCGGCTCTCCATTAGCAAAGCCTGGATTTTTCAAGTTGCCCGACTTTTTTTAGATGTTTTTCGCCTGAAATACGTCATTGATCATGGATTCAGGACTTTCGAGTTTTTTTCACTTATTGCGGGAGATAAACATTGTGGGCGCATGCTCGCTCCCACAATGGTTCTCGGTGGCTTCATGGCATCTGTGGCAGTTCCTGTGGCCGCAGATCGAACACCAGCACCTCGGCATCCTGACCGTTACTGAAGGTCAGGACCTGCTCCTCGCGCACCCGCACGCCATCACCTTCCAGTAACGGTATGCCGTTGAGCTCGACAGCGCCTCGTGCCACGTGCACGTAGGCATAGCGATCCGGCACCAGGGTCAGGGTGGCGCTTTGCTCGCCATCGAACAACCCGGCGTAGACCCGCGCATCCTGGCGCACCAGGAGCGAGCCGTCGGCACCGTCGGTGGAGATGATCAATTGCAGGCGACCGCGTTTCTGCTCGCTGCTGAAATGCTCCTGTTGGTAGCGTGGCGTGGCACCGCTGACGTTGGGCACGATCCAGATCTGCAGGAAGTGCACCCGTTCGTCCGCGCTATGGTTGAACTCGCTGTGGGCCACGCCGCTGCCGGCGCTCATCAATTGCACGTCACCCGGGCGAATGACCGAGCCTGTGCCCAGGGTGTCCTTGTGCTCCAGCGCCCCTTCGAGCACATAGGAAAAGATTTCCATGTCCCGGTGGGGATGTTGACCGAAACCCTTGGCGGCGGCGACCCGGTCATCGTTGATGACCAGCAGGTCGGAGAAGCCCTGTTCGTTGAGGTCACGGTAGCTGGCGAACGAGAAGGTGTGGAACGAGGTCAGCCAGCCGTGACGGGCAATGCCGCGATCCGAAGCTTTGCGAAGGGTCAGCATGATCAATTCTCCTGATGTCTGTGGGCGACGACTGGGCCGTTCGCCGGGTTCAGAAGAAGGTTAATGGTTATCCAGATGTTCAATAAGTAGGTTAAAAATGAAAGACTGTCCGCTTTGGGTGGACAATCGATAATGCCTACCGGCTGAAGCTTCGCTTCGACATAATGCTGAGGCTTTGAGGCTCTATAACCTGTGGGAGCGAGCCTGCAACATAGAATCTCCCACATGGGACATCTACACGTTCTGGATTTTTTGGCGTATCCCCGATGAAAACCGTTGCAATGGTGCTGTACCCGGATTTTTTGCTGCTCGACATGGCCGGGCCTCTGGAGGTGTTTTCCATCGCCAATCGTTACCTCGCAGCGGATCAGCGTTATCAACTGCTGACCCTGGGCACCGAGCGCGGGGCGTTACGAGCCTCCAACGGCGTGACGGTGCAGGCCGATATCCATATCGACCAGGCATGGGCGGCTTATGACGTGTTGTTGGTACCGGGCGGGCCGGGGGCCTATAACGACCAGCATCCGGGGCTGCACACTTGGCTGCGGGCCGCGGCGCAACGGGCTACGCGCTACGGCTCCATCTGCACCGGGGCTTTTGTGCTCGGTGAGGCGGGCTTGCTCGACGGTTATCGCGTCACCACCCACTGGCATTACACCGAACGGCTGATACAACGTTTCCCCAAGGCCCTGGTGGAAACCGACAAGATCTTCCTGCAGGACCGGCGCCTGATCACCTCCGGCGGCGTCACCGCCGGGATCGACATGGCCTTGTCCATCGTCGCTCAGGACCACGGTCGCAAGGTCGCGTTGGACGTGGCGAAGGTGTTGCTGGTGGTGATGAAACGCCAGGGCGGACAGGCGCAATTCAGCCCCTCGGTGGCGGCGGTGGCGACACAGGAGTCGGCCATTACCCGCGTGCAGAATCATGTGATGGAACATCTGGAAGAACCCTTCACCATCGAGCGCATGGCCGCGTTGGCCGCCATGAGCTCGCGGCATTTCGCCCGGGTCTTTGCCCGTGAAGTGAAGATGACGCCCATGGAGTTCCTCCAAGGTGCGCGCATCGACCGGGCGCGTCAGTTGCTGGAAACCACCGACCTGCCGCTCAAGACCGTGGCGTTTCGCAGTGGCTTCGGCAGTGTGCGGCACATGCGCTTTTTGTTCAGTGAAAAACTCGGCCTGACCCCGGTGCAGTATCGCCAGCAGTTCAGTTGAGCCATCGATGTCCGTCCAGGGCACCGTGATGTCCGTGACGCTCCCTGTGCCAGCATTGTCCTGAGGCCTGTGCCTGCCAAGATAACGGCGAACCCTTTGGAAAGGATGCGCAGGAGCCAGGGCAGACGTGTTCGGTGATCCGCACGCTGACGCCCAGACCGGTTATCCGGCGCTGGATCGCCCATGAACAGTTTCGTCAAACCTGATAGCGAGCCGGCGGTGGGCTTCGGTCCGTTTGCCTTCTACCGGCAGCAGCGGCTGGTCACCCGTGACGGCCAGCCCCTGGCGCTGGGCGGCCGCGCCTTGGATGTCCTGCAGGTGCTGGCGGAACACGCCGGCCACTACGTCAGCAAGCAAACACTCATCGCCCACGTCTGGCCTGACAGCGTCGTGGAGGCCATCAACCTGCGGGTGCACATCGCGGCGCTGCGCCGGGCCTTCGGTGACGGGCGCGATGGCGCTCGCTATATCCTCAATCATCCTCGACAAGGCTATTGCCTTGCGGTGCCCCTGGCGGTGCAAGAGCGCGTTGGCTCGCCTTTCAGTCACCCAACCGAGCGGCACAACCTGCCCATGCGGTTGAGTCCGGTGGTGGGTCGCGACAAAGTCCTGGGGCGGTTATTGGCGCAAGTACCCCGTCAAGCTGTGACCACCGTGACCGGCCCCGGCGGGGTCGGCAAGACCACTGTGGTATTGCGGGGGGCGGAGTTGCTGCTCGAACACTTTGAGGACGGTGCCTGGTTCGTTGACCTGGCGGCCGTCACCGACTCCTCGGAAGTGGTGGCGCAAGTGGCCGGTGTGCTAGGCGTGGAGCAGGGTGCTTTGGCCCGCTGCCTCGAACCCTGTCGGATGTTGCTGGTGCTCGACGGTTGTGAGCACGTGCTCGATGCTTGTCGGGAACTGGTCCAGGCAGTGGCTGCGGCGGCACCCGGGGTGTCTCTGCTGCTCAGCAGTCGCGCACCTTTGGACGTGCCGGATGAAAGGGTGGTGTCACTGCCGGGCCTGGCCGTGGCGTCGCCCCTGGAACCTGCGCACCAGATCGAGGCCTGTCCGGCGGTGCATTTGCTGATCGAGCGCGTTGGCGCCCGGCAGGAGGGTTTCAAACCGGGTGGCCACGATTGGCCGACGCTTGCACAGATCTGCCAGCGTCTGGACGGATTGCCGCTGGCGTTGGAACTGGCAGCGGCCCAGGTTGACGCCTTGGGAGTGGCCGGGGTCCTGGAGCAACTGGATTACGGTTTATCACTCTTGAGCCACGGGCGGCGTACGGCGGTAGCCCGGCACCGCAGCCTGGAGGCGGTTCTGGACTCGAGTTTTGAGCGTTTGAGCACTGACGAACAAACCGTATTCCAGCGTCTGGCGGTGTTCGAGGGGCCATTTACGCTCAAGGCGGCGCTGGCCGTGATCAGTTGCGCTGAACTGAGTGTCGGGCAATTACCCTCGCTGCTGTCACGGCTTGTGGACGTGTCACTGCTGATGGTCGAGCCGCTTGCCGAAGGGGGGCGCTTCCATCTGCTCCACACCACTCGCGCCTTTGCCATGGATAAACTGCGCCGCAGTGGTCAGTGGCCTGTGTTTCATCGACGTCACGTGCTGCAAGGCGCTTGGGGAGTCCGGCGTTCAAGGCTCCAACCGTTGGGGCAGCGCCTGGAGCAGCGCGCCGGCTTCCAATAGGTCGGGGCTCTCGAAACCTTCGGTGAAACGTCGATAGATGGGCTCAAGCAGTGCCTGCGCGGCATGCGCCTGCCCCTGGCGTTGCCACAACCGGGCCAAGGACGTGGCGCTGCGCAGTTCCCAGGCCAGGGCCTGGTGACGACGGGCCACGGCCAGGGCGCTCAGCAGTTGCGCCTCGGCTGCTTGCTCAAGAGACGGTTCGTTCCGGGCCAGTAAGGTCTCGGCGTCGGCCCGCAGGATCTCCGCCGAACACCAGCCTGCGGCGCCGCTGCGCGCCCGTTCGATTTGCGCCGGGCTGACGAAGTCGCTGCGCAGGGTGACGGCGATGTCCTGGACCAAGCCGTTTGTCGGGCGGGTTGCCAGGGGCTGGCCATCAAATGCGCAGTCGTAATGGCAAGCCCAGTCATGGAACAGCATCACCGAATGTTTCTTGGCCTGCTGCTTCAACAGGTCGAGCCTTTCCCGGGCGCTGGGGTAATCGCCGTTGTAGTGGGCGATCACGCAACCGGCCAGCGCCAAGGTGTAGCAGATCGAAATACCGTGGTTGATCTGCACGGCGATCTGCAGCGCCAGGTTGGCGGTGCGTCGGGCTTTCTCGGCAAAACCTTGCAGCCAGAGGATGCGCGCCAGAACCGTCAGCGAGGCCACGCTCTGATCGTATTGCACGCCGAAGCCGAGGCTGAAGCGGCTGAGGTGACCGCTCTGGGCCAGGCGCTGGATCACCTGTTCGGCTTCGCGCCGCGCCGCGCCCTGGTCGCCGGTGAAGTGCAACGCCAGCACCCGCAGGCGTTGGGTGCTCAAGGACAGGGTCGGGTCGCCCTGCAAGCCCAACCGGTCGAAATCCCGGCTGTGTGCCAGGGCTTGTTGGTAGTCGCCGCAACTGAGGTCGACGGTCATTTGCCCGGACACGGCCCGCAGTTCGCCGGCCAGGTCCTGGCATTGCCGGGCCAGTTGCCGGGCCGTGGCAAAGGCCCGCACGGTGGCCGGCGTGCCGCCCTCGGTGTGGTAGTTGAAACTGGCGTGGGCCAGCTCCAGGGCCAGGGTCAAGCGTGGGCATGGCGCGGGGCTGGCTCGCAACAATTGCAGCGCTTTGTTGACGTAGAGGCCGTGTTCCTTGAGCAACGACAGCTCCTGCCAGAGAGGCAGGGTGCGGGCGGTCAGGCGGATCGCTACGGCGTGTGAACCCTGCGGGCCCAAGCCTCGGTTGAGCGCCGCGCGGATGTCATCGCGATAGTCGGCGTAGCGGGCGATCCACAGTCGGCTGGGGGTGCTTTCCCAATCGCTTTGCGCTTGTCCCATGAGCGCCAGGCAGCGCTCGGCGTGGCGTTCCTGGCTGGCCGCCAGTTCCCCGGCTTCGGCCAGTTGCTCCAAGGCATGGCGGCGGGTGGTGTCCAGTAGGCGATAGCGCACCTCTTCATCGCCGATTTCTACATTGAGCAGCGATTTGGCGACCAACTGGCTGACCGACACCAGCACCTGGTCGGGCGCGACATGCTGGCCGACGATCACCGCAGCGGCCGAGGCCAGGTTGAAACTGCCCATGAACACCGCCAGCCGCCGCAGGCAAGTCTGCTCGCAGGCCGTGAGCAACGCGAAGCTCCAGTCCAGGGTGGCGCGCAGGGTTTGCTGGCGCGGTGCGGCGTCGGTGTCGTTGTGAAGCAGGGCGACGCTGTCTTGCAGTTGCCGGTGAAGTTCCTCCAGGGTGAAACGGCCGATTTGCGCGGCAGCCAGCTCGATGGCCAGGGGAATGCCGTCGAGCCGTTGGCAGATGTCGATCACCAACGGCACGTCGTGGTCGCTCAGTTCGAAGTCGTCACGACTGGCCAGCGCGCGCTCGGCAAACAGTTGCAGCGCCGGGTATTGCAGGGCGGGATAGCCCTCGATGGGCATTTCCCGGGGCGGGAACGCCAGGGCATCCAGGCGCTGCATGTGTTCGCCTTCGGCGCGCAGGCCTTCGCGGCTGGTGGCCAGGATGTGCAGGTGGGGGGCGCCGCGCAGCAGGGCTTCGCTGAGCTGGGCGACGGCGTCGATCAGGTGCTCGCAGTTGTCGATCACCAGCAGAAGATGCCGCTCCTTGAGCTGCCGGGCGATGGCGTCCAGCGGATCACCGTCCTGCAGTGGCAGGTCGAGCAACGCGCACAGGTTGGGGGCGACCATGGCCGCGTCGTTGAGCGATGCCAGGTCCAGCAGATGAGTGCCGTCACGGTAATGGCCGATCAGCCGTTCAGCGACCCGCAGGGCAACGGTGGTCTTGCCGATGCCGCCGGTACCGACCAGGGTAATGAAGCGTTTTCGCGGTAGTTGGGCCACCAGGTTTTCCAGCAGGGCCTGGCGTCCGATCATACGCGTGCGCTGCAGCGGCAGGTTGCGCGTCAAAGACGGATGAGGGATGCGCGCCCATTGTTCGAGCGGTTCGAATGACAGCGGCGCGACAAAACTGTAACCGCGCTGCGCCACGGTGACGATGTAGCGTTGCCCGGCCTGGCCATCCCCGAGGGCTTTACGCAGTGCCGCGACATGCACGCGCAGGTTGGTGTCTTCCACCACGCTCCTGGGCCAGACCCGGGCGATCAATTGCTGCTTGCTCACCACCTCGCCGGCGTGTTCGAGCAACACCAGCAGAATCTCCACGGCCCGCCGTCCCAGGCGCAACGGTTGCTCGCCCTCGAGCACGAGGCGCTGGCGAGGGTGGACTCGGTAAGGGCCGAAATGCACCGTCTGTTCAACGGGCAGGCTGAGGTATTGGCTCATGTTGCTCTCAATGTTCTGGACCCGGTGCCTGGGCTTTACCCGAGCATATTCCTCAGGTTTTGTGTCAAGCGCAACGGCGCAGGCTCTACGCCCAGCCTTCCAGACGCCGAACCTGTGGCGAGGGAGCTTGCTCCCGCTGGGCTTCTGTAGGCGCTGGCGAAGCCTGCGATCTTTTGATCTTTTGATTTTTCGCTTGAGATTCAAGTGGCTGGGGAAAGATCGCAGCCTCGTTGCACTCGACAGCTCCTACGCAGCTCTTACGGGGGGAGCCCGGCGGGAGCAAGCTTTCTCGCCACACAAGCGGGGTTTTAACACCGCCGTCCCGAAAAAATTAACAACGTTTAACTCACGCAGGTGCCCCCCTTGGCCGGACCATAAAGCGATCCACCCACCTCAAGGAGTCATGTCATGAGCACTTTCATCACCCGCGACGGCACCGAGATTTACTACAAGGATTGGGGCAGTGGTCAACCGGTGGTCTTCAGCCACGGCTGGCCGTTGAACTCGGACAGTTGGGAGGCGCAGATGATGTTCCTGGCGTCCAATGGCTACCGGGTGGTCGCCCATGACCGCCGTGGGCACGGGCGCTCCAGCCAGCCTTGGGACGGCAACGACATGGACACCTACGCCGATGACCTGGCCGAGCTGATCGAGCGCCTGGACTTGAAGGACGCGGTGTTGCTCGGCTTCTCCACCGGCGGTGGCGAAGTGGCGCGCTATATCGGCCGCCATGGCGCTGGCCGTGTCGCCAAGCTCGGGCTGATTTCGGCGGTGACGCCGCTGATGCTCAAGACCCCGGCCAACCCCGGCGGTTTGCCGGTGGAAGTCTTCGACGGCTTCCGCCAGGCCTCCCTGGCCGACCGTTCTCAGCTATACAAAGACGTGGCCAGCGCATTTTTCGGTGCCAACCGCCCGGGCGCCAAGGTGTCCCAAGGCATGATCGACTGGTTCTGGATGCAGGGCATGGTCGCCGGCCACAAGAACACCTACGACTGCATCAAGGCGTTCTCGGAGACCGATCTTTCCGAAGACCTGCGCAATATCGACGTGCCGACCCTGGTGGTCCATGGCGATGACGATCAGGTGGTCCCCATCGAAACAGCTGGCATCGCTGCCGCCAAATTGCTCAAGAACTCGCAGTTGCTGGTCTACCCCGGCGCACCTCACGGCCTGACCGACACCCACAAGGACCGCCTGAACGCGGACCTGCTGGCGTTCATCCAGGGTTGACGCAAGCAAGCTAAGACCTGTGGGAGCGAGCCTGCTCGCGAAGGCGTCAGGACAGTAGATATGAATGCAAGCTGACCCACCGCCATCGCGAGCAGGCTCGCTCCCACAGTTAAAACGGGACCTCACACCCATGAACCGCAATGATTTACGCCGTCTCGACATGAACCTGCTGGTGATCTTCGAGGCGCTGATGTTCGAGAAAAACCTGACCCGCGTCGCCGAAAAGCTGTTCATGGGCCAGCCGGCGGTGAGCGCGGCGCTGGGGCGGTTGCGGGATCTGTTCGATGATCCGTTGCTGATCCGCCACGGTCGCGGCATGGAGCCGACGCCGCGGGCCCTGGCGATCCTGCAAGAGCTGCAACCGGCCATGGACACCATCTCTGGCGCGGTCAGCCGGGCCAAGGCGTTCGATCCGTCCACCAGTTGCGACGTGTTTCGCATCGGTCTGTCCGACGATGCCGAGTTCGGCCTGTTTCCACCGCTGCTGAGCCAACTGCGCGATGAAGCGCCGGGGATCATCGTGGTGGTGCGCCGGGCCAACTTCCTGCTGATGTCGTCGCTGCTGGCCAGTGGTGAAATCAGCGTCGGAGTCAGCTACACCACCGATCTGCCGGCCAATGCCAAGCGCAAGAAACTGCGGGACATTCCTTGCAAAGTCTTGCGTGGCGATAAGCGCCCGGGGCCCTTGACCCTGGATGAATACTGTTCGCGGCCCCACGCCATGGTCTCGTTCTCGGGCGACCTGAGCGGCAACATCGACCTGGACCTGGCCCGCATCGGCCGGACCCGCAAAGTGGTGCTGGCGGTGCCGCAATTCAGTGGGCTGCGGGCCTTGCTGGCCGGCACCGAGTTGATCGCCACCGTGCCCGACTATGCCGCCTGCGCGCTGGTGGAAGGCTGCGCGCTGCGCGCCGAGGACCCGCCGTTCGAGATCAATGCCGCGGAACTGTCGATGGTCTGGAGCGGTGTGCATGACAACGACCCGGCCGAGCGCTGGCTGCGCTCGCGCATTGCCAGCCATATGTCCCAACCATTGCCGGCCGCTGCCTCGGCCGCCCCGGACGGAGCCCACCGATGAGCCTGACCGATGAGCGCCCGTTGCAGGACCTGGGCTTGTTGTTCCTGCGCCTGAGCGGCGGGCTGTTCCTGCTGTGGGTCCATGGGCTGCCGAAGCTGTTGCACTACAGCATCGAGCTGAGCCGCATCGAAGACCCGTTTCACTTGGGCGCGGCGCCGACCCTGATCCTGGCGATTTTCGCCGAGGTGCTGTGTCCGCTGCTGATCATGGCCGGTGTGCTGGTGCGCCTGGCGTGCCTGCCGATCCTGTTTCTGCTGGCCGTGGCGCTGCTGGTGGTGCACCCGCAGTGGAGCCTGGAAGAAGGCCAGTTTGGCTGGTTGCTGCTGATTGTATTTACCAGCGTGTTCATTGCCGGCCCTGGACGCCTGGTGCTGAACACGCGTTTTGATGGAGTGCTTCGTCATGTCTGAATCCAAAGCTCTGGAATCCACCGCAAGCCCGGCAGTGCCCGGTTTCGATGAAATCGTCACCTTGGTGGTCAAGCACCGGATCAAGGTTGGACAGAACGATGCCTACGAGGCCTGGTTGCGGCGCATCGTGACTGTGGCCGGTCAGTGGCCGGGGCACCTGGGCGTCGATGTGGTCCGGGGCAAGCTGGATGGGTTGTCGCTGTTTACTTGCGTGCTGCGTTTTCGCTCCACCGAGGCCATGCAGCGCTGGCTGGACTCCCCCGAGCGGCGCGAATTAGTGACCGAGGCCGCGCCACTGTTGGCCGACGGCGATCAGATTGAGGTCGGTTCCCACAAGGAGTTCTGGTTCGCCCCGCTGGCCGATGCCGCCACGCCACCGCCGCGCTGGAAACAATCGGTGGTGACGCTGCTGGTCATCCTGCCGCATACCTTGCTGGTGCCGCTGATCTGGGGCCCGTTGCTGCAACTCAACGCGTTTCTGTCCAACTACGTGGTCGCCACGTTTCTGATCACCGTAACCATCGTGCTCTCGGTGGTGTACGTGTGCATGCCGCTGGCGACCCGGCTGTTCGCGCCGTGGCTGGAAGCGTCCAAGGCCCATGAACACCTGGAGCCCTAAGCAGCGCCGAACTTTTGTGACAAGCACTGTGTGGCGAGGGAGCTTGCTCCCGCTGGACGCGTAGCGTCCGCTCTTTTTGGGGGCCGTTTCGCAGCCCAGCGGGAGCAAGCTCCCTCGCCACGGATTTGTCCGCATATCCATTGTTGAAGGAAAAACCGATGAACGCCGATCTGATTCTGTTCAATGGCCAGTTCCATACCGTCGACCGTGAAAAGCCCCGCGCCAGCGCGGTCGCTATCAGCCAGGGGCGCTTTGTCGCGGTCGGCACCGACGCCGAGGCCATGGCCTTGCGTGGCAGCGGCACCCAGGTCATCGACCTCAAGGGCCGCACCGTCATCCCCGGGCTCAACGACTCGCACTTGCACCTGATCCGCGGCGGCCTGAACTACAACCTGGAGCTGCGCTGGGAGGGCGTGCCGTCCCTGGCCGATGCCTTGCGCATGCTCAAGGACCAGGCCGACCGCACGCCAACGCCACAATGGGTGCGCGTGGTGGGGGGCTGGAACGAATTCCAGTTCGCCGAAAAACGCATGCCGACCCTGGAAGAACTCAACCAGGCGGCTCCCGATACGCCAGTGTTTGTGTTGCACCTGTATGACCGTGCCTTGCTCAACCGTGCCGCGCTGCGGGTGGCCGGCTACACCCGTGACACGCCGAACCCGCCGGGTGGCGAGATCGTGCGTGACAGCAAGGGCGAGCCCACCGGCATGCTGGTGGCGCGGCCCAACGCGATGATCCTTTACTCGACGCTGGCCAAGGGACCAAAGCTGCCGCTGGAATACCAGGTCAACTCCACCCGCCAATTCATGCGTGAACTCAATCGCCTGGGCCTGACCAGTGCCATCGATGCCGGTGGCGGCTTCCAGAACTACCCGGACGACTACGCGGTCATCGAGCAGTTGGCCCGCGAGCAGCAGTTGACGGTGCGCATCGCCTACAACCTGTTCACCCAGAAGCCCAAGGAAGAACTCAGCGACTTCAAGAACTGGACCGGCAGCGTCAAGTTGCACCAGGGCGATGATTTCCTGCGGCACAACGGCGCCGGGGAAATGCTGGTGTTCTCGGCAGCGGATTTCGAGGACTTCCTGGAGCCGCGTCCGGACCTGCCGCCGGGCATGGAGCAGGACCTGGAGCCGGTGGTCCGGCACCTGGTGGAGCAGCGCTGGCCGTTCCGTCTGCATGCCACCTATGACGAGTCCATCAGCCGCATGCTCGACGTGTTCGAGAAGGTTAACCGCGACATCCCATTCAACGGCCTGCCTTGGTTCTTCGATCACGCCGAGACCATCACACCGAAGAACATCGAGCGTGTGCGGGCGCTGGGCGGCGGGATTGCGATCCAGGATCGCATGGCTTTCCAGGGTGAATACTTCGTCGATCGCTACGGCGCCAAGGCCGCCGAAGCCACGCCGCCGATCAAGCGCATGCTCGCCGAAGGCGTGCCGGTGGGCGCCGGCACCGACGCCACCCGCGTCTCCAGCTACAACCCCTGGACCTCCTTGTACTGGATGGTCAGCGGTCGCACCGTCGGTGGCCTGTCGTTGCACGAAGAAGGCCTGCCGCGCCTGACCGCGTTGGAATTATTCACCCACGGCAGTGCCTGGTTCTCGTCGGAGCAGGGCAAGAAGGGGTTGATCAAGGTTGGCCAACTGGCAGACCTGGCGGCCCTGAGCGCGGACTTTTTCAGCGTCGAGGAAGAAGCCATCAAGTGGATCGAGTCGGTGCTGACCGTGGTCGATGGCAAGGTGGTGTACGCCGCCGGCGACTTCGAAAAACTCGGACCGGCCAGTGTCCCGGTACTGCCCGACTGGTCGCCGGTGGTCAAGGTCCCTGGCCACTGGCGCCCGACGTCACCGTTGCAGGCCCAGGTCCACCAGTGCAGCGGTCCGTGCACGGTGCATTCTCATAGCCATGAACGGGCGCGACTGTCGAACGTCCCGGTCAGCGACTTCCAGGGGTTCTGGGGCGCGTTTGGCTGTTCCTGCTTTGCCTTCTGACTAACGCACCGTTTCTCCCCTGTGGGAGCGAGCCTGCTCGCGAAAGCGTCGGCACATCCGACATCGCCGCAAGCTGACACACCGTCATCGCGAGCAGGCTCGCTCCCACATTGGTTTTCAATACATCCATCCCAAAGGAGTCATCCCATGAGCAACGTTCCCACCTACAACCGTCTGAACAAAGACGACGCGGTCGTCCTGCTGGTCGATCACCAGACCGGCCTGATTTCCCTGGTCCAGGACTTCTCGCCTAACGAGTTCAAGAACAATGTGCTGGCCTTGGCCGATCTGGCGAAGTTCTTCGAACTGCCGACCATCCTGACCACCAGCTTCGAACAAGGCCCCAACGGCCCGATCGTGCCGGAACTCAAGGAAATGTTCCCGGATGCGCCTTACATCCCGCGTCCAGGCCAGATCAATGCCTGGGACAACGAAGATTTCGTCAAGGCGATCAAGGCCACCGGCCGCAAGCAACTGATCATCGCCGGCGTGGTCACCGATGTCTGCGTGGCGTTCCCGACCCTGTCGGCGCTGGCTGAAGGTTTTGACGTGTTCGTGGTGACCGACGCTTCGGGCACGTTCAACGAAACCGTGCAACAGGCCGCCTGGGTCCGCATGACCGCTGCCGGCGCGCAGATGATGAACTGGTTCTCGGTGGCCTGTGAGCTGCACCGCGACTGGCGCAACGACATCGAAGGCCTGGGCAACCTGCTGTCCCAGCGCATTCCGAACTACCGAAACCTGATGAACAGCTACTCGGCGCTGACGGCCAAGTAAGCGGTTCATGCTGAACGACGCCCGCCTTGTGCGGGCGTTTTCGTGTTTGGCATTAACGCCTCGCAAGTTGTGCCACCGCTATCGCGAGCAAGCTTTGCTCCCACCGTTTTTCCCACAGATCCAATGTGGGAGCAAAGCTTGCTCGCGATGACGGTGGCACATTCCACACCTTCCAAATCTGTCTTAGCTCAACCACAATGGCCGACAGAAACGCCTGACTGTCCACCCCAGGAATGACAATGAACCCCTTCGAAGAAATGCGCATCTTTGCCCAGGTCATGGAGTCGGGCAGTTTCACCGCTGCGGCGGAAAAACTGGGGCTGTCCAAGCAGTTTGTCAGCCGCAAGCTGATGGAACTGGAACAACGCCTGGGTGTGCGCCTGCTCAATCGCTCGACCCGGCGGCTGGACGTCACCCCCCTGGGCCAGCGCTATTACGAGGCGGCGCTGCGCCTGCTCAATGACGTCGAACAGGTGGAGCAGGGTATCAGCGGCCAGACCAGCGAGCCCCGCGGCACCCTTCGCCTCAGCGCACCGCTGTCCTTCGCCGTGGCGCACCTGGGCAGTCTGCTTCCGCTGTTTCTGCAACGCTATCCGGGCGTCAGCGTCGAGGTGGACCTGAGTGATCGCTCGGTGGACCTGCTGGGGGAGGGCTACGACCTGGCGCTGCGCATCGGTGTGCTGGAGGATTCGACGCTGATTGCCCGGCGCATCGCGACCATCGAGCGGGTGTACTGCGCCAGTCCCAGCTACCTGGCGCAAAAAGGCACACCCGCGCGGCCTGAAGACCTGCGCAATCACGACTGCTTGCCCTATGGTCACAGCCGTCAGGTGCAGTGGCGTTTCGTGGGGGCCAGCAAACCGTTGACCCTGGAGGTCACGGGGCGCATGCGCGCTAATAACGGGGATTTGCTCAGGGATGCGGCCATTGCCGGCATGGGCATCACCTATCTGCCCGCTTTCATCCTCGGCGATGCCTTGAAGGATGGGCGGCTGATCAAGGTCCTTGAAGGCTTCGAGACCGAACCGCTGGCGCTGTCGGCGGTGTATCCACAGCATCGCCAAAGTGCACGCCCGGTGCAGGCATTGGTGGAATTCTTGCGTGAACAAATGCAATAAAGCGCCGCAACGCCTTCAGCCGTCACATGACGGCTGAAGCCGCTACGGCGCTTTGATCAGGCGGCGAGGTTGGCGCTGCTCAGTTCTTTCTTGTACTGCGCTTTCATGGTTTCCATGTCTGCACCCAAGGTGTCCAGTTTTGCCTTGCCCAGCAGTTTTTTCGCGTGGGGGAACATTTCCTTTTCTTCTTCCTCGATGTGGTGCTCAAGCAGTTCCTTGACCACTTTCACCCGGCCGGCGAATTCTGGCTGGGTTGGATCGGTGGCTTTCAGGTCCGGCAGCACCAGCGAGTCGACGGTACGGTGTTCTTCCTTGGCCTCGTAATACATTTCGGCCTCGTCCTTGCCACCGGCCTGCTTGAAAGCCGGATACAGAATTTCTTCTTCCAGGCGGGTGTGAATGGAAATTTCCATTTCCAGTTTCGCCAACAGGTCGGTGCGTTTTTTCACGGCGCGTTCGGTCGACTCGCTCAGTTGAGTCAGGATGGCTTTGACGCGTTCGTGGTCGGCTTTCAGCAGATCGATGGCATTCATAAGTAGCTCCTCGGCAATACACGGATGCGGGCAGGCTTCAAGCGCCGACGCCGCGTAGGTGCTGAATTGCATCAGCTGTGCCAGCCGGGGATCGATTTAAAACCCTTTAAAAACAATCAGTTGAGACGCTAATAATGTCCGGCGTCGTGCAGGCTGCATGAGCGGGGTGCAAAACGCGTTGCACTTTGCGCGGGTGACTAGAGACTTTCGATCTGTTGTCGGACCCGACTGGCGATTGCCAGGCAGGACGTCAGCCCTGGCGATTCGATCCCGAGCAGGTTGATCAACCCTGGCACCCGGTGTTCGGCCTCGCTGCTGATGACAAAGTCGCGGGCCGGTTCGCCGGGGGCAGAGATCTTCGGGCGGATGCCGCTGTAGGCCGGTTGCAGGCTCTGGTCCGGCAGGCCCGGCCAATAATTGCGGATCGCCGGGTAAAACGCTTCGGCCCGGGCCGGATCCACTCGGTAGTCCTCGGACTCGACCCACTCGGTGTCCGGCCCGAAACGCGCCTGGCCGGCCAGGTCCAGCGTCATGTGGATGCCCAGGCCGGCGGCTTCCGGGGCGGGATAGACCAAGTGCCGGAACGGTGCCCGCCCGGTGAGGCTGAAGTAGTTGCCCTTGCACAAAAAGTCCTCGGGCACCGATTGCATCTCCAGGCCTTCGATGCAGCGGGCGAGGGCGGGCGCCTGGAGGCCGGCGGCGTTGATCAGCAGGCGACAGGACAGGGTCATCTGCGCCGTGCCGCCCAATTCCAGCATGAAGCCCCCAGTGATGACGCGAGAGCCCAGTAAAGGCGTGTGGAAAACAATGTCCGCCCCGGCCGCTTCGGCGTCACCCAGCAAGGCCAGCATCAGAGCATGGGAATCGACGATACCGGTGGAAGGCGAATACAGCGCGGCGACACAGGCCAGGGCCGGTTCCAAAGCCTGCGCCTGTTCGTGGTCGAGCAGGCGCAGGTCGTCCACGCCGTTCATCAAGCCCCGCTCGAGCAGTGTTTCGAGTCCGGCCACCTGCGCCTGATCCGTGGCAACGATCAACTTGCCGAGCCGGCGGGTGGCGACGCCATGGCTTTCACAATAGGTGTACAGCCGGTGCCGGCCTTCGACGCACAGCTGCGCCTTGAGACTGCCCGACGGATAATAGATGCCCGCGTGGATGACTTCGGAGTTGCGCGAACTGATGCCCATGCCGATGGCTTCGGCGGCTTCGATCAGCAGCACTTCATGACCGGCTCGGGCCATTTTCCGTGCCACGGCAAGGCCAACGACGCCTGCGCCGACCACCACGCATTCGATATCGACGCTCATCCCTGCCGGACGTCGAATAAAAAAAGATTCTGCGTGACGGCAGTCAGTCCGCTCGAGCCCAAGTCATCGATCCTCACGTGTGTGCCACAGGCGTAGCAGGAAAAGGGTGGAACCGGCTATTTCATAGCGCATTTCGTAGCGCCCCACTTGGATTCTGCGTACGTCTCGAGGTTCGAACTCTTCCAGGCGTTCACCAATGCGCGGGTTAGCCAGCAGAGAGGTTGGCGCGGCCGTGAGTTGTTGCACTGTTCGCGCGGCCGCGGGTTGATTCACCGACGCCAGAAATTCATAAAGTTGAGCAATGTCGGAAAGCGCCTTGCTGGTCCACTTCAACTCCATCAGCGCGGTACCGGCAACGGGGCGTCGTTGCTGAGACTATCGGCCCAAGCCTGGACAGCCTGGTGGTCAATCACTCGGCCAGCGTCAACATCGGCCAAGGCCTCATGGGTCAGGCGGCTTCGCTCCTCCTCCTGCTCGATCCAGGCAGATAGCGCTTGTTTGACGATCCAGTTCCTGGAGCGCTCAAGGCGCTCGGCCATCAGGTCGACTTTTTCGGCCAGGTGCACCGGGACGTGAGCTGTGACCGACCGGGTTTTCGCGGTGGTTGTCATGGTGGATTTCTCTTAGGCAATTGGCAGTACAAGCCAGTCTTCTGAGCAACCGCTTCCGGGGCTACTTACTATCGGTGAATAATACCGAATCTATATTCAGCGAAATGATTAAGAATTAATCATATTGAATAATGGTGAAGCGTCAAGCACTCCGTTCGTAACAGCTCCGGATACTCAAAAGCATGTCGGAACATGCGCAGGTTCCGCAAAGCCGCCTCGAGATTGACTTGTCTGGCCATCCTCAGCACTATCCGACCATGATTTACATACGCCGAATGAACATGATGTGTACCTCCATGACCGCCTCTGGCGGGCCATGAGGTCATGCGTGCATAGAATTTGACGTGTTACCCCCAAGCCCCGCCAGAGATGGACGGGGCTTTTCAGTTCTCCGTCCGAACATGGCTGACGGAGAATGAAATGTTCGAGATTAGACGAGCCAGCCACAGCGATTCCCAGACAGCATTCGACATTCGCCTTCTAGCGATCCGGCATCAATGCATCGGCGCCTATACCCAGGCGCAGCTATTAGCCTGGACAGCTGGTGCGGCCGAGGATGGCTATGACACGCTGATGGAGAAGCACTTCTATCTGGGTTGTATTGATGGAGAGGCGGTGGCGACAGGAATGCTTGACCTGGAGAACAGCGAAATCGGCGCGATCTTTGTGCATCCTGACTTTATGCAGCGAGGTATCGGTAGGAGAGTCCTGGATTACCTCGAATGCCTGGCGCGGGAGTTGGGCCTGGAGGAAGTCAAGCTTGATGCGACTTTGAATGCGGCTGACTTTTACCGACGCTGCGGTTTCGTGGGTGAGGCGCCTGCGATTTACCAATCCCCTTCGGGGCTTCAACTGGCATGTGTTCCCATGGTGAAGAGGCTTTTATAGGCAAGTTTGATTGATCGCATAAGAACTGGAGCAAGAAAGGCTGCGATCACGGGGTTCTGAAAACCCATCATGCCCCAAACGCAAAAACGGCACCCAAAGGTGCCGTTTCTGTTTTCTACGAGCTACCGCTACGCGATCAGCCCGTCAAGCCAGCCTGCTGAACCAGGGTCAGCAACGGCTGTGGGTACACACCGAGGAAGAACGCCAGTGCGGCGATGGCCAGCAGCATCACGCCGCCTGCCTTCTGTTCCCAGTGCAACTCGGCGTCGTGGCGACGCAGGTTCGGTTCCATCAGGTACAGGGTGACCATGACGCGCAGGTAGTAGAACACGCCGATGGCACTGCCCAGCACCAGGGAGCCGACCAGCCACCATTGGTGGGCCTCGACGCCGCTGGCGATGATGTAGAACTTGCCGATGAAGCCGGCGGTCAGTGGGATGCCGGCCAGGGACAGCATCATCACGGTCAGCACGGCGGTCAGGTACGGACGGCGCCAGAACAGGCCGCGGTATTCGTACAGGGCGTCGGCGTCGCGGCCGTTGTACGGCGAGGACATCAGGGTGATCACGCCGAACGCACCGAGGCTGGTGATCACGTAGGTGACCAGGTACACGCCGATGGCTTCCATGGCCAGGCCCTTGCTGGCGATCAGGGCGATCAGCAGGTAGCCGAAGTGGGCGATGGACGAGTAACCCAGCAGACGCTTGAGGTTGCTCTGGGTCAGTGCCAGCAGGTTACCGAACAGGATCGACGCGATGGCGATGATGGTCAGTACGTTGCTCAGCACACCGCTGCTGGCCACTGGCGAGATCTGGAACAGACGCACCATGACCGCGAACACCGCCACTTTCGACGCGGTGGCCAGGAACGCCGCCACTGGCGCCGGGGCGCCTTCGTAGACGTCCGGGGTCCAGAGGTGGAACGGTACCAGCGACAGTTTGAACGCCAGGCCGATCAGCATCATGCCCAGACCCAGTTGCGCGATCGGGCTAGGCAGGCCGGTGGCCGCCAGGGCCTGGCCAATGCCAACGAAACTCAGGGTGCCGGCTTCGGCGTAGAGCAAGGCCATGCCGAACAACAGGAACGCCGAACCGGCTGCCGACAGCACCATGTATTTGATGCCGGCTTCCAGGGAGCGCTTGTTGAAGAAGGCGTAGGCCACCAGGCCGTAGACCGGTACCGAGAGCAGTTCCAGGCCGATGAACAGGCTAGCCAGGTGCTGCGCGCTGACCAGGACCAGGCCACCGGCGGCGGCCATCAGGATCAGCAGGTACAGTTCTTCGCGGTTGCCCGGGTAACCCGAACCGCCATCGCCGAGGTAGGCGTGGGCGAGGGTGACGCAGGCCAGGGTGGCGACCAGGATCAGCGCCATGTACAGGCAGGCGAAGCTGTCGATCTGTATCAGCGGGGTGACCGCCAGGGGCGCGACTTTCAGGGCCGGCAAAATCGACAGCAAGGCCAGGTTCAGCCCCGCCACCGACAGCAGGAAGGTTTGTGAGTGATTGCGCCGCCAGGCGATCGCCAGCATCACCACGATGATCGTGGCGCTGGTGATCAACAGCGGCGCAAGCGCGATAAAGTGTTGAATCGTGAATTCCATAGCGCTCTTACCGGGCCGAAGCGAGTTGAGAGAAGGCGGTGCCGAGCCACTGCTGCACGCCATGCATCGTGGCGGCAGAGGTGTCGAGGAACGGTTGCGGGAAAACGCCGAGGTAAACCAGCAGCACCGCAAGACCAAGCACCATGATCAGTTCGCGACCGTCCATGCCACGCAGCACTTCGTCCGACTTGGTTGGGCCGAAGTAGGCACGGTGGATCATGATCAGCGAGTAGACCGAACCGAACACCAGGCCGGAGGTGGCGATGGCGGTGATCCATGGAGCGCTGGCGAACGTGCCGATCAGGATCAGGAACTCGCCGACGAAGTTGCCAGTGCCTGGCAGGCCCAGGGACGCGGCGGCGAAGAACAGGCTGATGGCCGGCAGGTAGGCGATACGCGACCAGATGCCGCCCATCTCACGCATGTCCCGGGTGTGCAGGCGTTCGTACAACTGGCCGCTGAGGATAAACAGCGCTGCCGCCGACAGGCCGTGAGCCAGCATCTGGATCACCGCGCCTTGCAGGGCGAGCTGGCTGCCGGAGTAGATCCCGATCAGCACGAAGCCCATGTGCGAAACGCTGGAGAACGCGATCAGGCGCTTGATGTCGGTCTGGGCGAACGCCAGGAACGCACCGTAGAAAATCCCGATCAGGCCCAGGGTCATGGCGATCGGCGCGAACTCGGCCGAAGCGTTGGGGAACAGCGGCAGGGCAAAGCGCAGCAGGCCGTAGGCCGCGGTCTTGAGCAAGATACCCGCCAGGTCCACGGAACCTGCGGTCGGCGCCTGGGCGTGAGCGTCGGGCAACCAGGAGTGGAACGGCACCACCGGCAGCTTCACCGCGAAGGCGATGAAGAAGCCGAGCATCAGCACGTACTCGGTGGTCTTGGACATCTGCACTTTCAACAGGTCGGCGTAGTTGAAGGTAATCACGCCGGTGTTGTTGAAGTTGACCAGCACCAGACCAAGGATCGCCACCAGCATGATCAGGCCGGAAGCCTGGGTGAAGATGAAGAACTTGGTCGCCGCGTAGATCCGGGTTTTCTTGCCGTCCGAAGAACTGTGACCCCAGAGCGCGATGAGGAAGTACATCGGCACCAGCATCATTTCCCAGAAGAAGAAGAACATGAACAGGTCCAGCGCCAGGAACACGCCGATCACGCCGCCCAGGATCCACATCAGGTTCAGGTGGAAGAAACCGACGTGACGCTGGATCTCTTTCCAGGAGCAGAGTACCGAGAGGATACCCAGCAGGCCGGTCAGCAGGATCATCAGCAGCGACAGGCCGTCGAGGGCCAGGTGCACGCTGATACCGAAGCGTTCGATCCAGATGTGCTTGAACTCAAGCGCCCAGGTCGGATCGGCACCAGGGGCCGGTGCAAATGAATAGTCGCCGGTCGCCCACAGCCAGAGGCCGAGCGCGAGTTCCAGGGACATGGTCAGCAGCGCAATCCAGCGCGGGAGCGTGGAGCTGGAGCGCTCCGCGATCCAGCACAGCAGGCCGCCGATGAAGGGGATCAGGATTAGCCAGGGCAGAATCATGACGGGCTCGTTTCCTTTCGCAAGTTCGCAAGGTTCATATCAGACCGCTACCAGCACGATGGCGCCGATAACCAGCACGGCGCCAGCCGCCATGGAAGCCGCATACCAACGCAGTTGACCGGTCTCGGTACGGCTCAGGGCAGTGTGGCCGCCCTTGGCCATGCGCGGGATCAGGCCAATGGTCTGGTCGAGCGGGTCTTTGCGCAGAATGTGGCTGATCGCAAGGTATGGCTTGACGAACAGTTTGTCGTAGATCCAGTCGAAGCCCCAGGCGGCGAACCACCAGGCCGAAAGGAATCGCCCGATGCCGCTGTTGGCGATCGCCGTGACGAAACGACGCTTGCCCAGGAACAGCAGGGCGGCCAGCAGGATACCCGACAGGGCAATGGCGCCCGAGGCGATTTCCAGGCTGTGCTTGGCTTCGCCGCCGGCATGGCCGACGCTTTGCGGCAGCACATCGGCCAGCGGTGGGGTGATCAAGGCGCCGACGAAGGTCGACAGCACGATCAGCACCGACAGTGGCAGCCAGTGAGCAATGCCGTGGCCGGCATGGGCTTCGGTCTTGGCTTCACCATGGAACGCGATGAAGATTAGGCGGAAGGTGTACAGCGAGGTCATGAACGCACCCACCAGGCCGGCATAGAGCAGCGCCTGGTTACCGCTGGCGAACGCTTCCCAGAGGATCTCGTCCTTGGAGTAGAAACCGGCGGTGACCAATGGCAGGGCCGCCAGGGCCGCGCCGCCGACGATGAAACTGGCGTAGGCCAACGGCAGTTTCTTCCACAGGCCGCCCATCTTGAAGATGTTCTGCTCGTGGTGGCAGGCAACGATCACCGCACCGGAAGCAAGGAACAGCAGCGCCTTGAAGAAGGCATGGGTCATCAGGTGGAAGATCGCGCCTTCCCAGGCACCAACGCCCAGGGCCAGGAACATGTAGCCGATCTGGCTCATGGTCGAGTAGGCGAGGATGCGCTTGATGTCGGTCTGTACCAGGGCGGCAAAACCGGCCAGTACCAGGGTCACGCCGCCGACGATGCCGACCAGGTGCAGGATGTCCGGCGCCAGGGCGAACAGGCCGTGGGTACGGGCGATCAGGTAGACACCGGCGGTCACCATGGTCGCGGCGTGGATCAGTGCCGAGACCGGGGTAGGGCCGGCCATCGCGTCCGCCAACCAGGTTTGCAGCGGCAGTTGCGCGGATTTACCGACGGCGCCGCCCAGCAGCATCAGGGTCGCCAGGACGATCCAGAAGTCACCGACCTTGAAGTGCTCGGGTGCCTTGACCAGCAGTTCCTGGATGTTCAGCGTGCCCAGTTGCTGGAACAGGATGAACAGGCCGATGGCCATGAACACGTCGCCGATCCGGGTGACGATGAACGCCTTGAGTGCGGCATTCCCGTTGTTGCGGTTGCTGTAGTAGAAACCGATCAACAGGTACGAGCACAGGCCCACGCCTTCCCAGCCGAAGTACAGGAACAACAGGTTATCGCCGAGCACCAGGAACAGCATGCTAGCGATGAACAGGTTGGTGTAGGCGAAGAAACGCGAATAACCGGCTTCACCGCGCATGTACCAGGAGGCGAACAGGTGGATCAGGAAACCCACGCCGACCACCACGCCGAGCATGGTGATGGACAGGCCGTCCAGGTAGAGGGCGAAGTTCGGTGTGAAGCCTTCAACGGCCATCCACTGCCACAGCACCTGCACGTACCTGCCACCTTCCGGTGGGGCGACGTTGAATTGCCAGATCACGTAGGCCGTGACGATGGCAGACAGGCCGATGGAACCCACGCCAACCAGTGCCGAAAGATTTTCCGACCAGCGTCCACGAGAGAACGACAGCAGCAGGAAACCAATGAGGGGGAATACGAAAGTCAGAAAGAGTAGGTTCATCCGCGCATCTCGCTGGCAGCGTCGATATCGAGAGTGTGGAAGCGGCGATACAACTGCAACAGGATCGCCAGGCCGATACTGGCCTCGGCGGCTGCCAGGCTGATCACCAGGATGAACATGATCTGTCCATCCGGCTGCGCCCAGCGAGCGCCCGCGACGATGAAAGCCAGGGCGGAGGCATTCATCATGACCTCCAGGCTCATCAGCACGAACAGAATGTTGCGGCGGACCATCAGGCCAACCAGACCGAGGCAGAACAGGATGCCGGCAACCGCCAGACCATGCTCGAGAGGGATAGCAGGCATGTGATTACTCCTTCGCCTCGTTACGGCCCAAATGGAACGCCGTGACGGCTGCGGCAAGCAGCAACATCGAGGCGAGTTCGACCACCAGCAGGTACGGACCGAACAGGCTGATGCCCACGGCCTTGGCGTCTACGGTGGTGTGGCCGATGGCCTGGCCGCTCTGATGAGCGAACAGGACATACAGCAGTTCACCCAGCAGCAGGGCGGACAGGATCACCGGTCCCGCCCAGATGCCAGGCTTGAGCCAGGAGCGTTCCTGCTGGACCGCGGCCGGGCCGAGGTTGAGCATCATCACCACGAACACGAACAGCACCATGATGGCGCCGGCGTAGGCGATCACTTCCAGGGCACCGGCGAACGGTGCACCGAGGGCGAAGAAGGTCATGGCCACGGCGATCAGCGAAATGATCAGGTAGAGCAGGGCGTGCACAGGGTTGGTGTTGGTGACCACACGAAGCGTGGACACCACCGCGATACCCGATGCGAAATAGAAAGCGAATTCCATCTTTCTTCCTTAAGGCAGCAAGCTCTTCACGTTGATCGGTTCGGCTTCGTTCTGCGCGGCGCCTTTTGGCTTACCGGCAATGGCCATACCTGCAACACGATAGAAGTTGTAATCAGGGTTTTTACCGGGACCGGAAATCAGCAGATCTTCTTTCTCGTACACCAGGTCCTGACGTTTGAACTCGGCCATTTCAAAATCCGGCGTGAGCTGGATAGCGGTGGTCGGGCAGGCTTCCTCGCAGAGGCCGCAGAAAATGCAGCGCGAGAAGTTGATGCGGAAGAAGTCCGGGTACCAGCGACCGTCTTCGGTTTCAGCTTTCTGCAGCGAGATGCAACCCACCGGGCATGCCACGGCGCACAGGTTGCAAGCCACGCAACGCTCTTCGCCGTCGGGGTCGCGGGTCAGGACGATGCGGCCACGATAGCGCGGTGCCAGGTAGACCGGCTCTTCCGGGTATTGCAGGGTGTCGCGCTTGCGAAAGCCATGGCCGAAGATCATGACCAGGCTTCGCAGTTGGGTACCGGTACCCTTAACGATGTCGCCAATATATTTGAACATGGGTCAAATCCTCACTGAACCGCGGCCGCAGGCGCGTTCATCAAAACGATCGCAGCGGTCACCAGCATGTTGATCAGGGTCAGCGGCAGGCAGAATTTCCAGCTGAAGTCCATCACCTGGTCGTAGCGTGGGCGCGGGATCGAGGCGCGCAACAGGACGAACAGCATGATGAAGAACGCGGTCTTCAGGGCGAACCAGACGAAGGAAAGTTGCGGCAGGATGCCGAACGGACCGTGCCAGCCACCGAAGAACAGCGTTACCAGCAGCGCCGAGATCAGGATGATGCCGATGTATTCACCGACGAAGAACATGCCCCATTTCATGCCGGCGTATTCAATGTGGTAACCGTCGGCCAGTTCCTGCTCCGCTTCCGGCTGGTCGAAGGGGTGACGGTGAGTCACGGCCACGCCAGCGATGAAGAAGGTACAGAAACCGAAGAACTGCGGAATGATGAACCACAGGTTCTGGGCCTGGTACTCGACGATGTCGCGCATGTTGAACGAGCCGGCCTGGATCACGATGCCCATGAGCGCCAGGCCCATGAACACTTCGTAGGACACGGTCTGGGCCGAGGCCCGCAGGCTGCCCAGCAGGGCGAACTTGTTGTTGCTCGACCAGCCGGCGAACAGCACCGCGTACACCGACAGGCCGGCCATGGCGAAGAAGAACAGCAGGCCGATGTTCAGGTCCGCCACACCCCAGGTCGGGGTGATCGGGATGATCGCGAAGGCGATCAGCAAGGCGCTCATGGCCACGACCGGTGCCAGGGTGAAGATCACCTTGTCGGCAAACGGTGGCGTCCAGTCTTCCTTGAAGAACATCTTGATCATGTCGGCGGCGATCTGGAACATGCCGAACGGGCCGACGCGGTTCGGACCGTAGCGGTCCTGCCACCAGCCCAGCAGGCGACGTTCGACGAAGCTCAACAGTGCGCCTGCGACCACCACGGCCAGCAGAATCACGATGGCCTTGAGGACCGTCAGGATCACAGCGATCACTTCAGGGGTGAACCAGCTCATAGCGCTGCCTCCTGCAGACCGTCGACGGTTTTGCCGAAAATCGCTGGCGGGATGCCTTCCAGGCCGGCCGGCAGGGCCACCAGGCCGGCGCCCAGTTCTTCATTGATGCGCAGCGGCAGACGCAAGGTCTGGCCGGCCACGTTCAGGCTCAGCAGGGCACCGTCGTTGACGCCCAGGCGGTCGGCTTCGGACTTGGCCAGCGACACGTAGGCGGCCGGGATGCGTTCCTGCACCGGTGCGGCCTTGGAAGAGTTCTCTTCGCTGCCGAACAGGTGATGGAACGGCACGACCTGCCAGGTGCCCGGTGCCGGGTTGAAGGCGCGCGGTACGCTGGCGAACCAGCTCAGGCCATCGCCTTGGCTTTCGATCAGGCGGGTGCCCGGGTCACCGGCACGCAGGTGACCACCGACTTCGTCCTGGAACTTGTTCCAGGCTTGCGGCGAGTTCCAGCCCGGCGACCAGGCGAACGGCACTTGCGAGCGCGGTTCGGCGGAGCCCGAGTAACCTTCCATGGAGAACGAGAACGCGGTGTCGTTGTCCTGGGAGGTGCGCGGTTCGTGAACGCTGATGTCAGCGCGCATGGCGGTGCGACCGGAGTAGCGCAGCGGTTCGCGCGCCAGCTTCAGGCCTTTGATGCGGAACGCGGCGGACGGTGCGGCGTCGACGATGGCGGCCAGTTGCTGGCTGCTCGAAGCGACGGCGGCGGTAACGTGGTCCAGTTGCGTCCAGTCGATCGGCTGGTCCAGCAGGGTGGCGCGCAGGGCATGCAGCCAGCGCCAGCCTTCGTGGACCAAGATGCTGGCGTCCAGGTAAGTCGGGTCGAAGACCTGGAAGAAGCGCTGGGCGCGACCTTCCTGGCTGACCAGCGTACCGTCGCCTTCGGCGAAGCTCGCCGCCGGCAGCACCAGGTGGGCGCGGTCGGTGGTGGCGGTTTTCTGATGGTCGGCGACAATCAGCACTTTCGCGGCGTTCAGGGCGGCGTCCACCCGGGCCTTGTCGGTGCGGGTGTACAGGTCGTTTTCCAGCACCACGATGGCGTCGGCGCTGCCGTCGATCACCGCTTGCAGTGCGGCGTCCACCGATTCGCCGCCGAGCATGGCCAGGCCGAGGCTGTTGGCTTCCGGCACGATCAGGCTGATGGAACCGTTCTTCTCGCGCAGCTTCAAGGCCTTGGCGATGTTGGCCGCGGCTTCGATCAGCGCCTTGGAACCCAAGGAGGTACCGGCGATGATCAATGGACGCTTGGCCGCCAGCAGGGCGTCGGCGATGCGTTGGGCCAGGGCGGCCGCTTCGCTGTCCAGGCCGTCGACGGCCGGGGCGCTGGCGTCCAGGGCGTGGGCCACGGCGAAACCGATGCGGGCCAGGTCGTCAGGGGCAGCGTGGACACATTCTTCGGCCACGTCGTCGAGCTTGGTTTGCGCAAGGCTGGCGATGAACAGCGGGTTCAGCGCGTGCTGGCCGATATTCTTCACGGCGGCATCGAGCCATGGCTGCACGCGCATGGCGTCGGCCATGTCTTCGGCCTTGCCCTTGACCGACTGGCGCAGGGCCAGGGCCATGCGGGCGGCGGTCTGGGTCAGGTCTTCGCCAAGGACGAATACCGCGTCGTGGTCTTCGATGTCGCGCATGTTCGGCACGGGCAGCGGGCTGTCCTTGAGCACTTGCAGCACCAGGCGGATGCGATCCAGCTCACCGGCTTCGATGCCACTGTAGAAGTGCTCGGCGCCGACCAGCTCACGCAGGGCGTAGTTGCTTTCCAGGCTGGCCCGTGGCGAACCGATGCCGACGATGTTGCGACCGCGCAGCAGTTCGGCGGCCTTGTCCAAGGCTTGGTCCAGGCTCAGCTTGGCGCCACCCGCCAGCTGCGGCTGGCGTGGACGATCCTTGCGGTTGACGTAGCCATAGCCGAAACGGCCACGGTCACACAGGAAGTACTGGTTGACCGAACCGTTGAAGCGGTTTTCGATGCGACGCAGCTCACCGTAGCGCTCGCCCGGGGAGATGTTGCACCCGCTGGAGCAGCCATGGCAGATGCTCGGCGAGAACTGCATATCCCACTTGCGGTTGTAACGCTCGGAGTGAGTCTTGTCGGTGAACACACCGGTCGGGCAGACCTCGGTGAGGTTGCCGGAGAACTCGCTTTCCAGGGTGCCGTCTTCAACGCGACCGAAGTACACGTTGTCGTGGGCACCGAACACGCCCAGGTCGGTGCCGCCGGCGTAGTCCTTGTAGAAACGCACGCAGCGGTAGCAGGCGATGCAGCGGTTCATTTCGTGGGAAATGAACGGGCCGAGGTCCTGGTTCTGGTGAGTGCGCTTGGTGAAGCGATAGCGGCGCTCGTTGTGGCCGGTCATCACCGTCATGTCTTGCAGGTGGCAGTGGCCGCCTTCCTCACAGACCGGGCAGTCGTGAGGGTGGTTGGTCATCAGCCATTCGACGACGCTGGCGCGAAACACTTTCGCTTCTTCGTCGTCGATGGAGATCCAGCTGCCGTCGGTGGCGGGGGTCATGCAGGACATGACGATCCGACCACGCTTGTCGTTTTCGTCGGTGTACTGCTTGACCGCGCACTGGCGACAAGCGCCAACGCTGCCAAGGGCGGGGTGCCAGCAGAAATAAGGAATGTCGAGGCCCAGCGACAGACATGCCTGTAACAGGTTGTCTGCGCCATCGACTTCGAGCTCTTTGCCGTCTACGTGGATAGTGGCCATGGTTCAAAGTTCTTCGTTGGCCCGGTGTCAGCGGGCGTGGCTAATGGAATCTTGTTATTCGCGTGAATCAACACAGCCGTTTACGGCGTCATCACACGAAAAGACGAAGGGCACGGACCCTTCGCCTTTTTAAGCGTTTACGCGCCGACTACGATCGGCTTTGCCAGAGGCGGGACGACGGCGCTGATGGGCGCGATGCCGGCTTCGAACTCTGGACGGAAGTATTTGATGGCGCTGCCCAACGGCTCCACGGCACCCGGTGCGTGAGCACAGAAGGTCTTGCCTGGGCCGAGGAAACCCACCAGACCCAGCAGGGTCTCGATGTCGCCGGGTTGGCCCTCACCTTTCTCGATGGCCATCAGCAGCTTGACGCTCCAGGGCAAGCCATCACGGCAAGGGGTGCAGAAACCGCAGGATTCGCGAGCGAAGAACTGCTCCATGTTGCGCAGCAGCGACACCATGTTGACGCTGTCGTCCACCGCCATCGCCAGGCCGGTACCCATGCGGGTGCCGACCTTGGCGATGCCGCCGGCGTACATTTGGGCGTCCAGGTGTTCCGGCAACAGGAACCCGGTACCGGCGCCGCCAGGCTGCCAGCACTTGAGCGTGTAGCCATCGCGCATGCCGCCGGCGTAGTCTTCGAACAGCTCGCGACCGGTGACGCCGAACGGCAGTTCCCACAGGCCAGGGTTCTTGACCTTGCCGGAGAAGCCCATGAGCTTGGTGCCCATGTCTTCGCTGCCGTCGCGGGCCAGGGATTTGTACCAGTCCACGCCGTCGGCGATGATCGCCGGCACGTTGCACAGCGTCTCGACGTTGTTCACGCAGGTCGGCTTGCCCCACACGCCGACGGCGGCAGGGAAGGGCGGCTTGGAGCGTGGGTTGGCGCGGCGGCCTTCCAGGGAGTTGATCAGCGCGGTTTCTTCACCGCAGATGTAGCGCCCGGCACCGGTGTGGACGAACAGCTCGAAATCGAAACCGCTGCCCAGGATGTTCTTGCCCAAGAGGCCGGCGGCCTTGGCTTCTTCCACGGCACGGTTCAGGTGCTTGGCGGCGGTGGTGTATTCGCCGCGCAGGAAGATATAGCCACGGTAGGTTTTCAGCGCGCGGGCGCTGATCAGCATGCCTTCGATCAGCAGATGGGGCAGTTGCTCCATCAGCATGCGGTCCTTCCAGGTGTTGGGCTCCATTTCATCCGCGTTGCACAGCAGGTAGCGGATGTTGATGGACTCGTCCTTGGGCATCAGCCCCCACTTCACACCCGTGGGGAAGCCCGCGCCGCCACGGCCCTTGAGGCCGGCGTCTTTCACGGTCTGGACGATGTCGTCCTGAGCCATGTCGCTGAACGCCTTGCGCGCGGCGGCGTAGCCGTTCTTGGCCTGGTACTCGTCCAGCCATACGGCTTCGCCGTCGTCACGCAGGCGCCAGGTCAGGGGATGGGTTTCGGCCGAACGCTGGATGCGGTTGGCGGGCCCGAAGGAAGTCAGGGTCATACGTAGCCCTCCAGCAATTTGGCGACGCCGTCAGGCTGGACGTCACCGAAGGTGTCGTCGTCGATCATCAGCGCTGGCGCCTTGTCGCAGTTGCCCAGGCAGCACACCGGCAGCAGGGTGAAGCGGCCGTCGGCGGTGGTCTGGCCCAGGCCGATGCCCAGCTTGCTCTGGATCTCGCCGACCACCGATTCGTGGCCGCCGATGTAGCAGACCATGCTGTCGCAGACACGAATGATGTGACGGCCCACTGGCTGGCGGAAAATCTGGCTGTAGAAGGTGGCCACGCCTTCGACGTCGCTGGCCGGGATGCCGAGGATCTCGCCGATGGCGTAGAGCGCGCCGTCAGGCACCCAGCCACGTTCCTTCTGGACGATCTTCAGGGCTTCGATCGACGCCGCGCGCGGGTCTTCGTAGTGATGCAGCTCGTGCTCGATGGCCGAGCGCTCGGTTTCGCTCAGGGCGAAACGGTCTGTCTGGATAAGCGTGCTGTTCATGCTTAGCGGTCCACGTCGGCCATAACGAAATCGATACTACCCAGGTACGCAATCATGTCCGCGACCATGCTGCCTTTGATCACCGAAGGGATCTGTTGCAGGTGTGGGAAGCTTGGGGTGCGAATCCGGGTGCGGTAGCTCATGGTGCCGCCATCGCTCGTCAGGTAATAACTGTTGATGCCCTTGGTCGCTTCGATCATCTGGAAGGATTCGTTGGCCGGCATGACCGGGCCCCACGAAACCTGCAGGAAGTGCGTGATCAGGGTCTCGATGTGTTGCAGCGTGCGCTCTTTTGGCGGTGGCGTGGTCAGCGGGTGGTCCGCCTTGTACGGGCCTTCCGGCATGTTGCGCATGCATTGGTCGATGATCTTGATGCTCTGGCGCATTTCCTCGACACGAACCATGCAGCGATCGTAGGCATCGCCATTGGCGGCCAGCGGTACTTCGAACTCGAAGTTCTCGTAGCCGGAGTAAGGACGCGCCTTGCGCAGGTCGAAGTCGCAACCGGTGGAACGCAGGCCGGCACCGGTGACGCCCCATTCCAGGGCCTCTTTGGTGTTGTAGGCGGCGACCCCGATGGTACGACCCTTGAGGATGCTGTTCTGCAGGGCGGCCTTGGTGTATTCGTCCAGGCGCTTGGGCATCCACTCGACGAAGTCCTTGACCAATTTCTCCCAGCCGCGTGGCAGGTCGTGGGCAACGCCGCCGATGCGGTACCAGGCCGGGTGCAGGCGGAAACCGGTGATGGCTTCGATCACCGTGTAAGCCTTCTGGCGGTCGGTGAAGGTGAAGAACACCGGAGTCATGGCCCCCACGTCCTGGATATAGGTGCCCAGGAACAGCAGGTGGCTGGTGATACGGAAGAACTCGGCCATCATGATGCGGATGACGTCGACCTTCTCCGGTACCTTGATCCCGGCCAGTTTCTCCACCGACAGCACGTACGGCAGGTTGTTCATCACGCCGCCGAGGTAGTCGATGCGGTCGGTGTACGGGATGAAGCTGTGCCAGGACTGGCGCTCGGCCATTTTTTCGGCACCACGGTGGTGGTAACCGATGTCAGGCACGCAATCGACGATCTCTTCGCCGTCCAGCTGCAAGATGATGCGGAACGCACCGTGGGCCGAAGGGTGGTTCGGGCCGAGGTTGAGGAACATGTAGTCCTCGTTGGCGCCCGAACGCTTCATGCCCCAGTCTTCGGGCTTGAAGCGTGCGGCTTCTTCCTCGAGCTGTTGCTTGGCCAGGGACAGGCTGAACGGGTCGAACTCGGTGGCACGAGCCGGGAAGTCCTTGCGCAGCGGGTGACCGTCCCAGGTCGGCGGCATCATGATGCGGGTCAGGTGCGGGTGGCCGGGGAAGTCAATTCCGTACATGTCCCAGACTTCGCGCTCGTACCAGTTGGCGTTCGGCCATATGCCGGTCACGGTCGGCACGCTAAGGTCGCTCTCGGATAAGGCGACTTTGATCATGACGTCACTATTACGTTCGATCGACATCAGGTGATAGAACACGGTGAAGTCGACGCCGTCGGGCAGCCCTTGACGCTTGGTGCGCAGGCGCTCGTCCACGCCGTGCAGGTCATAGAGCATGACGTACGGCTTGGGCAGGTTGCGCAGGAAAGTCAGGACTTCGACGAGTTTGGCGCGGGCAACCCAAAGCACCGGCATGCCGGTGCGGGTCGGCTGGGCGGTGAACGCCTCGGGGCCAAAACGGTTGTTCAGTTCGACGACCACATCCTGGTCGTCTGCCTTGTAAGGCGGGATGTACAGAGCACTGCCTGTAGTCATGGTTATTTATCGCTTTCGGTCAACGTAAAGAATGAAGCCAGGTTCTCGTTTCTTGTAGAGGAACAGAGCTGGATCAGACTTCGTCGGGGCTGCGCAGGTTGGTGACTGCGATACGCTGTTCGCGGCGCTGTTCCTTTTGCGATGGCATGTCGGCGCGATAGACGCCTTGATCGCCAACGACCCAGGACAGTGGGCGACGCTCCTGGCCAATCGACTCCTGCAACAACATCAGGCCTTGCAGGAAAGCTTCAGGGCGAGGCGGGCAGCCGGGCACGTAGACGTCCACGGGCAGGAACTTGTCCACCCCTTGAACGACGGAGTAGATGTCGTACATGCCACCGGAGTTGGCGCACGAACCCATGGAGATAACCCACTTGGGCTCGAGCATTTGCTCGTAGAGACGCTGGATGATCGGCGCCATCTTGATGAAGCAGGTACCGGCGATAACCATGAAATCCGCCTGGCGTGGCGATGCCCGGATCACTTCGGCGCCAAAGCGCGCGATGTCGTGGGGCGCCGTGAAGGCGGTGGTCATTTCCACGTAGCAGCACGAAAGGCCGAAGTTGTACGGCCACAGGGAGTTCTTGCGACCCCAGTTGACCGTGCTGTTCAGCACGTCTTCGAGCTTGCCCATGAAGATGTTTTTGTGGACTTGATCTTCTAACGGATCGGCGACGGTTTCCCGTTCGCCAATCGGATACTGCTCGTTAGGAGCATCGGGGTCGATCCTGGTGAGATTGTATTGCATTGCCAAAGCCTCATTGTTTCAGCTTCGCTTGCCGCTTGCGCCGAGCTTCCGGAGCCCAATCAAGCGCCCCCACTCGGTAAAGGTAGACAAGACCTGCCAACAGAATTGCTATGAAAACGAGAGCTTCGACGAATCCGGTCCAGCCGCTTTCGCGGACGGACACAGACCATGCAAAGAGAAAGAGGGCTTCGATATCGAAGATCACGAAGAGCATCGCGACCAGATAGAATTTGGCTGAGAGCCGCAAGCGGGCGCCACCGGTAGGTAGCATGCCGGACTCGAACGGTTCGTTTTTGCTGCGGCCCCAGGCTTTTGACCCGAGCAGGCTCGATACCCCGAGCATGAAGGCGCAGAGGCCGACAACGCCCAGAAGGAAAATGGCAAAGCCCCAGTTGTGGGCCATGAGTCCTGTCGCTTCGGGCATGCTGGAAATCCTTAACAGAGAGCAAAGGTCTCTGAGCTTGAAAAGAAATAACGCAGTGACGATATGTCGCAGCAATCAATCGCGGTGATTTTATGGCTAAACACCGGGCAAGTAAAATTCCTATAGCGAAATTATTTATTGGAATAAGGACATAGCGCGCCTCCATGGCCCTGCGGCCCCGGCCGGGCGGGCATTGACCGTTTATTCGTCAATAATATTTCGTGCAGGGCGTAACAACGAAACACCAGCCTAAATGATAATTATTATTGTTTGCCTGGCTTTTTCATCAATAACCCGGCACAGCGGCTGAGAACTCTTCTTACATGCTCGCTACTGCAACTGTCAGCGCCGGCCGTTTTACTCTTTTTCAGGCAGCCCAATACTGCGTTCGATCAATTTTTTTATCGGTTCGCAGATTTGTGTATGGGAATGCCTCGGTGGGGGCAAAGCGTGTTCGCGATGCCGGCGAGGGGATCTTTCCAGACGGACCGCGTTATCGTTCATCGCGGGCAAGCCTTGCTCCACTAGGTTGCTTTGAAGGGAAGTGTGTTGCCTCTCGAAGCATAGGCGAAAAAAAGCCCCGAACCAGTCGGGGCGTTAGATCATCGGCTTTGCGGTTAGCTTTTACTCGGTCCGCAAGGGCCGTTTACGGCGTGGGTCAGTGGAACTGTTCTTCTTCGGTGGAACCGGTCAGTGCGGTGACCGACGAAGTGCCACCCTGGATCACGGTGGTCATGTCGTCGAAGTAGCCGGTGCCCACTTCCTGCTGGTGAGCCACGAAGGTGTAGCCCTTGGCGGCGTCAGCGAACTCTTGCTCTTGCAGCTTCACGTAGGCGGTCATGTCGTTGCGGGCGTAGTCGTGCGCCAGGTTGAACATGCTGTGCCACATGTTGTGAATGCCGGCCAGGGTGATGAACTGGTGCTTGTAGCCCATGGCGGACAGTTCGCGCTGGAACTTGGCGATGGTCGCGTCGTCCAGGTTTTTCTTCCAGTTGAAGGAAGGCGAGCAGTTGTACGACAGCAGTTGGTCCGGGTATTCCTTCTTGATCGCTTCGGCGAAGCGACGAGCCTCGTCCAGGTCCGGCTTGGCGGTTTCGCACCAGATCAGGTCGGCGTATGGCGCGTAGGCCAAACCGCGGGCGATGGCCTGGTCGAGACCGGCGCGCACCTTGTAGAAGCCTTCCTGGGTGCGGGTGCCGGTCACGAACGGCTGGTCGTACGGGTCGCAGTCGGAGGTCAGCAGGTCAGCGGCGTTGGCGTCGGTACGGGCCAGGATGATGGTCGGTACACCGGCAACGTCGGCAGCCAGGCGGGCGGCGGTCAGCTTCTGTACGGCTTCCTGGGTTGGAACCAGTACCTTGCCGCCCATGTGGCCGCATTTCTTCACCGAAGCCAATTGGTCTTCGAAGTGAACGCCGGCGGCGCCTGCCTCGATCATGCTCTTCATCAGCTCGTAGGCGTTCAGAACACCACCGAAGCCGGCTTCAGCGTCAGCCACGATCGGCGCGAAGTAGTCGATGTAGCCTTCGTCGCCCGGGTTCTTGCCGGCTTTCCACTGGATCTGGTCGGCGCGACGGAACGAGTTGTTGATGCGTTTGACCACGGTTGGAACCGAATCCACCGGGTACAGCGACTGGTCAGGGTACATCGACTCGGCGGAGTTGTTGTCCGCGGCCACTTGCCAGCCCGACAGGTAGATCGCCTGGATGCCGGCTTTGACTTGCTGCACAGCCTGGCCGCCGGTCAGGGCACCCATGCAGTTGACGAAATCTTTCTCGGGACGGAAGGCTGGCTTGGCGCCCTGGGTGACCAGGTTCCAGAGCTTCTCGGCGCCCAGTTTCGCAAAGGTGTGCTCAGGTTGAACCGAGCCACGCAGACGGACGACGTCAGCAGCGGAATAATTGCGCTTCACGCCTTTCCAGCGCGGGTTTTCAGCCCAGTCTTTTTCAAGGGCTGCAATTTGCTGTTCGCGTGTCAGTGCCATGGAGATAAACCTCGTCGCATAGGTCTTGGTGGAAAATTCCTGCTCCTGCCGACCAGGGGTGGCGTACAAGTCGGTTCAGGCGGGGAGGCGACGGGATGAACGATGGGCTCGAGGGGAAAGTGAGCAGGTAGGGGCGAACTGCGGGCGCATTCGGGCGTCGTGGGCCTTCATACGAACTCAGAGTGATGCCGGGTTACCTAGTTACGCTTCCGTCCCTCGGGACAACTTCGTTCCAGTCGCAACCTCGTCAAACACACCTTGTGGGCGGTACAGACACGAATCGGCTCGCAGGGTAGTTGCAAGCGTCGACCCGAAGGCCCTTGCCAGGGCCCCTGATTAGCGGGAGCGAGGCCATCATGCCTTCGGTTTTTTGGCTCGTCAAACGTTTTGTAGTGCTTTTTTTGTGGCACTACATCTTTGGTCTAATACGACTCATCAGTCAGTTTTTGGTGCTTCAGTTCAGGGTATCGACCTTGACCCGCAGAATCATGTCGTCGCGGCCCTGGGTAGAATAGCTGCGGGTCAGGCCCTGCTTGTCGGCTTGAGTCTGGCGATTCACGCCGGCCAGGGTGATCCATTCCCCCAGGCGACCGCTGACCGTTGTGTCGGTACTCTGGACGTTCACTACATCGGGACGTTCCTGGCTCATGCGGTCACGGTTGGTACTGATACTGAGATGAACGGTCTCGCCGGTGACGCTCGCCGTGACATAAAAACCCTGGGTGACGTTGCGGTATTCGGTCTGGCTATGCAGGCGGCCGTAGCCATCGCTCTGGCTACTGGTGAAGGGCACGCTCTGGCCGACCTGGATCAGCGCCGGCTGGCCTTCGCTGGCTTGCACCTGCTGCACGCCGCCGTCACGGCTGGCGGTGCTGCGGTTGATGATGCGGGTCTGGCTCGGCGCGGCACCGTTAATCGAGTAGCCCTGGTCGCCCTGCAGGTTGTTTTCGTTGGTGTCGACTGTGATCAGCAGGCGCTTGGGCGCGGTGTCCAATTGGGCCAGCAATTGCCGGAGTTCTTCGATCTTGCCGGGTTCGGCGTTGACGATCAGTTGGTTGCCGTAGGCGCTGACTTGGCCGTCCTTGCCGATGAAGTTCTGTGCCACCGGCAGCAGGTCGGCGCTGGTGCGGTAGTTCAGCGGTACGATTTGCGTGTCGGCCATGGCTGACAGGTCGCTACCAAGCAGCAAGAGGGTCAGCAGGGTGCGTGCAAGCATGTCCATTTCTCCGTGAGACAAAGGCCTGATATTGCCAGTTTGTCGGCCCCGGGTGGTGCAAGTTGAATGCTAGACGGCAAAACGCCCCGACATCGGTGGATGGCGGGGCGTTTTGGGTAAGGCTTGAGGGCCTCATCGCGAGCAGGCTCGCCCCACATGGGGACAGGTGTACATGAGTCAGAGGTTCACCATCGGCCTCCTGTGGGAGTGAGCTTGCTCGCGATGGCCGCGCTGCGGTTTCAGGCCGAGCGCCGCACCATGTCCACATGAGGAATCCCGGCTTCCAGGAACTCCTCGCTGACCACCGCAAACCCCAGTCGCTCGTAGAACGGCGTGGCATGCACCTGGGCGCTGAGCATCTGTTGCTGGAGCCCACGTTTCTCGGCTTCGGCGATCACGGCGTGCATCAGCGCATCGCCCACCTTCAGACCGCGCCAGTCCTTGAGAACCGAGACACGGCCGATATGGCCGTCGGTCAACAGGCGGGCGGTGCCGATGGGAAAGTCGCCTTCAAATGCCAAAAAATGCACCGCATTCTGGTCATCGGCATCCCATTCCAGCTCAGGTGGAACGGACTGTTCGGCAATGAACACGGTCTCACGAATGCGCCGGATCTCGGCGTTATCCTTTTGCCAGTCTGCGACACGAGCGTGAATTTTATTCATCGGCGAACCCCAGGCTGCCTTGTTTGACCAGCTCGCAGACCAGGCCGCGACCGTCTTCGTCGGCCAACCACGGACCGAGGTTTTCGATGTGCAGGGCGTCGGCGGCACAGATCATTTTCAGCAGTTCACGCAGCTTGCCCGGCAGGTAACGGCTCTGGCCGCTGGCGAACAGCAGCAGGTCGTCATCGACTTCCGACCAGGCCAGGCGCGCGCTCGGGTTGCGAATGATTACCGCGCCTTGTTCCAGGCTGGCCAGCAGGTCGTCTTCTTCCAGGTCCGGACCCGCCACCAGTTCCGGGTAGCGCGGCTCGGTCATGAACTGGCCGAACCAGGTCAGCAGCAGGCGCTCATCGCTCATGTGCTCGGCCAGCAAGCCCTTGAGGCGGTCGAGGGCGTCCTGCTGGATCTGGTGCGGGTCGGCGACAGGGCGTGCGTCGGCGTCGGTGTAGCGTTCTTCGTCCGGCAGGAACTGGCTGAGGAAGTCGGTGAAGTGGGTCAGTACTTCTGCGGCGCTCGGCGCACGGAAGCCCACCGAGTAGGTCATGCAGTCGTCCACGGCCACACCGCAGTGCGCCAGGCGAGGCGGCAGGTAGAGCATGTCGCCCGGTTCCAGGGTCCACTCATCGGTGGCTTCGAATTCGGCGAGGATGCGCAGGTCGGCGTGCGGCAGCAGGGAGCTTTCGGAGTCGCACATCTGGCCGATTTTCCAGTTGCGCTGGCCGTGACCCTGCAGCAGGAACACGTCATAGTTGTCGAAATGCGGACCCACGCTGCCGCCGGGAGCGGCGAAACTGATCATCACATCGTCGATGCGCCAGCTCGGCAGGAAGCGGAAGTTCTCCAGCAGCTCGCTGACTTCCGGTACGAACTGATCGACCGCCTGTACCAGCAGGGTCCACTCGCGCTCTGGCAGCTTGCTGAATTCGTCTTCGGCGAACGGGCCGCGACGCAATTCCCAGGGGCGTTCGCCGTGCTCGATCACCAGGCGCGATTCGACTTCTTCTTCCAGGGCCAGGCCGGCCAGTTCATCGGCATCGATCGGGTTCTGGAAGTCAGGAATCGCCTGACGGATCAGCAGGGGTTTTTTCTGCCAGTAGTCGCGCAGAAACTCCCGCGCCGTGATGCCGCCCAGGAGTTGCAGAGGAATATCAGGATTCATGTGTAACCTATTGAAAAAATATACTTTTCAGACGCGAATAAAAACGCCCGGCGCGGCCGGGCGTCTCAAAGGTAAAGCCGTGGATCAGATGCGCTTGGCTTGTGCCGCCGCGTTGCCGATGTAGTTGGCCGGTGTCAGCTTCTTCAGCTCGGCGCGGGCCTCGGCAGGCATATCCAGGCCATCGATGAAAGTCTGCAACGCTTCAGGGCTGATGCCCTTGCCACGGGTCAGTTCTTTGAGCTTTTCATACGGGTTTTCGATGTTGTAGCGACGCATCACGGTCTGGATCGGCTCGGCCAGGACTTCCCAGCAGGCGTCCAGGTCGGCGGCGATCTTCTGCTCGTTCAGTTCCAGCTTGCTGATGCCCTTGAGGCTGGCTTCGTAGGCAATGACGCTATGGGCAAAACCCACGCCCAGGTTGCGCAGCACGGTGGAGTCGGTCAGGTCGCGCTGCCAGCGGGAGATCGGCAGCTTGCTCGCCAGGTGCTGGAACAGCGCGTTGGCGATGCCCAGGTTGCCTTCGGAGTTTTCGAAGTCGATTGGGTTGACCTTGTGCGGCATGGTCGAGGAACCGATTTCGCCGGCGATGGTGCGCTGCTTGAAGTAACCCAGGGAAATGTAGCCCCAGATGTCACGGTCGAAGTCGATCAGGATGGTGTTGAAGCGCGCGATCGCATCGAACAGCTCGGCGATGTAGTCATGCGGTTCGATCTGGGTGGTGTAGGGGTTGAAGCCCAGGCCTAGTTCGTCTTCGATGAAAGCGCGGGCGTTGGCTTCCCAGTCGATGTCCGGGTAGGCCGATAGGTGGGCGTTGTAGTTGCCCACGGCGCCGTTGATCTTGCCCAGCAGCGGCACGGCGGCCACCTGGGTGATCTGGCGTTCCAGGCGGTAGACCACGTTCGCCAGTTCCTTGCCCAGGGTGGTCGGCGAAGCCGGCTGACCGTGGGTGCGCGAGAGCATCGGTACGTCGGCGAAGCGGATCGCCAGCTCGCGGATGGCCTGGGCGGTCTGGCGCATCAGTGGCAGCATCACCTCATCACGGCCTTCGCGCAGCATCAGGGCGTGGGACAGGTTGTTGATGTCCTCGCTGGTGCAGGCGAAGTGGATGAACTCGCTGACATTGGCCAGTTCCGGCAGCTTGGCCGCCTGCTCCTTGAGCAGGTATTCGATGGCTTTGACATCGTGGTTGGTGGTGCGCTCGATCTCTTTGACGCGCTCGGCGTGCTCCAGCACAAAATTTTCTGCCAGGGTGTTCAGCACCGCGTTGGCTTCGGCGGAAAACGCCGGGACTTCGCTGATGGCAGGGTGGGCGGCCAGGCGCTGGAGCCAGCGCACTTCAACTAGGACGCGGGCACGGATCAGGCCGTACTCGCTGAAAATCGGGCGCAGGGCCTGGGTTTTGCCGGCGTAGCGGCCGTCAACAGGGGAAACCGCAGTGAGCGAAGAGAGCTGCATGGGGTGTTCTCGGACAGTCGGGCAACGAAATGGGGCGCGTATCATACATGAAAACAATCGCCGGTCCGTCGCCAACTGACCGGCGTATTACGCGTAACGAAATAAAACTCTTGATGCCTATGGCGAGGGCGCTTGCTCCTGCTGGGTCTGTAGGAGCTGTCGAGTGCAACGAGGCTGCGATCTTTCCCTTGGCGCTTGAATCCCAAGCGAAAGATCAAAAGATCGCAGCCTTCGGCAGCTCCTACAAGTCCAATGGGAGCAAGCTCGCCACAAAAAACGGGTTGAGGCGACTTATTCGTTGCGCATCAACGGGTAAAGCTCTTTAAGCAATTTGCGCCGGCTGATCACCAGTTGCCAGCGATGACCGCCCAACTGCCGCCACAGCCGTGCCGAGCGAATCCCGGCCAGCAACAGCGCGCGGATCTTCGAGGCATTGCTTGGCTGTTGCAGGTTGCGCATGTCGCCATGCACCTGGATGCGCTGGCGCAAGGTGCTCAGGGTGTCCTGGTACAGCGAGCCGCAGGCTGCGACGACGTTTTCGTGGGAAGGGCCGAAGTGCTCGACCTGGGACTGGATCTGCGGCAAGCGTTTGCCGATGGTCTCCAGCAGGTCGTCGCGTTTGGCCAGCTGACGCTCAAGGCCCAGCATCGACAGGGCATAGCGCAGCGGTTCGCGTTGCAGGGTACTGGGATCGCGCTCCAGGGCGCCGATCAGCGCACGATAGCCTTCGCGCAGGTTCAGGTCGTCACCGCCGTAGACTTCCAGGGTGTCCTTGGGGTCGCGAACCAGCAGGCTGCCGAGCATGCAGGCCACGCCCGTTTCGGTGGCCTGGCCGGTCTTGGCGATCCTGTCCACTAGCACGGCGGCGAGAAACACACCGCCCAATGCTGTCAGTTGTTCCTGGGTGGGGGTCATGCCTTGCTGCTCCAGGGCTCTGCGACTTCGATCACGCCGCCGCCCAGGCAGATTTCGCCGTCATAGAACACCACTGACTGGCCGGGCGTGACTGCCCGCTGCGGGTCATCGAAGATGGCACGGTAGCCTGTGGCAGTTTTTTCCAAGGTGCAGGGTTGGTCGCTCTGGCGGTAGCGAACCTTGGCCGTCAGCCGGCGTGGTTCGCTGAGGTCGATCGGGTTGACCCAATAGATATCGGAGGCGAGCAGGGCGCGGGAAAACAACCAGGGATGGTCGTTGCCCTGGCCGACGATCAGCTCGTTGTGCTCCAGGTCCTTGACCAGTACGTACCACGGCTCTTCGCCGGCGTCTTTGAGCCCGCCGATGCCCAGGCCCTGGCGCTGGCCGATGGTGTGGTACATCAGGCCATGGTGGCGGCCGATGACGTCGCCTTCGGTCGTCTTGATCTCACCCGGCTGGGCCGGCAGGTATTGCTTGAGGAAATCGCTGAAACGGCGCTCGCCAATGAAGCAGATCCCGGTGGAATCCTTTTTCTTGGCGGTGGCGAGCTGGTGTTTTTCAGCAATGGCGCGCACTTCAGGCTTTTCCAGTTCGCCTACCGGGAACAGGGTCTTGGCGATCTGCTCGCCGCCCACGGCATGCAGGAAATAGCTTTGGTCCTTGTTCGGGTCCAGGCCCTTGAGCAGTTCGGTGCGGCCGTCGATGTCGCGGCGGCGCACGTAGTGGCCAGTGGCGATCAGGTCGGCGCCGAGCATCATGGCGTAGTCGAGGAACGCCTTGAACTTGATTTCGCGGTTGCAGAGGATGTCCGGGTTCGGCGTGCGGCCGGCCTTGTATTCGGCCAGGAAGTGCTCGAAGACGTTATCCCAGTATTCGGCGGCGAAGTTGGCGGTGTGCAGCTTGATGCCGATCTTGTCGCACACGGCCTGGGCGTCCGCCAGGTCATCCATGGCGGTGCAGTATTCGGTTCCGTCGTCTTCTTCCCAGTTCTTCATGAACAGGCCTTCCACCTCATAACCCTGCTCGATCAGCAGAAGGGCGGAAACGGAAGAGTCCACGCCGCCGGACATGCCGACTATGACGCGCTGCTTGGATGTGTCAGAAGGAGCTGGATCACGCATAGGAATTCAATGAGTGTCTTGAAAAAGGACGCGATTCTATCAGGCCCGGGCGCGCAAGGCTAAAGAGAAGGACGGATCAGCGTCAGACTGTGGCGGTGGCCGGCCAGATAATCGTCGATGCAGTGGATGATCAGCTCGCTGCGCCAGTGTTCGCGCTGCTCGAGCAGTTCGTCGCGGGTCAGCCATTTGGCGCCGAGGATGCCGTCGTCCAGTTGATACCCGGGGTGGTGTTTCAGGGCCTTGGCGGCGAAGCAGACTCGCTGGTAGGTCACGCCGTTGCTCGGGGCGGTGTAGAGGTAGATGCCGGTGACGCTGGTGGGCTCGACGTCCCAGCCGGTTTCTTCGAGGGTTTCGCGTACGGCGGCTTCGATGAGGGTTTCGTTGGGGTCCAGGTGGCCGGCGGGCTGGTTGAGTACTGCGCGCCCGGCCTTGGATTCTTCCACCATCAGGAAGCGGCCGTTGTCTTCGACGATGGTGGCGACGGTGATGTGGGGGTGCCAGTTCATAAGGCTCCTTTATTTCTCAGATTGGAATGTGGGGCTTGCAGTTGGCCGGGTGGCATTTGCACTCATGAAAAACCAGAGCGATTATCAGCCGAATTTAAGGCTGCAGGGTTCCCCTGCAGCATAGAATCTCCCACAGGGGTGGGTTCTGGTTGATGAATGGTGTAAATGCCAGAAACACAAACCCCGGCACAAGGCCGGGGTTTGTGGTGCTTCCTTACAACCTTATACCAGCGCAGCAATCGCCGCGTTGAAGGTGTTGCTCGGGCGCATGGCCTTGCTGGTCAGCTCCGGGTTGGCGAAGTAGTAACCGCCGATGTCCATGGGCTTGCCTTGCACGGCATTGAGTTCGGCAACGATTTTTTCTTCGTTGTCGGTCAATGTCTTGGCCAGGGTAGCGAACTGGGCCTTGAGGGCTGCGTCGTCGTCTTGAGCGGCCAGTGCCTGGGCCCAGAACAGGGTCAGGTAGAAGTGGCTGCCGCGGTTGTCGATGCCGCCGACCTTGCGCGAAGGCGACTTGTTGCGGTCCAGGAACTCACCGGTAGCCTGGTCCAGGGTCTTGGCCAGCACCAGGGCTTTCGGGTTGTTGTAGGTCACGCCCAGGTGCTCGAGGGACGCGGCCAGGGCCAGGAACTCGCCCAGGGAATCCCAGCGCAGGAAGTTTTCTTCCAGCAGTTGCTGCACGTGCTTGGGTGCCGAGCCGCCGGCGCCGGTTTCGAACAGGCCGCCGCCGTTCATCAGCGGCACGATCGACAGCATCTTGGCGCTGGTGCCCAGCTCCATGATCGGGAACAGGTCGGTCAGGTAGTCGCGCAGTACGTTGCCGGTCACCGAGATGGTGTCCTTACCTTCGCGGGTGCGGGCCAGGGTGAACTTCATCGCGTCGACCGGCGACATGATGCGGATGTCCAGGCCAGCAGTGTCGTAGTCCTTCAGGTAGCTCTGGACTTTCTCGATCACGACGCCGTCATGGGCGCGCATCGGGTCCAGCCAGAAGATCGCTGGGGTGCTGCTGGCGCGGGCACGGTTGACGGCCAGTTTGACCCAGTCCTGGATCGGCGCGTCTTTGGTCTGGCACATGCGGAAGATGTCGCCGGCTTCGACGCTCTGCTCCAGCAGGGTGTGACCGTTGTTGTCCGAAACACGGACCACGCCGTCGGCCTTGATCTGGAAGGTCTTGTCGTGGGAGCCATACTCTTCGGCTTTCTTGGCCATCAGGCCAACGTTTGGCACGCTGCCCATGGTGGTTGGGTCGAAGGCGCCGTGTTGCTTGCAGTCTTCGATCACCGCCTGGTAGATGGTGGCGTAGCAGCGATCCGGGATCACGGCCTTGGTGTCGTGCAGCTGGCCGTCGGTGCCCCACATCTTACCGGAGTCACGGATCATGGCTGGCATCGAAGCGTCGACGATGACGTCGCTCGGCACGTGCAGGTTGGTGATGCCTTTGTCGGAGTTGACCATCGCCAGGGATGGGCGCGCCGCGTAGACCGCCTGGATGTCGGCTTCGATCTGCGCCTGCTGCTCGGCCGGCAGCGCTTTGATGCGGGCGTACAGGTCGCCGATGCCGTTGTTCAGGTTGAAGCCGATCTGTTCCAGCACTTGTGCGTGCTTGGCCAGGGCGTCTTTATAGAACTCGGCAACGATCTGGCCGAACATGATCGGGTCGGAGACCTTCATCATGGTGGCCTTGAGGTGAACCGACAGCAGGACGCCTTTTTGCTTGGCATCTTCGATTTCAGCGGCGATGAAGTCACGCAGGGCGTTTTTGCTCATCACGGCGCAGTCGAGGATCTCACCGGCTTGTACGGTGGTTTTTTCCTTCAGGACAGTGGCAGTGCCGTCCTGGGCGATCAGCTCGATTTTTACGCTGCCGGCGGCGTCGATCAGGGCGGCTTTTTCGCTGCCGTAGAAATCGCCGGTGCTCATGTGGGCCACGTGGGACTTGGAGTCGACTGCCCAAGCGCCCATTTTGTGCGGGTGCTTGCGGGCGTAGTTCTTGACCGACAGCGGCGCGCGACGGTCGGAGTTGCCTTCGCGCAGGACCGGGTTCACGGCGCTGCCCTTGATTTTGTCGTAGCGCGCGCGAGCGTCTTTCTCGGCGTCGCTGGTCACGGTTTCCGGGTAGTCCGGCAGTGCGTAGCCCTGGGCCTGCAATTCCTTGATCGCGGCCTGCAGTTGCGGCACCGAGGCGCTGATGTTCGGCAGCTTGATGATGTTGGCTTCAGGCGTAACGGCCAGGTCGCCCAGTTCGGCGAGGTGGTCGGCTACGGCTTTGTCACCCAGTTGCTCGGGGAAGCTGGCCAGGATGCGCCCTGCGAGGGAGATATCGCGGGTTTCCACGGCGATATCGGCCGAAGCGGTAAAGGCTTCGACGATCGGCAGAAGCGAATAGGTGGCGAGGGCGGGCGCTTCGTCGGTGAAGGTATAGATGATCTTCGAGCGGGTGGGCATATTCGGATTAACTCTCTTCTTTGCTAAAGCATGCGCAGAAACTCGAGGGGCGCCGGGTAAGCGCGTTCGTTCAAAGTCATCCGTGAACCGAATGTCGAGGTTTCTTCGCGGTGATGTTGGGTGCATCAGTCGAGCGTCAAGCGGTTGGGCCGCGGTAACGGTCCGGCTTCTAAACTGACGGAAAGTCCTGTGATAGAGCACTCAGCCAGCGTGACCCTGTGGTCAGCGGCGGCATTATACATAGGTAGCTGGCAATCTGCCGATGGTTCATAGACTTCCGTACACGTCCATTGGTCTAAACGTCGCAGTACCTAAGGGGGCGGCTATGCTCAAGTTTGGCGCTTTTCCCTTGGTTTTCAGGGTTGTACACCGCGAACTGCAACGCTTTACCCCGGATGAGCCTAACGTAGGGTTTGCGCGCCGATTCAAGTGGGGTACGCTCGAACGCAGCCAGATGTTCAATCCAAGCAATGGAGTTCAGCATGGGGTATCAAAAGATTCAGGTTCCAGCCGTCGGTGACAAAATCACCGTCAATGCAGACCATTCTCTTAATGTTCCCGACAACCCGATCATCCCCTTCATCGAAGGCGACGGCATTGGCGTCGATATCAGTCCGGTCATGATCAAGGTTGTGGACGCTGCGGTTCAGAAGGCCTATGGCGGCAAGCGCAAGATTTCCTGGATGGAAGTCTACGCCGGTGAAAAAGCGACTCAGGTCTATGACCAGGACACCTGGCTACCCCAGGAAACCCTGGATGCGGTCAAGGATTACGTCGTTTCCATCAAGGGGCCGCTGACCACGCCGGTGGGCGGTGGTATCCGTTCGTTGAACGTGGCGCTGCGCCAGCAGCTCGACCTGTACGTGTGCCTGCGTCCAGTGCGCTGGTTCGAAGGCGTGCCAAGCCCGGTCAAGAAGCCTGGCGACGTGGACATGACGATTTTCCGCGAGAACTCCGAGGACATCTACGCTGGCATCGAGTGGAAGGCCGGTTCGGCTGAAGCCACCAAGGTCATCAAGTTCCTGAAAGAAGAAATGGGCGTGACCAAGATCCGTTTCGACGAGGACTGCGGCATCGGCGTCAAGCCGGTTTCCAAGCAGGGCACCCAGCGCCTGGCTCGCAAGGCCTTGCAATATGTTGTCGACAACGACCGCGATTCGCTGACCATTGTGCATAAAGGCAACATCATGAAGTTCACCGAAGGTGCCTTCAAGGAATGGGCTTACGAAGTGGCGGCCGAGGAGTTCGGCGCGACCCTGCTCGACGGTGGGCCGTGGATGCAGTTCAAGAACCCGAAGACCGGCAAGAACGTCGTCGTCAAGGACGCCATCGCGGATGCCATGTTGCAGCAGATCCTGCTGCGTCCTGCTGAATATGACGTGATCGCCACCCTGAACCTGAACGGTGACTACCTGTCCGACGCCCTGGCGGCGGAAGTGGGTGGTATCGGTATTGCGCCAGGCGCCAACCTGTCCGACACCGTGGCGATGTTCGAAGCCACCCACGGTACCGCGCCCAAGTATGCCGGCAAGGACCAGGTCAACCCGGGCTCGCTGATCCTGTCGGCGGAAATGATGCTGCGTCACATGGGGTGGACCGAAGCGGCCGACCTGATCATCAAGGGCACCAATGGCGCAATTTCGGCCAAGACCGTGACCTATGACTTCGAACGCCTGATGGAGGGTGCCAAGCTGGTGTCGTCCTCAGGCTTCGGTGACGCTCTGATCTCGCATATGTAAGCGAATCGGCGCTCAGCGCGAATGCCCGGCTCGAGTGATCGAGCCGGGCATTTTCATTTGACCGGTGCGACGGCCGGTCAATGGGTCTCGGTGACCCTGACCTGGACAGGGATGGGCGTTTCTTCGACGGTGACAACCCTGATGTTGACCGCGTGCAGACCCTTGGGTCCCTGGATGACGTCGAACGTTACCGGCTGTCCGGCCTTCAGGGTTTTATAGCCTTCCATGTTGATGGCCGAGTAATGGGCGAAAAGGTCTTCATCATCCCTGCCGGCCGCAATAATGAAGCCGTAGCCCTTGGCATTGTTGAACCACTTTACCTTGCCATTCATCTTCACAACCGACATAACCCATTTCCCTCTGCAACGCACTCCATCACTGGAGTATCATCCAGTCCATCCGCAGGCTAATCTTGAAGCATAAGATAGATTCCACGGACCTTTTTAACCCGCGATGGGCTCTATTGGTTGTAACACCGTTTTACCGATAGTCAAGGTGACCGGGTGGTCGTGGTTGAAATCGCCCACAAACGCCCCCATCACTGTATTCGCCAACTAAACGAACCTTTCTTTCCATGCATGCAGTCAGCCAGATTCGACTAACATTCAATCAGGATCGCCCGGATTTACACGACGACGATTCCTCGGGCATTGCTGTTCAGGAAGCAAAGCCCGCATTACAGGCACCGCCGATGTACAAGGTGGTTTTGTTCAACGATGACTACACACCGATGGATTTCGTCGTCGAAGTGCTCGAGGTGTTTTTTAACCTGAATCGCGAGCTGGCGACCAAGGTCATGCTGGCCGTCCATACAGAGGGGCGGGCAGTATGTGGAGTGTTTACCCGCGACATCGCCGAGACGAAGGCCATGCAGGTCAACCAGTACGCCCGGGAAAGCCAGCATCCGCTACTCTGTGAAATCGAGAAGGACGGTTAACGCCGACCACTTGGGTATGAGGTGAAGCTATGTTAAACCGCGAGCTCGAAGTCACCCTCAATCTTGCCTTCAAGGAGGCTCGTTCGAAGCGTCATGAATTCATGACCGTCGAACACCTGCTGCTGGCCCTATTGGATAACGAGGCTGCCGCCACCGTTTTGCGTGCCTGCGGCGCGAACCTCGATAAACTCAAGCACGATCTGCAGGAGTTCATCGACTCCACCACGCCACTGATCCCCGTTCATGACGAGGATCGCGAAACCCAGCCAACCCTGGGCTTCCAGCGTGTCTTGCAGCGTGCTGTCTTCCATGTGCAGAGCTCGGGCAAGCGTGAAGTCACCGGTGCCAACGTGCTGGTTGCCATTTTCAGCGAGCAGGAAAGCCAGGCGGTGTTCCTGCTCAAGCAGCAGAGCGTTGCGCGTATCGATGTCGTCAACTACATCGCCCATGGCATCTCGAAGGTACCAGGGCATGGCGATCATTCCGAGGGTGAGCAGGATATGCAGGACGACGAGGGCGGTGAGTCTTCTTCTTCAGGCAACCCATTGGATGCTTATGCCAGCAACCTGAACGAGCTGGCGCGTCAGGGACGTATCGACCCGCTGGTCGGGCGCGAAGCGGAAGTCGAGCGTGTTGCCCAGATCCTGGCTCGGCGTCGCAAGAACAACCCATTGCTGGTGGGCGAGGCGGGCGTAGGCAAGACCGCAATCGCCGAAGGTCTGGCCAAGCGCATCGTCGACAACCAAGTGCCAGACCTGCTGGCCAACAGCGTGGTGTATTCCCTCGACCTGGGGGCCTTGCTGGCCGGTACCAAGTACCGCGGTGATTTCGAGAAACGCTTCAAGGCGTTGCTCGGCGAGTTGAAAAAACGTCCGCAAGCGATTCTGTTTATCGACGAAATCCACACCATTATTGGTGCCGGGGCGGCGTCGGGTGGCGTCATGGATGCGTCGAACCTGCTCAAGCCCTTGCTGTCATCGGGTGATATCCGGTGCATCGGCTCGACCACGTTCCAGGAATTTCGCGGGATCTTCGAGAAGGACCGTGCCCTGGCCCGGCGCTTCCAGAAGGTCGATGTGTCGGAACCTTCGGTGGAAGACACCATTGGCATCCTGCGCGGCCTGAAGGGGCGTTTCGAGTTGCACCACAACATCGAGTACAGCGATGAAGCCCTGCGCGCGGCGGCTGAGCTGGCCTCGCGCTACATCAACGATCGGCATATGCCGGACAAGGCCATCGACGTCATCGACGAAGCGGGTGCCTACCAGCGCCTGCAACCGGTGGAGAAACGCGTCAAGCGCATCGAAGTGCCTCAGGTTGAGGACATCGTGGCGAAAATCGCGCGTATTCCGCCTAAACACGTCACCAGTTCCGATAAGGAGTTGCTGCGTAACCTGGAGCGTGACCTGAAGCTGACGGTGTTCGGCCAGGATGCGGCCATCGACTCGCTGTCGACCGCCATCAAGCTGTCCCGCGCCGGTCTCAAGTCGCCGGATAAACCAGTGGGTTCGTTCCTGTTTGCCGGTCCGACCGGTGTCGGCAAGACCGAGGCAGCACGGCAACTGGCCAAGGCAATGGGTATCGAGCTGGTTCGCTTCGACATGTCCGAGTACATGGAGCGCCACACCGTATCGCGTCTGATCGGTGCGCCTCCAGGCTATGTCGGTTTCGACCAGGGCGGCCTGTTGACCGAAGCCATCACCAAGCAGCCACACTGCGTATTGTTGCTCGACGAAATCGAGAAGGCGCATCCGGAAGTCTTCAACTTGCTCCTGCAGGTCATGGACCACGGTACGCTCACCGATAACAACGGGCGCAAGGCGGACTTCCGCAACGTGATCGTCATCATGACCACGAATGCTGGTGCCGAAACCGCAGCTCGCGCTTCGATCGGTTTCACCCATCAGGACCACTCGTCCGATGCGATGGAAGTGATCAAAAAGAGCTTTACGCCTGAATTCCGCAACCGCCTGGACACCATTATCCAGTTTGGTCGCCTCAGCCATGAGGTTATCAAGAGCGTGGTGGACAAGTTCCTTACCGAACTTCAAGCGCAGCTCGAAGACAAGCGTGTATTGCTGGAAGTCACCGATGCGGCCCGCAGTTGGCTGGCAGAAGGTGGTTACGATGTGACGATGGGCGCGCGGCCGATGGCTCGCTTGATCCAGGACAAAATCAAGCGTCCACTGGCCGAGGAGATCCTCTTTGGCGAACTGGCCGAACATGGCGGTGTGGTGCACATCGACATCAAGGACGGCGAGCTGACCTTCGACTTCGAAACCACAGCCGAAATGGCCTGATCGATAGCTGCAACAAAGCAAAAGGCGCCGCAAGGCGCCTTTTTGCTGGCTTCAGAAAACGCCGACCTCCTGTGGGAGCGGGCTTGCTCGCGAATGCGGTGGCACATTCAGCATGTGAGCAAGCTGACCCGTCGTCTTCGCGAGCAAGCCCGCTCCCACAGTTTGTCTTGGGCAGGGCACAAGATTGAGTTTCCCCGCCAATTCCCACAAACAAAAACGCCCGGCATCAGCCGGGCGTTTTGTATTGACTTGTTAGCGAGCGCGGTAAGTGATGCGCCCTTTGCTCAAGTCATAGGGCGTCAGCTCGACGCGCACTTTGTCACCGGTAAGAATACGAATGTAATTCTTGCGCATCTTGCCGGAGATATGCGCGGTTACGACGTGCCCATTTTCCAACTCCACACGAAACATGGTGTTGGGCAGGGTGTCGACGACAGTGCCTTCCATTTCGAAGCTGTCTTCTTTCGACATGCAGTAAAGCCCTCGGTATCCAGTGAATGGCCCGGTGCAACTGCGCCAGGCAAAAGCGGCGTGCATTGTGCCCGAAAAAGGGGGTTCAAGCCAAGGGGTTCTAGCTTTTAAGCCGAAGGGTTCTAACTCAGGACAACCCACCGCTGGTTAATCAGCAGTTCAATGGGGCGATATTGGGTCTTGTAGTTCATTTTCTTGCAGTTCTTGATCCAGTAGCCCAGGTACACCGCTTCCAGTTCCAGGCGCTGGGCTTCGTTGATTTGCCAGAGGATGGCAAACCGCCCCAGGCTGCGCCGTTCTTCGTCCGGCTCGTAGAAGGTGTACACCGCCGAAAGCCCGTTGGGCAGCAGGTCCGTGACGGCGATGGCGACCAGTCGTCCGTCCAGTCGGAACTCGTAGAACCGGGAAAACGGCAAGTCACGCACCAGGAAGGTCGTGAACTGATCCCGACTGGGCGGGTACATGTCGCCATCGGCATGGCGTTGTTCGATATAGCGCTGGTACAGGTCGAAATATTCTTCGGTGAACTGCGGCTTGGCTGGGCGGACCTGAAGGTCGGCGTTGCGCTTGAAAATGCGTTTCTGCTGGCGATTGGGCAAAAATTGCGCCACAGGGATGCGCGCCGGGACGCAGGCGTTGCAATGCTGGCAATGGGGCCGGTAGAGGTGGTCGCCGCTACGACGAAAGCCCATTTCCGACAGGTCTGCGTAGACATGCACATCCATGGGCTGGCTAGGGTCGAGGAACAGCGTCGTGGCCTGTTCCTCCGGCAGGTAACTGCAAGAGTGGGGCTGAGTGGCATAGAACTTCAAGCGCGCCAACTCGGTCATGATCAACCCTCGGATAAGCTTTTAGATTTAAGTGTAAGCCACGAGCGCGAATGTCGCTCAGCAAACCCAGGTTGCGTGGTTGGGTTGATCCAGGTGGGCCTTGAGATAGCCCGCAAATTCAGTTCGTGGAATCGAGCGGGCGCCCAGGCTGTGCAGATGTTCGGTGGGCATCTGGCAGTCGATCATCACGAAGCCGGCGGCCTTGAGGTGTTGGACCAAGGTGGTGAAGCCCAATTTCGAGGCGTTATCGGCCCGGCTGAACATTGATTCGCCAAAAAACAGCTGCCCCATGGCCAAGCCATACAGGCCGCCCACCAACGCCCCTTGGTCCCACACTTCCACCGAATGGGCGAAACCGCGTCGGTGCAGTTCCAGATAAGCGGTTTGCATGGCGTCGGTGATCCAGGTGCTCTCGGCATAGTCTCGCGGCGCGGCGCAGCCCTGGATGACCGCCGCAAAATCCCGATCGAACGTCACTTCATAGCGCTGCTTGCGCAGCAGTTTACCCAGGCTGCGGGAGACGTGCAGTTCGTCGGGAAATAACACCGTGCGTGGGTCTGGCGACCACCAGAGGATCGGTTGCCCCTCGGAAAACCATGGGAAGCAGCCGTGGCGATAGGCCTGGATCAGCCTGTCGGCGGATAGATCACCACCAGCGGCCAATAACCCATTGGGTTCGCGCATGGCTTTTGCCAGTGGCGGGAACTCGAAGGTGTTGCGTTGTAACCAGGTCAGCATGGGTATCCGGCTTAAGTAGAAGGGGAGGGCGGCAGGTGGCGGGCCTCGTCCATCGGCGAGCGCCCGCCTGGAAGGTTAACCGTCAAGCGGCAGGGATGTCATCGAGATACTTCTCTGCGTCGAGAGCGGCCATGCAGCCGGCACCGGCGGAGGTGATCGCCTGGCGATAGACGTGGTCGGCCACATCGCCAGCGGCGAACACGCCTGCGATATCGGTCGCGGTGGCGTTGCCTTCGCTGCCGCCGCGTACGAGCAGGTAGCCGTCACGCATCTTCAACTGGCCTTGGAACAGCTCGGTATTGGGTTTATGGCCGATAGCAATGAACACCCCGGCCAGGGACAGGGTGCTGGTTTGGCCGGTCTCGCTGTGCCGCAGGCGCGCGCCCGTCACGCCGCTGGCGTCGCCCAGGACTTCATCCAGGTTCTGGTTCCAGTGCAGCTTGATATTGCCGCTGGCGGCCTTTTCGAAGAGTTTGTCCTGCAGGATCTTCTCTGAACGCAGCTTGTCGCGACGGTGGATCAGGTGTACTTCCCGGGCGATATTCGACAGATACAGGGCTTCCTCGACCGCGGTATTGCCGCCGCCGACCACGGCCACCACCTGGTTGCGATAGAAGAATCCGTCGCAGGTCGCACACGCCGAAACCCCTTTGCCGGCGAAGCTGTCTTCCGAAGGCAGCCCCAAGTACTGGGCCGAGGCGCCGGTGGCAATGATCAGCGCATCGCAAGTGTAGGTGCCGCTGTCGCCAATCAATTCGAACGGGCGCTGTTGCAACTTGGCGGTGTGGACGTGGTCGTAGACGATCTGCGTGTCGAAGCGCTCGGCGTGCCGTTGCATGCGCTCCATCAGTACCGGGCCCGTCAGGCCTTCGACATCGCCGGGCCAGTTGTCGACTTCCACCGTGGTGGTGAGCTGGCCACCGGCCTGCAGTCCGGTAATGACAACGGGTTTGAGGTTGGCACGGGCGGCATAGACGGCAGCGCTGTACCCTGCTGGGCCGGAACCGAGAATGATCAGGCGTGAATGCTTCACTTCACTCATAAAAACACCTCATAAGCCTTTGTCACAAAAGAGAATGCATGGTCCAATTAGCGCGTGTGCACCCTGTATCCGGCTATGCTGTCAGGCAATGCCTTGGCGCGGACAAACCCGTACAATGCTTGAGTTTTGAACGCGGGATGGGCTAAAGATCAAATCTTCGGCGATCCCTACGGTTTTCTGGATGCGCCCCACAGTGGTAAAAGTAGTACCGGTTGTGCACATTCACTTTTTTACCTGCTCGTCATGAGCAGTTTTTTATAGTCATTCAACAGATGGACGCGCCGTTGGCGCAGGAAAAGAAGCGTTTTGAAGAAATCCACCGCAGCACCCAAACCAGTCGTTCCGCTCTGGCGCCAGCAATTGCACTACCGGCTCAAGGAAGGTGCGTTGATCGCCATCGGTGCCCTGTGCCTGTTCCTGATGATGGCCCTGCTGACCTACGGCAGGGACGACCCGGGCTGGAGCCATAACAGCAAAATCGACGACGTGCAGAATTTTGGCGGACCGGCCGGCTCCTACAGCGCCGACATCCTGTTCATGGTGCTGGGTTATTTCGCCTACATCTTCCCACTGTTGCTGGCGATCAAGGCCTACCAGATCTTCCGCCAGCGTCACGAGCCGTGGCAGTGGAGCGGCTGGCTGTTCTCCTGGCGCCTGATCGGTCTGGTGTTCCTGGTGTTGTCGGGGGCCGCGCTGGCCCATATCCATTTCCATGCGCCCACCGGTTTGCCGGCCGGGGCGGGCGGTGCGCTGGGCGAAAGCCTCGGCGACCTGGCCAGGAACGCCCTGAACATCCAGGGCAGCACGCTGCTGTTCATCGCCCTGTTCCTGTTCGGCCTGACAGTGTTCACCGACCTGTCCTGGTTCAAAGTCATGGACATCACCGGCAAAATCACCCTCGACCTGATCGAACTGATCCAGGGCGCCATGAATCGCTGGTGGGCGGCACGCACCGAGCGCAAGCAACTGGTGGCGCAACTGCGCGACGTCGACGACCGGGTCCATGACGTGGTAGCCCCGACGACGCCAGACAAGCGCGAGCAGGCCAAGGTCAAGGAGCGCCTGATCGAGCGTGAGCAGGCGTTGAGCAAGCACATGTCCGATCGCGAGAAGCTGGTGCCGCCGGTTATCACCATGGCCCCGGCTAAGCCACCCGAGCAAAGCAAGCGCGTACAGAAAGAGAAACAGGCGCCGCTGTTCGTCGACAGCGCGGTGGAAGGCACCTTGCCGCCAATCTCGATCCTGGACCCGGCCGAGAAGAAACAACTCAACTATTCCCCTGAATCCCTGGCGGCCGTCGGCCATTTGCTGGAGATCAAGCTCAAGGAATTCGGCGTCGAGGTCTCGGTGGACTCGATCCACCCGGGCCCGGTCATTACCCGCTACGAAATCCAGCCGGCCGCCGGCGTGAAGGTCAGCCGCATCGCCAACCTCGCGAAGGACCTGGCGCGTTCCCTGGCCGTGACCAGCGTGCGGGTGGTGGAAGTGATTCCTGGCAAGACCACCGTGGGCATCGAGATCCCCAACGAAGACCGGCAGATCGTGCGCTTCTCCGAAGTGCTTTCGACGCCTGAGTATGACAACCACAAGTCGCCGGTCACTCTGGCCCTGGGCCACGACATCGGCGGCAAGCCGGTCATTACTGACCTGGCGAAAATGCCCCACCTGCTGGTGGCCGGTACCACCGGTTCCGGTAAGTCGGTGGGCGTGAACGCGATGATCCTGTCGATCCTGTTCAAGTCCGGCCCGGAAGACGCCAAGCTGATCATGATCGACCCGAAAATGCTCGAGCTGTCGATCTACGAGGGCATTCCGCACCTGCTGTGCCCGGTGGTCACCGACATGAAGGACGCCGCCAACGCCTTGCGCTGGAGCGTCGCCGAGATGGAGCGCCGCTACAAGCTGATGGCGAAGATGGGCGTGCGCAACCTGTCGGGCTTCAATGCCAAGGTCAAGGAAGCCGAAGAAGCCGGTACGCCGTTGAGCGACCCGCTGTATCACCGCGAAAATATCCATGACGAAGCGCCGCTGCTGCACAAGCTGCCGACCATCGTGGTGGTGGTGGACGAATTCGCCGACATGATGATGATCGTTGGCAAGAAGGTCGAAGAGCTGATCGCCCGTATTGCCCAGAAGGCCCGTGCGGCTGGTATTCACCTGATCCTCGCCACACAGCGGCCGTCGGTGGATGTGATCACCGGCCTGATCAAGGCGAACATCCCGACCCGCATGGCGTTCCAGGTGTCGAGCAAGATCGATTCGCGGACCATCATCGACCAGGGTGGCGCCGAGCAGTTGCTTGGCCACGGTGACATGCTCTACATGCCGCCGGGCACGAGCCTGCCGATTCGTGTGCACGGCGCGTTCGTCTCCGACGACGAAGTGCACCGCGTGGTGGAAGCCTGGAAGCTGCGCGGCGCCCCTGAATACAACGACGACATCCTCAACGGTGTCGAAGAAGCTGGCAGCGGTTTCGAGGGTAGCAGTGGCGGCGGTGACGACGATGCTGAAACCGATGCGCTCTATGACGAAGCGGTGCAGTTCGTCCTGGAGAGCCGTCGGGCCTCGATTTCCGCCGTTCAGCGCAAGCTGAAGATTGGCTACAACCGCGCCGCCCGCATGATCGAAGCCATGGAAATGGCCGGGGTGGTGACGGCCATGAACACCAACGGCTCGCGCGAAGTACTGGCGCCGGGCCCGATGCGCGACTAACGACCCGGGCGGCCTGCTGAAGCGCCGCTCGACCCCCACGACTTCATGAGGACTCCCATGCGCCTGATTCGCATGTTGCTGTTGCCCGTACTGGCCCTGACCACCTTGTCGGCCCACGCCGATGAAAAGGACGTGGCCCGCCTGACCCAGTTGCTGGAGCGCTCCCAGACCCTGACCGCACGTTTCTCCCAACTGACCCTCGATGGCGGCGGCACCCAGTTGCAGGAAACCGCCGGCGACATGGCCCTGCAGCGTCCGGGCCTGTTCTACTGGCACACCGATGCGCCAGCCGAACAACTGATGGTCTCCGATGGCAAGAAAGTCTCCCTGTGGGACCCGGACCTGGAGCAGGTCACCATCAAGACCCTCGACCAGCGCCTGACCCAGACGCCGGCGCTGCTGCTCTCGGGCGACATCTCCAAGATTGGCCAGAGCTTCGACATCAGTGCCAAGGAAGCCGGTGGCGTGATTGACTTCACCCTCAAGCCCAAGACCAAGGACAGCCTGTTCGACAGCCTGCGCCTGTCGTTCCGTAACGGCCTGGTCAACGACATGCAACTGATCGACAGTGTCGGCCAGCGCACCAATATCCTGTTCACCGGGGTCAAGGCCAACGAGCCGATCGCCGCGTCCAAGTTCAAGTTCGAAATCCCCAAGGGGGCGGATGTGATCCAGGAGTAACCCAAGGCCCCTGTGGGAAAAGGTCTGTGGGAGCAAGGCTTGCCCGCGATTGCATCGCCTCGGTCCGCCAGATGCACCGAGGTGCCTGTATCGCGGGCAAACCTTGCCCCCACAGATCTGCTCCGGCAGAGATCATCGGCACCAGGATTCAGCGGAGGTTGCATAAGTTGTGATGGACCTGTTTCGAAGCGCCCCGATTGCCCAGCCATTGGCCGCCCGCCTGCGTGCGACCAACCTGGATGAGTACGTCGGCCAGGAACATGTGCTCGCCCGCGGCAAACCTCTGCGCGAGGCCTTGGAGCAGGGTGCGTTGCATTCGATGATCTTCTGGGGGCCGCCGGGCGTGGGCAAGACCACCCTGGCGCGACTGCTGGCGGAAGTCTCGGATGCCCACTTCGAAACGGTGTCGGCGGTGCTGGCCGGGGTCAAGGAAATCCGCCAAGCGGTGGAAGTGGCCAAGCAGCAGGCCGGGCAATACGGCAAGCGCACGATCCTGTTCGTCGACGAAGTCCACCGCTTCAACAAGTCCCAACAGGACGCATTCCTGCCCTACGTCGAAGACGGCACGCTGATTTTCATCGGTGCGACCACCGAAAACCCCTCGTTCGAACTCAACAACGCCTTGCTGTCACGGGCGCGGGTCTATGTGCTCAAGAGCCTCGACGAGGCGGCGATGCGCAAGCTGGTGCATCGCGCGCTGACTGAGGAACGTGGCCTGGGCAAGCGGCATTTGAGCCTCAGCGATGAAGGCTTCCAGATCCTGTTCTCAGCCGCCGATGGTGATGGTCGACGCTTGCTCAACCTGCTGGAAAACGCCTCGGACCTGGCCGAAGACAACAGCGAGATCGACGTCGAGCTGCTGCAAAGCCTGTTGGGCGACACCCGCCGACGCTTCGACAAGGGCGGCGAGGCCTTCTACGACCAGATTTCGGCGCTGCACAAATCCATCCGCGGCTCCAACCCTGACGCGGCCTTGTATTGGTTCGCGCGCATGATCGACGGCGGTTGTGATCCGTTGTACCTGGCGCGGCGGGTGGTGCGCATGGCCAGCGAAGACATCGGCAATGCCGACCCGCGGGCCCTGAGCCTGTGCCTGGCGGCCTGGGACGTGCAGGAGCGCCTCGGCAGCCCGGAGGGCGAGCTTGCCGTGGCCCAGGCGATCACGTATCTGGCGTGCGCGCCGAAAAGCAATGCCGTGTACATGGGCTTTAAGGCGGCGATGCGCAGCGCCGCCGAGCACGGGTCCCTCGAGGTGCCGCTGCACCTGCGCAACGCGCCGACCAAGCTCATGAAGCAGCTGGGCTACGGCGAAGAATACCGTTACGCCCATGACGAGCCGGACGCCTATGCCGCCGGTGAAGACTATTTTCCTGATGCGCTCGAACCCCAGCGCTTCTATCAGCCGGTGCCCCGTGGCCTGGAGCTGAAGATCGGCGAGAAGCTCAACCACTTGGCGCAACTGGACCGCTTGAGTCCACGGCAACGGAGAATACCTTGATCCCCTTGATTCTTGCAGTTTGCGCCGGTGGCGTTGCGGGTACGTTGGTGCGCTTCGCGACCGGCAACTGGATCAACGCAAATTGGCCGCGGCACTTCTATACCGCGACGCTGACCGTTAATATCGTGGGCTGTCTGCTGATCGGTGTTCTATACGGTCTGTTTTTGATGCGCCCGGAAGCGCCGATCGAGGTGCGTGCGGGCCTGATCGTCGGCTTTCTTGGCAGCCTGACGACCTTTTCATCCTTTTCACTGGATACGGTGCGCCTGCTGGAAAGCGGGCAAGTGCCGCTGGCCCTGGGCTATGCGGCCATCAGCGTATTCGGCGGGCTGCTCGCTACCTGGGCTGGCCTGTCCTTGACCAAACTTTGATAACGAGAGACCGACATGCTCGATTCCAAACTGTTACGTAGCAACCTTCAGGACGTAGCGGACCGCCTGGCTTCCCGTGGCTTTGCCCTGGACGTCGCGCGCATCGAAGCGCTGGAAGAACAGCGCAAGACCGTCCAGACCCGCACCGAAGCCCTGCAGGCTGAACGTAACGCGCGCTCCAAGTCCATCGGCCAGGCCAAGCAACGCGGTGAAGACATCGCGCCGCTGATGGCCGATGTCGAGCGCATGGCGGGCGAATTGAGCGCCGGCAAGGTCGAGCTGGACGCGATCCAGACCGAATTGGATTCGATCCTGCTGGGCATCCCGAACCTGCCTCACGAGTCGGTACCCGTCGGTGAAGACGAAGAGGGCAACGTCGAAGTACGCCGGTGGGGCACGCCGAAAGCCTTCGATTTCCCCGTGCAGGACCACGTGGCCCTGGGTGAGAAATTCGGCTGGCTGGACTTTGAAACCGCCGCCAAGCTGTCGGGTGCCCGTTTTGCCTTGCTGCGCGGGCCGATTGCCCGTCTGCACCGGGCCCTGGCGCAGTTCATGATCAACCTGCACGTCACCGAGCACGGCTACGAAGAGGCCTACACACCGTACCTGGTCCAGGCCCCGGCCCTGCAAGGCACTGGCCAGTTGCCGAAGTTCGAGGAAGACCTGTTCAAGATCAGCCGCGAAGGCGAGGCCGACCTGTACCTGATCCCAACTGCCGAAGTGTCGCTGACCAACATCGTGGCCGGCGAAATCATCGATGCCAAGCAACTGCCGATCAAATTCGTCGCCCACACGCCGTGCTTCCGCAGTGAAGCCGGGGCGTCGGGCCGTGACACCCGTGGCATGATCCGCCAACACCAGTTCGACAAGGTCGAGATGGTGCAGATCGTCGAGCCGTCGGTGTCCATGGAAGCATTGGAAGGCCTGACCGCCAACGCCGAGAAAGTCCTGCAAATGCTGGAGCTGCCGTATCGCACCCTGGCGCTGTGCACCGGTGACATGGGCTTTAGTGCGGTCAAGACCTACGACCTGGAAGTCTGGATCCCGAGCCAGGACAAGTACCGCGAGATTTCCTCGTGCTCCAACTGTGGCGACTTCCAGGCGCGGCGCATGCAGGCGCGTTTCCGCAACCCGGAAACCGGCAAGCCGGAACTGGTCCACACCCTCAATGGCTCCGGCCTGGCGGTGGGTCGTACCCTGGTGGCCGTGCTGGAAAACTACCAGCAGGCCGACGGTTCGATCCGTGTGCCCGAGGTGTTGAAGCCCTACATGGGCGGCATCGAGGTCATCGGCTAAATGGACTATTTGCCACTGTTCCACAACCTGCGCGGCAGCCGCGTGCTGGTGGTCGGCGGCGGGGAGATTGCCTTGCGCAAGTCCCGCCTGCTGGCCGATGCCGGCGCGTTGCTGCGGGTGGTCGCACCCGACATCGAACCGCAGTTGCGGGAACTGGTCAGTGGCAGCGGCGGTGAATGCATCCTGCGTGGTTACGTCGAAGCGGACCTGGACGGCTGCGGTTTGGTCATCGCCGCCACCGACGACGAACCGCTCAATGCCCAGGTCTCGGCCGATGCTCATAAGCGTTGCGTGCCGGTCAACGTGGTGGACGCGCCAGCCCTGTGCAGCGTGATCTTCCCAGCGATTGTCGACCGCTCACCCTTGGTGATCGCGGTGTCCAGCGGTGGCGACGCGCCGGTGCTGGCGCGGCTGATCCGGGCCAAGCTGGAAACCTGGATTCCGTCGACCTACGGGCAACTGGCCGGGCTGGCGGCGCGTTTTCGCGGCCAGGTCAAAGGTTTGTTTCCCGACGTGCAGCAACGACGGGCGTTCTGGGAGGACGTGTTCCAGGGCCCTATCGCCGATCGGCAACTGGCCGGGCAGGGGGCTGAAGCCGAGCGCCTGCTGCGGGACAAGATCGACGGCCAGGCGCCGAACGCGTCGGGTGAAGTTTATCTGGTGGGGGCCGGGCCGGGTGATCCGGACCTGCTGACCTTCCGCGCCTTGCGCTTGATGCAGCAGGCGGACGTGGTGTTGTACGACCGCCTGGTGGCACCGGCAATCCTGGAACTGTGCCGGCGCGACGCCGAACGGATCTACGTCGGCAAGCGCCGCTCCGAACACGCGGTCCCCCAGGATCAGATCAATCAGCAATTGGTCGACCTGGCCCGTCAGGGCAAGCGCGTGGTGCGGTTGAAAGGCGGCGACCCGTTCATCTTTGGTCGTGGCGGCGAAGAGATTGAGGAACTGGCAGCCCATGGCATCCCGTTCCAGGTCGTCCCAGGCATCACCGCGGCCAGTGGTTGCGCGGCCTACGCCGGGATCCCGCTGACCCATCGCGATTACGCTCAATCGGTGCGTTTCATCACCGGCCATCTCAAGGACGGCACCAGCGACTTGCCATGGGCCGACCTGGTGTCCCCGGCCCAGACGCTGGTGTTCTACATGGGCTTGGTCGGCCTGCCGATGATCTGCAGCGAGCTGATCAGGCATGGCCGTGCGGCGGATACGCCAGCGGCGTTGATCCAGCAGGGCACGACGTCCAATCAGCGGGTCTTTACCGGCACTTTGGCGGACTTGCCACGGCTGGTGGCCGAGCACGAAGTGCATGCGCCGACCCTGGTGATTGTCGGGGAAGTGGTGCAACTGCGCGAGAAACTGGCATGGTTTGAAGGGGCTCAGGGGCAGGTCTGAAGACCGCGTCGCCTCCAAACGCGAGCAGGTTCGCTCCCACAATGGACCGTGTACAACCGCAGATCCATGGTTGAACAACCATCAAATGTGGGAGCTAGCCTGCTCGCGATTAGCCTTCTGAGGCAATAAAGATCTCAGATCAGCTCTCAGCCCCACGCCAAATCCCTTTCCCACTCAACCTTCCCCGATCATGGGCGACTGTAAAGTCCTGCTTCGGCCCCTTGGGCACAATCCCATTGGGGTTGATGGTCTTGTGGCTGGCGTAGTAATGGCCCTGGATATGGGGGAAGTCCACGGTCTCGCCAATGCCCGGCCACTGGTACAACTCTGGCAGCCAGTTCGACAGGTTCGGATAATCGGCGATGCGCCGCAGGTTGCACTTGAAGTGACCGAAATACACCGCGTCGAAGCGGATGATCGTAGTGAACAGACGGATGTCGGCCTCGGTCAGGTATTCGCCAGCCAGATAACGGCGGGTTGCCAGCAATGCCTCCAGCCAATCCAGTTCGGCAAATAACCGGTCGAAGGCTTCTTCATAGGCCGCTTGGGTCGTGGCGAATCCGGCACGGTACACACCGTTGTTCACCGCCGGGTAGATCCGTTCGTTCAGGGCGTCGATATCGCGGCGCAAGTGTTCGGGATACAGGTCCAGGTCGTTGCCGGTCACGCCGTCGAAGGCGCTGTTGAACATGCGGATGATTTCCGCCGATTCATTGTTGACGATGCGCTGTTGGCGTTTGTCCCAAAGGATCGGAACCGTGACGCGGCCAGTGTAGTCCGGCGTGTCGGCCGTGTAGCGCTGATGCAGGAAGCTCAGGTTGTCGAGGTTGTCGCCAGTGGAACCGTGGGCCTTGTCGAAGGTCCAGCCGTTTTCCAGCATCAGGTAGCTGACTACCGACACATCGATCAAGTCTTGCAGGCCCTTGAGCTGGCGCAAGATCAGCGTGCGGTGCGCCCAGGGACAGGCCAGGGAGACATACAAATGGTAGCGCCCGGCCTCGGCGGCAAAACCGCTGTCGCCCGAGGGGCCGGCGCTGCCGTCGGCGGTCACCCAGTGACGGCGCTGCGCCTGTTCGCGCTGGAAGGTGCCGTCCTTGCTTTCATACCACTGGTCCTGCCAGCGGCCCTCGACCAACAAACCCATTTGGATGTCCTCGCTCAATGGTCATTGGAGGCGAGTTTATTCCTATGATTCGAAATTAAAGAGATTCGAACTAAAAGCGCAAAGGTCCGGCGATTAATGAGGTTAAATCGAACGATCCCGGGCATCCCAATACTGCCGGGCTTTGTCGAACGCTTCTTCGCGAGCCAGGCCCAGGCCACGCAAGGCCAGGGCCATGGTGGCGATCAGCGCCAGTTGTGGGTAGCTGTCTTCGACGTCACCGCGCCAGATCGCTTTCAAGTGCTCGGGATCGAGGTTTTCCGGTTTGACGTGGCGCTGCTCGGCCAGTCGCGGCCATTCTTCGTCCCAGCTGACGCCGCCGGTGGTGCCGTACAGGTGGCTGTCGGCGTCCGGGTTGATCTCGATCTCGCCGCCGTCGCCCTTGATGACGATAGCGCTATCACCGAGCAAACCGCTGGCATCGCGATGCACGGCCTGGTAGCCCGGGTGAAAGATGCTTTGCAAGCCGCAACGAGCGGCCAGCGGGTTGAGGATCCGTGCCAGGGAATGGATCGGCGAGCGCAGGCCCAGGGTGTTGCGCAGGTCGATCATCCGCTGCATTTGCGGCGCCCAATCCACCAGTGGCATGAAGGCCAGGCCGCCGTTGTCCAGCGCACTGCCGACCTGCCGCCAATCCCGGCACAGCGGGATATGCAACAAGCCCAGCAATTGTTCGGTGTAGAGCCGGCCTGCCGTGTGAGCGCCGCCGCCGTGCATGAAGATCCGCACGCCGTTCTGCCCAAGGCATTTGGCCGCCAGCAGGTACCACGGCAAATGGCGTTTCTTGCCGGCGTAGGTCGGCCAGTCGAGGTCCACCGCCAACGCCGGGACCACCAGGCGTTCACGCAGCGCTTCGGTGAAACCGGCCATCTCCTCGGCGCTTTCTTCCTTGTGTCGCAGCAGCATCAGAAAGGCGCCAAGCTGGGTGTCCTCAACCTTTTCGTCGAGCACCAGGCCCATGGCTTCGCGGGCTTCTTCGCGGGTCAGGTTGCGGGCGCCGCGCTTGCCTTTGCCAAGGATGCGCACGAACTGGGCGAACGGGTGTTCGGCCGGGGTCTCAAGGGTCAGCGATGGGAAGTCGGTCATAAGCAATTCGTCGGTTTGGGCAGGCCCGCCAGTTTGGCGGCGAGTTTGGCGGGAGTGCCTTTGAACAGTCGGTTCAGGTGCAGGCTATTGCCTTTGTCCGCGCCCAGTTTCAGCGCCGTGTACTTGATCAGCGGCCGGGTCGCGGGGGAGAGCTGGAATTCGTTGTAGAAGCCGCGTAGCAGTTCGAGGATCTCCCAGTGTTCGGGGCCCAGCTCGATGTCTTCGGCGGTTGCCAGGGCGGTGGCGACCTCGGCCGACCAATCGTCAAGGTCGGCCAGGTAGCCGTCCTTGTCCAGTGCGATGGCGCGCTCGCCCACGGTCAGCGTCTTCATAGCCAGGTGTTGACCTTGTCGTGCTCGATCGACAGCTCGACGAAACCTGAGTAGTTGATGGCTTCGGCCCAGTCTGGCGTGTCCAGGGCGCGGGCCTGGAGGTCTTCGGCGAGCACGAACAGGTTCACGCCAGCAGCCAGTAGCACTTCAAACGGTGGGCTGCCCGGTTGCAACGCGTACGTCGCGTCGCCGCACAGCAGCAGCGCATCCTGGTTGCCCAGTACCCGCATGCAGCTGGCGAGGCGGTTATCGCCGAAGGGCGAATGAGACAACACATGCAAAGTCGACATCAGAGGGTGATCACCTGGTCGTAACGATCGATGAGCGCGGCGATTTGCGGCGCGGTCAGTGCTTTCACATCGCCCAGCGCCAGGGTGTCGGTGTCGACACCACGTTCGGCGGCGCTGTCGGCGCAGAGGAACAGGTCCTCGACGCCGAACATCGGCAACGCCTGCAGGTTGGCGCTCAGGTCTTTTTGCTGGACCGCCTTGGCGTTTTGGCCGGCCGTGAGCTGGAACACCCCGTCATCGAGAAACAGCAGGCCGATGGGCAGGTCGAATGCACCGCCGGCCAGGACGATGTCCAGCGCTTCACGGGCGCCGGGGCCCGACCATGGGGCTTGGCGGCTGATGAGCAATACAGACTTGGCCATTACGCGCCTCCAAAGCAGATCAAACGGTCGGCGTCCTGGATTGCATCGTGCAACTGGCCCAGCCCGGACAAGGCCCAGGGCGCCTCGACGCTAACCGCCGAACGCTGGTAGCGCTGGGCTTCTTCCTCGTTCAACACCCCACGGCGCAACGCCGCCGCGATGCAGACCACGCCGTCGAGCTGGTTGTCGCTGACAAAGGTTCGCCACTGCTGGGGCAGGTCCTGTTCGTCCTGGGGCGTGACGACACTGGCGCAGGCGTTATAGACGCCGTCCTGATAGAAAAACAGCCGCACGATCTCATGCCCGCCCGCCAGCGCAGCCTGGGCAAACAGCAAGGCACGGCGCGAGGAGGGCGCATGGGCGGCGGAAAACAAAGCGATGGCGAACTTCATGACAGACCCGATCAGCAAAACTGCGGCCATGATAAAGCTTTATGGGCGGGGGGGCGATTGCCGGGAAAGGGTGGCGAGGCCTATCTGGACCAGCTTAGGAACTCTGAGCTGTCGAGTGCAACGAGGCTGCGATCTGACCTCTTTGATCTTTTTGATCTTTTTGATCTTTTGATCTTTCGCTTGAGCTCCAAATAGCCCAGGAAAGATCGCAGCCTCGTTGCACTCGACAGCTCCTACACAGCTCCTACGGGACCCTGCGGGACCAAGCTAGTGCTCAGTCCTGGGTGTTGAGGCCATTTAACGCGCAATACTCAGCCCATTCCATCCCCGCCATCTCCGCGACTTCCTTGTGCACCTCCAGGCGCTGGGCCTGGTACTCCGCGGGCGAGGCCGCGGTCAGTTGCAGGGTCAGTTCCCAGGCAAACAGGCCTAGGCGCTCGGCCTCGGCTTCGAAGGCTTCATGCAACCGCTCGGCGCGGTACTGCGCGGCGGTCTCGCCCTTGGCCTGGGCCAGCAGCGGGTTGAGGTGGTCCAATTCGACGCGCAGTTCGGGGCGCTCATCGAGGAATTTTTCCAGGGCTCGTTCGTGTTGCTGTTCGGTTGCCGCCATGGTCACTCCTTGGGGGATGCTGACTGCTTCTTGCTGGCCTTGGCCGCAGCCGCCAGGCATTCGAGGGCGAACTGTTCGGTGTAGGTCATCTGGATCGGCGTGGTTTCGCCCTTGACGGTGCGTTCGCCGTCGAGGATGTAGCGAACCCGCTTGTCGGTGACGCCGATGCGCTTGGCGATCCAGGACGGTGTCTGGCCGATCTGGCTGATCAGTTTGTCGGCGTATTCGGCGGTGGGTTTGTAGAATTCGGCGTTGGGGGTCATGGGGTGTTCCGCGTGGCTGGTGACAGTGGCGCGACAGGGTGCGTGAATCGCAGGCCGATGTCCCGTGTAAATTTCAGTAAAGCAGCACGAAGGCCTGGGTCGCAGTGCTACAGTCGGTTTTTTTCTTGATGAGTGAGCACCATGCGAATGTTGACCGTGGCCCTGGCCGCAACCTTGCTGGCCGGCTGCGCGGGTTCGGCGATGAACGAGGCCCGGACCCAGGCCCCTTACAAGACCCTGACTTCGGACAAACCCGAACAGGTCGTCGCCCAGTGTGTGCAGTTCTCCTGGCAGGACGAAGCGGTGTTCGGTGTCGATGCCGGCGCCTACCTGCAACCGGGCAAGCCAAGCGGCTTGACGGTCTACACCCGCTCGGCCGAATCGTTTGTCGATGTGCATGCCGGGGCGACAGGCACCGAGTTGAGTTATTACGCCAAGCATGACGACTTCGTGGCCAAGCGCCGGTTGGCGGCGTTGGCGACGTGTCTTTAAGTAGATAGACCGAGGTGCCTGCCATCGCGAGCAGGCTCGCTCCCACAGGGTCAGTATTTCAATTGGTCTGAGTCAGGCGCTTCTGGAAGAAGAAGTGCTGGTGGCCTGGCGGGTAGTCGTCGATCTGGCCGATTTGCGTGAAGCCGTGTTTGCGGTAGAACTCCGGGGCCTGGAAGTCGAAGGTGTCCAGCCAGATGCCCACGCAGTTTTTCTCCCGGGCCAGTTCTTCGGCCATCTGCATCAGGGTCGAGCCCGTGCCCTGGCGCCGGGCCTGTTCCGGCACCACCAGCAGCTCGATATACAGCCAGCGGAAAAACACTCGGCCGTAGAGCCCCCCGACAATTTCGTCTTGTTCATCGCGCACCAGCCATGCGACCAGTTCAGGCACCGTCCCGCCGGTCTTGGCCGTGTTATAGGCGCGTAGCGGGGCGATGATGGCTTGGCGTTCTGCGTCGGTGGGCGTGTCCGTGCGTTCGATTCGTAGCGTCATCGGTGATGTCCTTATTCAGTCAAGATCAACCGCAGGAGCCTATCCCAAAGGCTACCGTGGCGTCACCCGGTCGACTTGGAAGCAGGCGCATTACGCAAACCGGGCCATACTAGCTAGTTGCTTGATGCGATCCCCGACTTTTTAGAACAAGAACAGGCCGACTCATGAAGTTCGAATCCTTTGCCCGGATCCTCGTTGCGACCACCCTGACCCTCAGTTGTGTGTATGCCCAGGCCGCCTCCCAGGCGCCGGTGGCTGCCGAGAGCGGCATGGTGGTCACCGCCCAGCACCTGGCGACCCACGTGGGCGTCGATGTGCTCAAGAACGGCGGCAATGCCGTGGATGCGGCGGTGGCGGTAGGGTATGCCCTGGCGGTGGTGTACCCGGCGGCGGGTAACCTGGGCGGAGGTGGGTTCATGACCCTCCAATTGGCCGATGGCCGCAAGACGTTCCTGGATTTCCGTGAAAAAGCCCCCCTGGCTGCCACCGCCAACATGTACCTGGACAAGGACGGCAACGTCGTCCCCGACCTCAGTACCCGCGGACATCTGGCCGTGGGCGTGCCTGGCACGGTCTCCGGCCTGGAGTTGGCGTTGAAGGCGTACGGCAGCAAACCCCGGGCGGAACTGATCGCCCCGGCCATCAAGTTCGCCGAGGAAGGCTTCACCCTGGAGCAGGGTGATGTCGATCTGCTGGAAACCGCCACCGATGTGTTCAAGAAGGACATGCGCGACTCCGGTGCGATCTTCCTGCACAACGGCGAGCCCATGCAGGTCGGCCAGAAGCTGGTGCAAAAAGACCTCGCCAAGACCCTGCGGGAAATCTCCGCCAAAGGCGCCGACGGTTTCTACAAGGGCTGGGTCGCCGATGCCCTGGTCACCTCCAGCCAGGCCAACAAAGGCATCATCACCCAGGCCGACCTGGACAAGTACAAGACCCGCGAGCTGGCCCCGGTGGAGTGCGACTACCACGGCTACCACATCATCTCGGCGCCGCCGCCCAGTTCCGGCGGGGTAGTGCTGTGCCAGATCATGAACATCCTCGACGGCTATCCGATGAAGGACCTGGGGTTCCATTCGGCCCAGGGCCTGCATTATCAGATCGAAGCCATGCGCCACGCCTACGTGGACCGCAACAGCTACCTGGGTGACCCGGACTTCGTGAAGAACCCCATCGACCATCTGCTGGATAAAAACTACGCCGCCAAACTGCGGGCCGCGATCGAACCGCAAAAGGCCGGCGACTCGCAGAAGATCAAGCCCGGCGTAGCGCCCCATGAGGGCAGCAACACCACCCATTACTCTATCGTCGACCATTGGGGTAACGCCGTTTCGGTCACTTATACCCTGAACGACTGGTTCGGTGCCGGTGTCATGGCGAGCAAGACCGGGGTGATTCTCAACGATGAAATGGACGACTTCACCGCCAAGGTCGGCGTGCCCAATATGTATGGCCTGGTTCAGGGCGAAGCCAACGCCATTGCGCCGGGCAAGGCGCCGCTATCATCCATGAGCCCGACCATTGTCACCAAGGACGGCAAGACGGTCATGGTGGTGGGCACCCCGGGCGGCAGCCGGATCATCACCGCGACGTTATTGACTATCCTCAATGTGATCGACTACGGGATGAACCTCCAGGAGGCTGTCGACGCGCCGCGTTTCCACCAGCAGTGGATGCCGGAGGAAACCAACCTGGAGACCTTTGCGGCCAGCCCGGATACCCAGAAGCTGCTGGAAAGCTGGGGGCACAAGTTTGCCGGCCCGCAGGATCCCAACCACATTGCCGCGATCCTGGTCGGCGCGCCGTCATTGGGCGGCAAGCCGGTGGGCAAGAACCGCTTCTATGGCGCCAACGACCCCCGTCGCAATACCGGGTTGTCGCTGGGATATTAATCCCCTGTAGGCGCTGCCGGAGGCTGCGATCTTTCGGGCCGGGGAAGATCGCAGCCTCGCTTCGCTCCACAGGTCCTACATGACTTGGGTGTCCAATACCGTTCTGAAGAGGGAAGATCATGAACACCGCATTGCTGATCATCGATGTCCAGAACGCACTGTGCAGCGGTGAAGAAGAGTGCTTCGACAGCCAGCGCATCATCCAGACCATCAACGAACTGGCGGCCAAAACCCGGGCCCTCGGCTTGACGGTGGTGCTGATCCAGCACGAAGAATTGGAAGGCTCGCTGACGTATGGTTCTGCCGCCTGGCAACTGGTCGATGACCTGTTGACCGCTGCCGATGACCTGCGGGTGCGCAAGACCACCCCCGATGCCTTCTACCAGACCGACCTGCAACCGTTGTTGCAGGCCCGGGACATCAACCGCCTGGTGATCTGTGGGCTGCAAACCGACTATTGCGTCAACGCTACCGTGCGCCAGGCCCATGCCCTGGGGTACGACGTGGTTTTGGCGGCCGATGCCCACTCCACGGTGGACAACGGCAGCATGGCGGCCGAACAGATCATCGCCAACCACAACAACCGATTGGGGCGTCTGAGCAGCGCGGTATCGCGGATCGATGTGGTGCCGGCTGCCGACATCCGCCTCTGACCCCCCAAACCGATGACAACTGACCCTCTGATCACCGCAGCGGCGCGAGCACTGGTAGCGGGGGATCCTGTCGCTGCGCTCAATCGCGTCGCGCTGCGCAAGGATGCCCCGGCCCTCGCGCTTCGCGGCATTGCCATGGCGCAGCTGGGTGATCTGGTTCGGGCCAGTACCCTGATGCGTCGGGCGGGCGCGGCCTTCGGGCCCACGGAGGCCGTGGCACGGGCGCGCTGTGTGGTCGCCGAAGGCGAAATCGCCCTGGCGTCTCGTGACCTGACTTGGCCGATGAAGCGTCTCGCCGCCGCGCGGGCGGTGCTCGAAACCCACGGCGATCGGGCGAACGTTGCTCATGCCCACACGATCGAAATCCGCCGGCTGCTGTTGATCGGTCGGCTCGACGAGGCCGAACGCAGGCTCGTTGACCTGGATCTTGCCTGGCTGCCCTCGGCATCACGGGCGGCTTGCGAGTTAGTGGCTGCGGGAATCGCCATGCGGCGGTTGCAAACACAGACCGCCCGCGCGGCCCTCGAACGGGCCGGGCAAGCCGCACAGCAAGCGGGAATCGGCGCACTGAGCGCCGAAATTGAAAGCGCCTGGCGGCTACTGCGCACACCCGCCGCGCGTCTGATTGCCCGAGGCGAAGAGCGCTTGCTCGTGCTGGAGGAGGTGCAAGCGCTGTTGGCCGGGTCGGCGTTGGTGGTGGACGCGTGCCGCTATGGGATCAGCGGCGCCGGCATTCAAGTCAGCCTTGCCCGACGACCGGTATTGTTCGCCCTGGCGCGAGGGCTGGCTCAAGCCTGGCCTGGCGATGTACCGAGGGAAACGCTCATGATCCAGGCCTTCGGCTTGAAGCTGACGGATGAATCCCATCGCGCTCGGCTGCGGGTGGAGATGGGGCGGTTGCGGGTAACGCTTCGTCCGTTGGCTGAAGTGAAGGCAACCCAGCGCGGTTTTACCCTGATTCCGCGACAGGCCGACGAGGTCGTGGTGCTGGCGCGAGTCGTCGAGGAGCCCTACGGGGCGGTGCTGGCATTGCTGGCCGACGGTGAAGCCTGGTCCAGTTCAGCCCTGGCGCTGGCCCTGGACATCAGTCAGCGTAGCGTGCAGCGGGCCTTGGAAACGCTGGCCGTCGCCGGTAAGGCGCAGTCGTTCGGGCGCGCCAGGGCCCGTCGCTGGATGGCGCCACCGATGCCCGGATTCGCGACGGTATTGTTACTCACCGCACTGCCATCCCAGGCTTAGGCTGCAGTCACACCCCATTCATGAGGCGAGAGAGATGAAACATTCAGAGGCACAGATCCTGCGTGAATACGGTCCTTTTCCGGGCGTCGATTGCGTGCACGGCGTGAGCCATGACGGCGAGTGTGTCTGGTTCGCTTCGGGCGACAAGTTGCATGCCCTTGATCCCGCCAGTGGCCAGCCCATGCATTCGCTCGATGTCCCGGCGAATGCGGGCACGGCGTTCGACGGTGAGCATTTATTCCAGATCGCCGGCGACAGCATCCGCAAGATCGATCCACGCACCGGTCAAGTATTGGCGACGATTCCGGCCCCCAACAGCGGTGATGATTCCGGCCTGGCGTGGGCCGAAGGATCGCTCTGGGTCGGTCAGTACAAGGCGCGCAAGATACTGCAGATCGACCCCGCCGACGGCAGGGTCCTGCGCACCATCGAATCCAACCGCTTTGTCACGGGCGTGACCTGGGTCGATGGAGAGCTTTGGCACGGCACCTGGGAAAACGACGAGAGTGACCTGCGGCGTATCGATCCGCAAACGGCGCAAGTGCTGGAAAGCGTGACGATGCCGCCAGGGGTTGGAGTGTCGGGGTTGGAGTCCGACGGGGCCGACCGGTTTTTCTGTGGCGGCGGTGGCAGTGGCAAGGTGAGGGCGGTGCGTCGGCCGGCGTGAGGCGGGGCTTGCGCAATGGGTTGGGAGAACACCCTGTAGGAGCTGTCGAGTGCAACGAGGCTGCGATCTTTCCCCTGCCCATTGAGTCAAGAGTGAAAGATCAAAATCAAAAGATCGTCCGAACGCGGCCCGAGCCTTCGCCAGCTCCTACAGAATCCAGGGGCCCCTTGCCACAAAGGTGTCCGTCACATCACGGCGCGCCGAGCACCATCGTCCAGTACACCCCCGCATCACTGCGCGAATCGCTGGCCGAAGCTGCGCCCATCTGGGTGAACATCGGGTTCATGAGGTTGGCGCAGTGCCCCGGGCTGGCCAGCCAGTCTTGCATGGCCTGGCTCGGTGAGCGTTGTCCGGCGGCGATGTTCTCGCCCAGTTTACGTCCGCGAAAGCCGGCGCGCTTGGCCCGATCGGAAGAAGAGCGACCGTCCGGGTCGCGATGGGCGAAATAATTCTCGCGGGCCATCGACCGGCTGTGGCCTTGGGCGGCGGTTCCCAGCGCGGCGTTCCAGCTCAGCGGCCGGGCCGCCGCGAAGCGCTGGCGCCCGCACATTCGTGGCTTGGCCCTGGCGGCGTTGACCTGGGCCAGCAGCGACTTGTCCGCCGCACCCGCGTCGCTCATCCGTGTGCCACCCATGGGTTGCGCCAGCACCACACGCCATTGATCACCGACCCGATTGACGCCGATGTCGGCGTACTGGTTGTTCAGCAGCGCGGTGCAATGTTCGTCTGCCAGCCTGTCGAACGCTTCTTCGGCGTCCCACGCATCGGTCAAGCGAATGCTGCGCACGGCCCGAGCTTGATAGCCGGCGTTTTTCAAGGTTTCCCGCAGGCCACCGCGAAGGCCAATCGGCAAACCCAGGCTTGAACGCAGCACCAGCGGCGGCGTGGCACGTACTGTGCGCCATTCACAGCGGCGCGACTGGCTACGGAAATCGTTGATGGCCTCCACCAGCTGCCTTTCGCCGCGGGCATGGGCGGGGCTGGCGAATAGAGGAAACAGGGCAAGCAAGCACAGCGAAACGAAACGGCAAGAGCGAACAGGGTGGCGCATGGGGCGAACGGCTCAAGAGGGGGAGTTGCCATAGCGCCAGGCTTGGCGCCGATCAGCTGGAAAACCCGCCGCTGCAGATCGGCGGGGGTTTCACGGCTGGGGTAGGACTGTCGGTTTTGGAACAAGTTTCAGGAAGGCGAAGACTATCTGTGGGCTGGCACAACGGTGTTCAGTCAGTTCAAGTGTGCTCAGCCACAGGCACCTTGACCCGCTCAACCTTGCGATAGGTCAGCAACACGATGCCCGTCACCACAATCGCGCCACCCATCACCTGGCCCGGGTTGAGCATCTGGTCCAGCACCAGCCAGCCGATCAGCAGCGTGGCCAGCGGTTCGATGTTCATCACCGGGGCGTTGCGCGGCATGTCCAGGCGGGGCACGGAAATGAACAGCACGGTAAACCCGGTGCCATAGAGCACCACCAGGGTCGCCAGGGCGAACCAGCCGGTGTTGCTGGCTGGCAGGTCGAAACCGCCGGGCAGGGCGCCTGTCAGGCCAGCGAGGTTGACGCTGCTGAAGACGATGAAGATCGTCAGCAGGCTGCGGACCGAGCCGCGCACCTGGGACAACTTGTGATCGGTGATCCACAATGCGCAGGCAAAGGCGCAAGCGGCGCCAAAGGCCAGGCCCACCCCGAGCAGCCATTGCGGGCCGACGCCGTGCCCGGACGATAACCTCGCCGGCACTTCCAACACGAACACCAGGCCCACCAGGATCATGCCCATCAACGCAGCCGTGCGCGCCGTCGGGCGTGGTCCGCCCAGGGCCCAGGTCAGCAAGGCCAGCAGTATCGGAAACACGTTGCCCACCAGCAGCGCCAACGCCACTGGCACCCGGGCCACGGCGGAGTACAGGCACAGGCTCTGGGCGCCGATCAACAGCCCCAGCGCCAATTGCCAACGCCACGTACCGGGCGGCAGGCGCAGGCTCTGTCGTTGCCAGAGCACCATCGCAGCCAGCACCAGCAGCGTCCCGCCCGAGCGCAGCAGGATCGCCAGCAGCACACCGGCACCGTCATCGAACGCGGCCCGCGCGGCGACGTGGTTGCCGGCGAAGGCACAGCCCATGCACAGCAGGACGAGCACCGCGAGGTGGCGGGGTAACGGTGTGGGGGTGTCAGGTACGGCGATGGAGTGGGTCATGGCAGGTGTCTCGAAGGCGACCGCCAAGGCAAAAGGCCCCGGATCGGTTGTTTTTAGTTATAGGTTGTCGTACGACTGTAAGGTTTTTACCTCGTGGGGTGCAAGGGACAAGATCTGCGGGCCTGTGCGCTCGGTTGCATTAGTGCGTGTCGCCTCGCAATATCTGCTTTTTTTAGAATTGGAATGCGTTGTTTTTGAGAAGGATCGGTATTTCCTTTGTTTTGGTGTGTATATCCGTTTCTGCGGTAATGGCCACTTAGGGTTCCGCCCTGACGGCGGCTCACTTTTGAGAAGCGCAAAAGTAAGCAAAACGCTCCTGCCCCACCACTCGGTGCCTCGCCTAGGCTCGGCATGCCCTCACTCCGGCATTGCTCCGTGGGCCGCCGCGAAGGGCCATCCATGGCCCAGCGCGGCTACCTCGGCATCCATGCCGAGGTGCCCACTCCACAATGCCTGCGTTCGACCAGCGTGGTTAACGGGGCGCCGAGATCAACGGCCACCGCGAGGCGGCCTAACGGCCGGCCTGGTTCTTGGTGGAGACCGCGTTTCTCCTGTGGGAGCGGGCTTGCTCGCGAAGGCGGTGGGTCGGTTTGTGGTGATGTTGGATGTGCCGGCCTCATCGCGAGCAGGCTCGCTCCCACAGGTGATTCTGGGTGTCCATGAGTCTTGTGTTCACCGCAGGCCATTGTGGGAGCGAGCTTGCTCGCGAAGGCGGTGCCATAGTCGATGAAGATGTTGGATGTGCCGGCCTCATCGCGAGCAGGCTCGCTCCCACAGGTGATTCTGGGTGTCCATGAGTCTTGTGTTCACCGCAGGTCATTGTGGGAGCGAGCTTGCTCGCGAAGGCGGTGCCATAGTCGATGAAGAGGTTGGATGTGCCGGCCTCATCGCGAGCAGGCTCGCTCCCACAGGTGATTCTGGGTGTCCATGAGTCTTGTGTTCACCGCAGGCCAATGTGGGAGCGAGCTTGCTCGCGATGGCGGTGGTTCAGCTACATAGATGTTGGACGTGTCGCGCTCTTGCTTTGCTTTGCTTTGGATTTTGATCTCGACGCCCCGTCAAACCACGCTGGCCGAACGCAGGCATTGCGCAGTGGGCATCCCGGCATGGATGCCGAGGTAGCCGCGCTGGGCCATGGATGGCCCTTCGCGGCGGGCCCACGGAGCAATGCCGGAGTGAGGGCACACCGAGCCTAGGCGAGGTGCCGAGTGGTGGGGCAAAGCGCTTTTGGTTACTTTTGGCGCTTCTCCAAAAGTGACCCGCCGTAAGGGCGGAACCGCCAGCCGCCGTTACCGAAATAACGGATATACACACCAAATAAAAATGAACAGCATTACGCACATTGCCCGGCACTTTGCTGTACAACAATCAGGCCGCTGTGTCGTTTACAGCATTGCCCTTCTGGCGGAAACTCATGCGCCTGGCCGATTTCATTCTCGACAATATCGAGCCGATTCTTCAGGCGTGGAAAGACTTCGCCAAAACCATCACCCCCGCGTCCATTGGCATGGATGCCGTGGCCCTGCGCGACCATGCCGAGCAGATGTTGCGCACCATCGCTGCTGACCTGCGCACCTCACAAACACGCAACGAGGCAATTGCCAAGTCCCATGGCGAGGCTCCGCCGGCTGACGCCGAAACCGCCGCCGAAACCCATGCGGTCATCCGTCAGTTCTCGGGTTTTACCGTGGAGCAAATGGTTTCCGAGTACCGGGCCCTGCGTACTGGCGTGCTTATGCTCTGGATGCCGCACACGCAGTTGGATCACAAGCAGGTCATGGACGATCTGATTCGATTCAACGAGGCCGTGGACCAGGCCTTGTCCGAGTCCGTTGTCAGTTACTCGGGGGGGGGATGCATCGCGCAATATCTTTCTCGGGATTCTGGGGCATGACCTGCGCAGCCCCTTGGGCGCGATCCTGCTGAGTTCCGAGGTGCTGCTGCGGGCGGGGGACCTGCCCGCCAAAGCCACCAAGATCACTTCGCGCATCTACACCAGCGTCAAGCGGGCCAACAAAATCGTCGGCGATCTATTGGATTTCACCCGCACCCAACTCGGCACGGGTATTCCGGTGCAGCGCGTCAACGGCGATCTGGTGGCGGCCTGCGAAGGCATGGTGGAGGAGGCACGGGCCTATCACCCGGAAAGCGAAATCCGCTTTGAAACGACCGGTGCCCTGGTGGGGGTGTTTGATCCGGCCTGCATGGAGCAGGTATTCGCCAACCTGATTGGCAATGCCGTCCAGCATGGTGCCGAAGGCACACCGGTGACTGTTTCGTTGAGCGTTGAAAAGGGTATGGCTGTGATCGCGATCAACAACCAGGGCAAGCCTATCGAGAAAAAGGCCATCGCCAGCCTCTTCAACCCGTTGATCCGGCATCTGCGCAGCGGTGAAGCGCAGTACGGTGCCACGGCCGGGCTCGGACTGGGCCTACACATCGCCTCGGCGATCGTATCGGCCCATCAGGGCACCATCGAGATTCACTCGAAGGCGCGAGTCGGCACGACCGTTACGGTTCGTGTACCGCTGAACCCGGGCTGATCGATTGTCCGAAAGAGCAGGCTTGCATACTTGTACGATGTCTTATCACGTAGTAAAACTGTCGTCCCGTCCAATAGTAATTAACGGAGACGCACCGATGGATGCTTCGCAATCTGCAACCGCCGCCGATCAGGGGCGCCGGGTATTCCTGAAACGGTCCCTGGTGGTCTCGGCCGCTGCGGCCGCCCTTGGCAACCTGCCAGGGCTCGCCCAGGCCGAACCCTTGAGCCAGCGTTACCCGGACCCGCTGATCAATATCCTTGACCCCAGCTTCATGGACTTGCGCATCTTCAACGCCAGCGTGGAGAAACTCGCCACCGGCCTGCGTTGGGCAGAAGGGCCGGTGTGGGTCGGTGACGGTCGTTACCTGCTGGTCAGCGACATTCCCAACAACCGCATTGTGCGCTGGGATGAAATTACCGGTGGCCTGTCGGTCTACCGCGAGAACTCCAACTTCTCCAACGGCATGTGCCGCGATCGCCAGGGCCGGCTGCTGGTGTGCGAAGGCTCCACCACCGCCAGCGAAGGCCGGCGCATCACCCGCACTGAGCACAACGGCACTCTCACCGTGCTGGCGGACAGTTTCGAGGGCAAGCCTTTCAACTCGCCCAACGACATCGTCTGCAAGCGGGACGGTTCGGTCTGGTTCACCGACCCGCCGTTCCAGACCGGTAACAACTATGAGGGGCACAAAGTCACCCCCGCCCAGCCTCACGCGGTGTATCGCATCGACGGCGAAACCAGCAAAGTCACCCGGGTCATCGATGACCTGGCGGGGCCGAACGGCTTGTGTTTTTCCCCGGACGAGAAAATCCTCTACGTGGTCGAAGGCCGGGCCAAGCCCAACCGCTTGATCTGGGCGATCACGGTCAAGGACGACGGCACGTTGGGCGAGCGGCGCAAGCACATCGAAGGCCTGGATTACGCGGCGATCGATGGGATCAAATGCGACGAGAGTGGCAACCTCTGGTGCGGCTGGGGCGGTAATGGCGACCCCAAGGCCGACCTGGAAAAACTCGACGGCGTGCGGGTGTTCAACCCGAAAGGTAAGGCTATCGGGCACATCTCCCTGCCGGAGCGCTGCCCCAACGTCTGCTTCGGTGGCCGGGAAGGCAATCGGTTGTTCATGGCCGGCAGCCACTCGTTGTATTCGCTGTTCGTGAATACCCGGGGGGCGACGTTTGCCTGATTGAACGGTTCTCCATTGTGGCCTGGGCTCTGTAGGAGCTGGCGAAGCCTGCGATCTTTTGATCTTGATCTTGATCTTTCACTTGCGACTCAATTGTCTGGGACAAGATCGCAGCCTCATTGCACTCGACAGCTCCTACGCAGCTCCTACGCAGCTCCAGGGCGGGTACCGGCGGGAGCAGTCGCTGGCCACGGATGTCCTGTGTTTTCTGATAGGTTCAGGGTTGTCCGCAACTCCACAGCTCTACGGTCGGCGGGTCCTCTGTCGGCGGTCCCAACCAGAAGCTCATCGGCCGACAACGGCCATCGAAACACAATTGATAGTCGCCGGCCTGCGGCGTGCGGCCCAGTTTCAGTGGTTGCAGGGGCGGCATCTGGCGTTGGTAGTGCCAACTGCCATTTTCCAGTCGGGCGTTTTCGGGAATCTCCATGCCCGCGCCATTGCCTTTGACCCTGGCCTCGCCCAGGACCAGGCCCTGTTCGCTGAGACGATAGTCTTCCTCCCAGCGGATTTTCTCGATGGTGTGGTCCCACGCCAGGGTGAAGCTGCTGACCTCAAGTTGTGCCCAGGCCACCCCGGCCAGGCCCAGGCACAAGCCGATCACGCCAGGGCCCGCCCGCTGCGCCGCGAGCGCCAGATGTGCTGCAAGATCATTAGCCCGGCCAACACGAAGCCGATCTCATCGGTCAGCGGCAAGGCCACCACCAGCAACGCGCCAGCCGCAAAGCACAGTAGGCGTTCCCAGGCCGGCATCTTCTGTTGCAGATAGCCGGTGGACGCCATGCCCCAAAGCCCGACGGCCAGCATCGTCTTGATCAGCATGTACGCCGTCATCCACAGGTTGTCGCCCTGGAGCATCAGGGCCGGGTTATAGACCGCCATGAAGGGAACGACGAAGCCGGCGAGGGCGATGCGCACCGCCCAGAAGCTGATCTTCAGGCCGCTTTCCCGGGCAATGGGCGCAGCGGCGAAGCAGGCCAGCGCCACCGGCGGTGTCAGGTCGGCCAGGATGCCGAAATAGAACACGAACATATGCGACACGATCAGCGGCACGCCCAGTTCCAGGAGGGCGGGTGCGGCGATCGAACTGGTGATGATGTAGTTGGGAATGGTCGGGATGCCCATGCCCAGCACCAGGCAAGTGAGCATGGTGAGGATCAGCGACAGCATCAGGTTGTCGCGACCGATGGCGAGGATGTAGCCGGCAAAGGTGGAGGCCACGCCAGTCAGCGAGACCACCGCGATGATGCTGCCCACCAGTGCGCAGGCGATCCCCACCGGAACGGCATGACGCGCGCCGTCCACCAGGGCATGCAGGCAGATGATGAGGGTTTCCCGCGTACCTTTCATGAACCAGCAGGCCACCACCAGCACGCCAATCACCGCAAACACGACGCCGATACCCAGCCGGAAAAAACCGACGCAAAGCACGCCCAACGCGATCCAGAAGGCACAGCGCAAAGCGTAGTTCGAGACCTTGAGAATGATCGCCGAGCCGAGAATCACGATGGCTGTCAACGCCAGGCCGACCATGCCGGAAAACAGCGGTGTGCGTCCGGAAAACAACAGGTAGACCAACACTGCGAGCGGGATCAGCAGGTACCAGCGTTCCTTGACCGCGCCCCAGGCGCTGGGGCACTGGTCCTTGGGCAGGCCCTTGAGGTCGGAGCGTTTGGCTTCCAGGTGAACCATCCAGAACACCGAGCCGAAGTATAGGCTGGCGGGTATCAGCGCAGCCTTGGCGATTTCAACGAACGGCACATTGATGGTTTCGGCCATGATGAAGGCCACCGCGCCCATCACCGGAGGCATGAGCTGGCTGCCCATGCTGGACGTCGCTTCCACACCGCCGGCAAACGCAGCCCTGTAGCCGAAGCGCTTCATCAGTGGGATGGTGAATTGCCCGGTGGTGACGACGTTGGCGATGCCCGATCCGGTGATGGTGCCCATCAGCGCCGAAGACACCACTGACACTTTCGCCGGACCGCCCAGCTTGTGGCCGAACAGGCCCATGGCGAAATCGGTGAACAGCTTGATCATGCCGGCCTTTTCCAGGAAGGCGCCGAACAGGATGAACAGGAAGATGTACGTGGCCGACACATACGTTGGCGTGCCGTACAAGCCTTCGGTGCCGAAAGACAGTTGGTTGATGATTTGATCGACACCATAGCCGCGATGGGCCAAATCGCCCGGCAGATATTCGCCAAACAGGCCATAGGCCAGGAACAGGCCGCAAATGATCGGCAGCGCGATGCCCATCACCCGTCGAGCGGCTTCGAACACCAGCACGACCAGGACCACGCCGATGATCATGTCGGCAGTGGTCAGGTCGCCGGAGCGCTGGATCAGGTCGGCCTCGAACACCCATTGATAGAGGGCCGTCGCCACGCCCGCCAGGCTCAAGACCCAGGCCAGGGGTTGCCAGGGACGCTGCTTGCCATAGGCCGGGTAGCTGAGGAATACCACCCACAGCAGAAAGCCGACATGCACCGCCCGCAGCACGATGCTGGAGACTGGAGAAAACGCGGCGGTGATGATCTGAAACACTGAAAACAACAAGGCCACGTAGAACAGTGTCTTGGGCCAGTCCCGTGGGTCCGTGGCGATACCGTGCTGGTCTTCACTCATGGGGTGCCTGCCTTCTGTTCACATTCAAGGGGCGAAAACACGACGCATCAACGGCGCCGGGTGCCGTTGATGCGTAGGGGGGGGCTACAGCGCGCCCACTTCTTTGTAGTAGCGCTCGGCACCGGGGTGTAGGGCGATTGGCAGGTTTTTCGCGGCGTTTTTCAGGGTGATGTCCTTGGCCGCCGAATGGGAGGTGCCCAGGCGAGTGAGGTTCTCAAAGAGCAGTTTGGTCATCTGATACGCCACCTCATCCGGGACATCCTCATGGGTGACCAGAATGTTGGTGATGGCCACGGTCGGTACGGCGTCGGTCTGGCCATCGTAGGTGTTGGCCGGAATCATCGCGCTTTGGTAGGCCGGGTTACCGATTTTCTCCACCACATCGGTGGGCACCGATATATAGCTCAGCGCCATGGTCGAGGCCAGGTCACGAATGGCCGCCATCCCCAGGCCTGAGGACTGGAGCGTGGCATCCAGTTGCCGGTTCTTGATCAAGTCCACCGACTCGGCGAACGGCAAGTACTGGACCTTCATGTCCTGGTAGGTCAGCCCCGCAGCCTTGAAGATCGCCCGGGCATTGAGTTCGGTGCCGGATTTCGCCGCGCCGACGGAGACGGTCTTGCCCTTGAGGTCTGCCAGGGTCTTGATGCCGGACTCCTTGCTGGCAACGATCTGGATGTAATTGGGGTAGGTGCCGGCGATGGCGCGCAGCTTGGTCAGCGGTGCCTTGAAACCGGCGTCTTCCACGCCGTTCTTGGCATCCGCCACCGAGTCGCCCAGGGCCAGGGCCAGTTCCCCGCGCCCAGCTTGCAGCAGGTTGAGGTTTTCCACCGAGGCCTTGGTGGCCTGAACCGATGTCTTGGCGTCCTGGATGCCACTGCTGTAGATCTGCGACAGCCCGACCCCGATCGGGTAATAAACCCCGCTGGTGCCCCCCGTCAGGATGTTGATATACACCGGGGCTGCCTGGGCCGCAGTCGTTATCGCCAAGGCTGCCGCGGCGGCCAGGAGGGTGAAGCGCTTGTTGACTCGCATGGGAACTCTCCGTCTTGTTATGGCTGTATGCAGAGTCTTTCCACTGTAGTCGAAAGGTGAGTCGAGGCGCCATAGACGCGTCTGTGACGAGGAAGATTGCTCCCGCTGAGCTCTGTAGGAACTATAGGAACTGTGTAGGAGCTGTCGAGTGCAACGAGGCTGCGATCTTTCCCAATACACTTGAATCTCAAGCGAAAGATCAAAAGATCAAAGATCAAAAGATCGCAGGCTTCGCCAGCGCCTACTGCGCTAGGGAAAACCAGCCGCTGGCGCCGTACTGCCACGCACCGTCAACTCAAACGGCAACACCACATGCCGTTCGGCAATCGGTTTTTTCTCGATCAGGGCAATCAGCATCTCCACCGCTTGTTGCCCAAACGCTTCGGCAGGTTGCGCAATGGTGGTCAGGGGCGGGTCGCAATAGGCGGCGAACGGGATGTCGTCAAACCCCACCAGGGAAATATCCTCGGGCACCCGCAGGCCCATCTGCTTGATGCGCCTGAGCGCGCCGATGGCCATCTCGTCGTTTTCACAGAACAGCGCGCTGGGGCGGTCGGCCCGTTCGAGCATCGCGCCAGCGCCGTCGTCACCGGCCTTCAAGGTGAAGTCGCCATGGCAGATCAGGCTTGGGTCGACGGCGATCCCGGCCTGGCGCAGGGCATCCTGGTAGCCTGCCACGCGGTCCAGGGTCAGGGGGCTGCTGCGTGGCCCCTTGATGATGCCGATACGGCGATGGCCGAGTTCGATCAGGTGCTCGGTCATGGCCTGGGCGGCGGCGCGGTTGTCGAGGCTGATGGTCGGGTAAGGGGCGTTCTTGACCACTTCGCAGGCGTTGACCAGCGGCAGGCTTTCGGCGCCTGCGGGCATTGATTCGAAAGGATCGCTGGCGCGCAACTGGATCACCCCGTCGGCCTGGTGGGCGTAGACCAGGGCGGCGAATTCCCGCTCGATTTGTGCCCGGCCCTGGGTGTCGCACAGCAGCAAACGATAGCCCGCCGCCTGAGCGGCCTGCTGCGCGCCGCTGATGACCCGGGCGAAAAACGTGTTGGCGATGGTCGGCACCAGAATCACCAGGTTGCCGGTGCGGCGGGAGCGAAATTGCACCGCCATCAGGTTGGGGCGATAGCCGGCCAGTTCCACCGCCGCGTTGACCTTGTCCCGCGTCTCGGGAAGCACCCGCTCGGGCGATTTCAGCGTTCTGGACACCGTGGCCACCGAAACACCGGCCAGCCGGGCCACTTCACGAATGTTGGACAAAATCACCTCAGGGGCAGGGGCTACGGTTGGGGAGCTTACCGCAGGTTGAGCGCCCCACAAATGTTCATGCATGGCCTCATGGGGTTTGACACGCAGGAAAACTGAGCCTAGATTTTCGCCATGATGTAACCGGTTACATCATCATCCTGACAGGAAGAGAATCGCGATGAATCCTGTAGCACCGAAAATAAGAATGGGCTTCGTCGGCGGTGGAGAGGGTGCGTTCATCGGCCAGGCCCATCGTCAGGCCGCGGGTCTGGACGGCGGTTTCGAACTGGTCTGTGGCGCCTTCAGCCGCGACCCGCACAACACTCGGCAGACCGGCGCGGCCCTGGGCCTGGCCGGGTCCCGTTGCTACCACGACTGGCAGCAGATGCTCGACACCGAAGCGCTGCTGCCGCTGGATCAGCGCATGGAGCTGCTGGTGATCGTCACGCCCAATCATCTTCATGCACCCATTGCCAGCCAGGCCTTGAAAGCCGGTTTCCATGTGTTCAGCGAGAAACCCGCCGCGCTGGACCTCAATGAGTTGCTGGCCCTCAGGGAAGTGCTGCAAGGCAGCCGTTGCCTCTACGGCCTGGCCCACACCTACCTGGGTTATCCCATGGTGTGGCAGGCCCGGGACATGGTGCGCTCGGGCGTGATCGGCCAGGTGCGCAAAGTGCTGGTCGAGTACCCCCAAGGCTGGCTCAGCCAGGATGTCGCCGCCCAGGGTAATAAGCAGGCCGAGTGGCGCGATGACCCTGGGCAGTCCGGCCTGGGCGGTTGCATCGGCGACATTGGCACCCACGCGTTTTCCTTGGCCGAGTTCGTCGCGGACCAGCCTATCCAACAGCTATGCGCCACCTTGGGTACGCACATCCCGGGCCGGCAATTGGATGACGACGCCGCGATGCTGTTCAAGATGGCGGGCGGTGCCAGCGGCGCGTTGATCGCAAGCCAGGTCTGCACCGGCGAAGAGAACCCGCTGAAGATTCGCGTCTACGGCGACAGAGGCGCCTTGGAGTGGCGCCAGGAAGAGCCGGCGAGCCTGATCCATCGGGCCTTTGACCAACCCCTGCGGATCCTGCGCAGTGGTGTCGGCCAGCCGTGGCTGTGCGCGGCGGCCACGCGGCGCATGCGCCTGCCGGCCGGGCATCCCGAAGGCTACCTGGAAGCCATGGCCAACCTCTACGGCGATTTCGCCCAGGCCATTCGCAACCACGTCGAAGGCCCTGACGCCCCCGGCGTGCCCGGCATCGAGACTGGTTTACGTGGCATGGCATTCATTGAGGCCGCCATCCTCAACCACCGTGGCGACGCGAAGTGGACCACCGTGCAAACCGGAGCATCCCTGCTGTGAATACCCTCGACACGCCACCGAGCGGCCTGCGCGGCCCAGGCATTTTCCTGGCGCAGTTCATGTCCGCCGAAGCACCGTTCGACACCCTGGCCAACATCGCCCAGTGGGCGGCTTCGCAAGGCTACAAAGCCATTCAAGTGCCGACGTCGGGCACGCAATACATCGACCTGGCTCGGGCCGCCGAGAGCCAGGATTATTGCGATGAGCTCAAGGCCACCTGTGCCCAGGCCGGTGTCGAGATCAGCGAGTTATCGACGCACCTGCAAGGCCAGTTGGTGGCGGTGCACCCGGCATTCGACACGCTGTTCGACGACTTCGCCCCGGCCCATTTGCGCGGCCAGCCCCAGGCGCGGACCGAGTGGGCGATCGAGCAACTCAAGCTGGCCGCCCGCGCCAGTCAACGGTTGGGCCTCAAGGCCCATGCGACGTTTTCCGGCGCGTTGCTGTGGCCGTACCTCTACCCATGGCCGCAGCGCCCGACGGGCCTGGTGGAGCAAGGTTTCGCCGAACTGGCCCGGCGCTGGTTGCCGATTCTCGACTGCTTCGACGCGGCGGGTGTGGACCTTTGCTACGAAATCCACCCCGGCGAAGACCTCCACGACGGCGCCTCGTTCGAGCGCTTCCTGGAGGCCGTCGATCACCACCCACGGGCGGCGATCCTCTACGATCCCAGCCACCTGCTGCTGCAACAGATGGACTACTTGGGTTTCATCGACCGCTACCATGCGCGCATTCGCATGTTCCACGTCAAGGACGCCGAATTCCGTCCCGATGCCCGCTCCGGGGTGTACGGTGGCTACCAGGGCTGGGTCGATCGCCCCGGGCGGTTCCGTTCGTTGGGCGATGGCCAGATCGATTTCAAATCGATCTTCAGCAAGCTGACCCAATACGATTTCAACGGTTGGGCGGTTTTGGAATGGGAGTGCTGCCTGAAGGATTCGCAGCAGGGCGCCGCAGAAGGGGCGGCGTTCATCCAGCGACACATGATCAGCAAGACCGGCAAGGCGTTCGACGATTTTGCTGGTGTCACCACGGATGAAGATTCCAACCGGCGGTTGTTGGGCCTGTTGAGGTAGCCGGCCCAACCCAAAAACCTGTGGCGAGGAAACCCATTGTGGGAGCAAGGCTTGCCCGCGATGAACGAAAACGCGGTTCCAACTGTTGGAGCGCGGCGCGGCCATCGCGGGCAAGCCTTGCTCCCACAGTTGAGGTCCCTTTGTAACAAATGCGGTGCAGCTTTTTCTTCACAAGAACAACAATAAAACGGTGACTGTCATGACCCCGATGAACGCACGCCTCAGCGTGATGATGTTCCTGCAGTTCTTTATCTGGGGTGGCTGGTTCGTCACCCTGGGGACGTTTCTCTCCAGCACGCTGGGCGCCGACGGCGGGCAGATCGGCATGGCGTTTTCCACTCAGTCATGGGGGGCGATCATTGCGCCGTTTGTCATCGGCCTGATCGCCGATCGCTACTTCAATGCCGAACGGATCCTGGCGGTGTTGCACCTGCTGGGCGCGGTGTTGCTGTATCAGCTGTATTCGGCGGCGGACTTCAGCGTGTTCCATCCGTACGTGCTGGCGTACATGGTGGTCTACATGCCGACGTTGGCCCTGGTCAATTCCGTGGCGTTCCGGCAAATGCGCGACCCGGCGCTGGAGTTCTCGCGCATTCGTGTGTGGGGCACCATTGGCTGGATTGTCGCGGGCGTGGTGATCAGTTTCGTGTTCGCCTGGGATTCGCGTGAGGCGATCTCGGCAGGCGGTTTGCGCAATACGTTCCTGATGGCGGCCGTTGCTTCCCTGGTATTGGGGCTCTACAGCTTCACGCTACCGGTCACGGCGCCGCTCAAAGAGCAGGCCAGCGGTGGCGGCATCAAGCAGCTGTTGGGCTTGGATGCATTGGGTCTGTTGAAGGACCGCAGCTACCTGGTGTTCTTCATCGCCTCGATCCTGATCTGCATTCCCCTGGCCTTTTATTATCAGAATGCCAACCCGTTCCTGGCCGAAACCGGCATGACCAACCCGACGGCAAAGATGGCCATCGGGCAGGTATCGGAAGTGTTGTTCATGCTGCTGTTGCCGCTGTTTATCCAACGCTTCGGCATCAAGCTGGCGCTGCTGGTGGGCATGTTGGCGTGGGCGTTGCGCTACCTGTTGTTCGCCTACGGCAATAACGGCGACCTGGCGTTCATGCTGTTCACCGGCATTGCCCTGCACGGTATCTGTTACGACTTCTTTTTTGTCTCGGGGCAGATCTACACCGATGCCAAGGCGCCGAAGCATTTGCGCAGTTCGGCCCAGGGCCTGATTACCCTGGCGACCTACGGTGTGGGCATGCTGATCGGCTTCTGGGTGGCGGGGCAGGTGACCGATCACTTTGTCCTGGAGGGCGGCCACGATTGGAAAAGCATCTGGCTGTTCCCGGCCGGTTTCGCGTTGGTGGTGTTCGCCTGTTTCCTGTTTTCCTTCAGCGGTCGGCAGGTGGTTAGCGCGCCATCAAAGGCCTGAAGCACAAGAGAGGCTGGGCGTCAGTCATTGATGGCTGACGTCCAGCTTGGTGTCCGCCTTCGTTGGAATCGCCGACGTTGTCCAGGGTGTTGACGCCGCTGTTGTAACGCCAGTTGCGCCACTTGCCGTCTTTCGAGGTTTCCCGCAGCTCGGAGCGTGGGTACTCGCGTTTGCCGGTATGAGAACCGGTCACCGGCACCCAGAACACGATCTTGTCACCGGTGTTGGTGAAGTACTGGTTGCGCAGCGTTGGAACGGCCTTGGTTGCAACGGTCAAGGCGGGTGTCTGTATAGGAAGCGTGATGTTCCAGACGGTCAGGTCGATCATGGTTACAAGCTCTGGCAGGCTGGCGCTCGGACGCACTCAGCCGGGGGCGCGCGCGAGCCGTCCATGGCGCTGTTTTCAGCTTATCGACAGGGAATTGTTCCGCTGGAGAGACATCTGACGGATGGCTCTGGGGTGGGCCTGACAGGCGTTTTGCGGATTGCGCGGGGATCATGTCAATTTGCTGATGATCGGTTAGAGTACGCGCCGCCCGAGAGACGGATCTCGGGCATTTTCTTATGGAGTATTCAATGAACTACATCAGCAAAGTTGTCGCCTGCGCAGTGTTCGGCCTGGCCCTGGCGGGTTGCACCGGCACCCCGATGAAAACCCAGCAATACGACAGCAGCCAATACACCGTTGTCGGCCACAGTGAAGCCAAGGCCACCGGCCTGCTGTTGTTCGGCGTGATCCCGATTCGTCAGAACAACCGTTTCGTGCGTGCCCAGGACGCGGCGATCAAGGCCAAGGGCGGCGACGCCATGATCAACACCCAAGTCCAGGAAAACTGGTTCTGGGCCTGGGTCCTGACCGGCTACACCACCTCGGTATCCGGTGATGTGGTCAAGCTGAAGAACGTTCAGTAAAAACCCAGCTCGCCCCTGCTTGATGGGGACATGGTAGGGGCTGCCGAGCGAAGCGAGGCTGCGATCTTTGCGAGTTCAATCGAGTCTCAAGCGAAAGATCAAATCAAAAGATTGCCGCCTTCGGTAGCGCCTACAGGACGCATTCGATCTACGTCCTCCCGCCACCCAGTGACTTAACGGCGCCACATATGCTGCAACGTCACCCGCCCACCGGAACCGCCAGCACCACCAATGACCCCGCCGGAACTGTTGGCCGCAGCCATCAACACCGGGCTCAGGCCCACCGGCTCGGACGTGATCCGCTGAGGCTGGGATAAACACAGGCCTGTTTGGGGTGGGCCCGTTCAGCCCTTCGCCGCCATCGCCGTCACTTCCACCCGCATCCCCTCGACCGCCAGCGCCGCCACGCCCACGGCGGCGCGAACCGGCCAGGGTGTGGCGAAGAAGCGTTTGTAGACTTCGTTGAAGGCGGCGCGGTCAGCCATGTCGGTCAGGTAGATGGTCAGGTGCAGGACCCGGTCCATGGAGCTGCCGGCGCCCTCCAGGGCGATCTTGAGTGCTTGCAGTGTGCATTCGCTCTGCAGGGTGATGTCACCCAGTTCCAGGCTGCCGTCGGCATGGGTGGGGATTTGCGTGGAAACCAGCAAGCCACCGAAACCGGCGACGTCGGAGGAAATGGAGTCCGCATCCGGATCTGGAATAAACGTAATGTCTGGGTTGCTCATGCAAAGCCTCATGCTGGAAAAGAAAAAGGACCGCCGCAGTTTACCGTCCATTGCTGCGGCGTTCCTGCATTCCTTTATCCGTGCGCTCCCAGCCCGTTGTTTTGCACCCGCGCCTGGATGTAGGCCTCAAGCGTCGTGGTGCCATGCAGGGCAGCGTCGGCCCTTGCCTGCCAGCATCGGGTCGACGAGCGCGCGATGCGGGCGTTAAGGATCTGCTGGATGTTCATGAGGCGTTCCTGTTTCCCGGCTGCATGCCCGCCGGCCTGTTCGCCTTCGCCGATCTGCTGCATGCCGCCAAGCGCAGAAGAGGGCGGGCACTGTTCGAGGCCCGCTATATCGCGTTGCAGGCTGGGCCGACCGCGTACCGGCGCAAATTTGGGCGTGGATGACGCCGCTCAACCGGCCGTCTTTTCCGTTTCGTTGCGATGGTGTTCCTGCCAGTTCTCGACGGGGCGGGCACGGTCTTCGTTGAACATGTCCGTGAGCAGCGCATTGGCACGGCGGTAGGCATCGTGGCGGAACTTGAGGTCATCTTCCGGCTGGGCGACGATTTCCTCCAGCATCTTGAGATTCAGCCGGCGGAACTGGTCTGCTCGCTCGCGCGCTTGGTAAGCCCCCACGCCCATGTGCTCCAGCGCACTGCGACCCAATGACAGCGCACTCTCGAAGGTTTCCCGCTCAGCCGCCTCCACGCCCATCTGCCGAAGGGTGATGAGGTGCCCCATGTCCCGCGCGCGCACGATCAACTGCAATGCGGGGAAGTGCTCTTGGGCCAGCCGGGTCAGTGCCAGGTTGTCTTCCCGATCGTCGATCGCATTGATCAGCACCACCGCTTGGGCCGCGCCGGCTGCGTGCAGCAGATCGAGGCGCGTGGCATCGCCATAAAAGACTTTCACGCCGAACTTGCGCAGCGTCTCGATGTTGTCAGGGTCGTGATCCAATACCACCACCTCGACGCCGCAAGACATCAACAGACGTCCGGCGATCTGCCCGAAACGCCCGAACCCGGCGATGATCACCCGTGGATTCTGCTGGTCGACCAGGTCGGATTCGCGTTTGTTTTTCTTGGCGACGGACTCGAACCGATCCAGCAACACGATCAGCAAGGGCGTCAGGCACATGGACAGGGCGACTGCGAGGGTCAGGCTCTTGCCCCATGGGTCGGTCAAGATGCCGGCCACCGTCGCCGCGCCAAACACCACGAAGGCGAATTCGCTGCCCTGGCCCAGCAACACCGCTTGCCAGGAACGTTGGCTGGCGGGGACGTTGAGAAACCGGCCCGCCACCTTGATCACCAGCAGCTTGATCAGGATAAAACCCAGGGTCAGGGTGATGACTTTCAGCGGTGCGTTGATCAGCGTGCCGAAATCGATCGACATGCCGACACCGATGAAGAACAGGCCCAACAGCAGGCCTTTGAACGGTTCAATGTCGCTTTCCAGCGCATGGCGGTATTCGGAGCTGGCCAGCAGCACCCCGGCGAGGAACGCGCCCATGGCCATCGACAAACCGGCTTCTTCCAGCACAAAGCCGAAGCCGAACACCAAGAAAAGCGCCACGGCACTGAAAATCTCCCGCAAGCCTGAGCGTGCCGCGAAGCGCAGCAGCGGTCGCGTCACGTAGCGCCCCAACAGCACGACGATGGCGATGGCGGCGACAATTTTGCCAGTCGATAGCAACAACGCCGTGCCCGAAGGTGTGTCGCCGTGGGCCGACAACAAGGGAATCATCGCCACCAGCGGAATGGCGGCGATGTCCTGGAACAGCAGCACCGCAAAACTGCTGCGGCCGACGGCGGTGGCGGTCAGGTTGCGTTCGCTCATGGCCTGCATGGCGATGGCCGTGGAGGACAGGCTCAGGGTCAGGCCGACCAGCAGCGCTGCCGTCCAGTTCAGGCCAAGGGCGGTGCAGAACAATGCAATGGCGGCACCACAGGCGAGCATCTGCAAGGCGCCGCCACCAAACACCATTTTGCGCAGGGCCCAGAGCCGCTTGGGGTCGAGCTCGAGACCGATAATGAACAGCATCAGCACCACGCCGATTTCAGCGAACTCCAGAATGGCCTTTACATCGGTAATCAGCTTCAGCCCCCACGGGCCGATGATGCACCCAGCCAGCAGATAGCCCAGCACCGGGCCTAGGCCAAACCGAACGGCAATCGGTACGATCAGTGTCGCCGAGGCCAGGTAGATCAGCATTTCAATCAGGCTGTGCGTCTCCATCTCAATCTTCCTTCCAGGCGGCCAGGCGAGCGCCATAGTGTTCGATGTGTGCGTGTTGGGCGTCAGGGTCGGCGGCGTAGGCGCCATGCACGACCACCGGCTCGAGCCAGCGCATGCCGCAGTAAATGGCCGTGGCGTGGAGAGGTTGGGCCAGCGCCGAAAAATCGGGGTAGTCGCCGATCGCAAAATGCGCGTGATCGCCACCGGTGGTGACGGCCCACAGCAAGCGCTTGCCTTTGAGGGCGGCGTCTTTACCGTAGGCCCAGCCGTGGGTGAACACCTTATCGATCCACAGTTTCAGCAGGGGCGGGGTGCTGTACCAGTACATCGGGTGCTGGAGAACGACAAGCTCTGCTTGTTCCACCGCCCGCTGTTCCGCCTCGACGTCGATATCGAAGTTGGGGTAAAGCTCATAGAGCGAACGTACGACCACGTCCGGGTTGTTCGACACTCGCTTGAGCATCTGCTGGTTGACCTGCGACTGGTCGGGGTAGGGGTGCGCGTAAATGATAAGAATCATCGGTGAATTCCTTGGTTTGGCTCCGTCGATTCTTGTCTGTCGAGCAAGCTTGCTCCCGCTAGGGGGCGCTGTAGGAGCTGCCGAGCGATATAAACAAGAGCGCCTTGCGCAGGACAGGGTCGAGGCCGGAAAAGCCGGACATCCTACCGAGGAAGGCACTGATTGTTTAGCGCGGATCGATACATCGGTCACTTCAGTCAAGCGGTAGCGAGACCTTGGCCTCCAACCCGCCACTGTGTCGATTCCTCAGGGTCAGCGTGCCGCCATGCTCCAGCACCGTCGCCCGGGCCGCAGACAGGCCCAGCCCGACACCGCCGGTGTGTTTGTTGCGCGAGCCTTCGATGCGAAAGAACGGCGTGAAGACCTGCTCAAGGTATTGCGCGGCGATGCCCGGTCCGCGATCCAGAATGCGAATGTCCACACGATTGGCGTTGGCTTCAAGGCGAACAGTTGGCGCGCCGCCATATTTGATCGCGTTGTCGATCAGGTTGACCAAGGCACGTTTGATACCGATGGGACGACCGACATAAACCAAGTGCTGGGTACCTTCGAGCGCGACCTCGGTGCCGGCGTCCTTGAGGTCATCGACGATGGTGTGCAGCAGCTCGGCCAGGTCGAACGCTGTGGCATGTTCCAGCCGGGCATCGTCGCGGAAGAACTCCAGGGCGGAGTTGACCATCGCCTGCATTTCGTCCACGTCCCTGAACAAGCGCGACTGCTGCTCGGCATCCTCGATGAACTCCCCGCGCAGGCGCATGCGGGTCAACGGCGCGCGCAAGTCATGGGAGATGGCGGCGAGCATCTGCGTGCGATCCTGCAAAAAGTGCTTGAGCTGGGCCTGCATGGCATTGAAGGCGAGGATCGCCTGGCGGATTTCATGGGGGCCGATGACCGGAATCGGTGGCGCCTGGTGGTCGACGCCAAAGCGCCGGGCGCCTTCGGCAAAACGCTCCAGCGGGGCGGCCAGGTGCCGGGTGGCGATCAGTGCGACGATAATCGTCGACACTAGGATCAGCGCCAGCATGATCAGGCTGCGCTCCCATTCCTCCAGTCCCCAACTGCGCGCAGGCAGGGAAAACACGACCCACGAGTGGTCGGTCAACTCGATCATCGCGGCGTAGCGTGCGCCGGGCTGGCCGGCGTGCCAATCGCTTGGCTCATAGCCCTCGATCCTCGCATCGGGCCGGCCCAACTGTTGGCGCAACCGCAGTGCGCCATCGTTGTATTCGGGGTCGTCGATCACCGGCAGCTTGGCATCTTCATGGTGTTGGAGCCATTGCGTGTTGAAGGTCTGGTCACTGGCCGTCCTGGCAATGGTGGGCCGCTGTTCGGGTGCTGCCGAGTCGATGATGCGTGTGATGGCGGCTACCTTTTCAATCAGGCCGATTTCCATCAGGGGCGGGCGGGCCCAGGCATCAGCCAGTTGGCTGAACAGCGCGTTCAGGGCCAGCAACGTGAGCATGGCGATCAGGGTGGTCAGGGCGATCCAGCGCGCCACCGTGTCCCGTGGGTGATGGGTGCCCGGGCGCTTCATCGCTTCACCACGTGGGGGCTGAAGAGGTAGCCGCTGTTGCGCACGGTGCGGATCATCGATGCGCCGGTGACGTCGGTCTCCAACTTGCGCCGCAGGCGGCTGACCTGGACATCGATGCTGCGGTCGAACGCCTCGAAGGTTTCGCCGCGTGCCAGGTCCAGCAACTGCTGGCGGGTCAGCACCCGGCGCGGGTGTTCGGCAAACACCAGTAGCAGTTCGAACTCTCCGGCCGACAGCGGGATCATGACCTTGTCTGGTGAGCGCAGTTCGCGCCGGGTGACGTCCAGTTGCCAGTTTTCGAACTCCAGGATCGGTCGCGATGAGTCGCTCAATGTGCCTCGGGCTTCGCCAGTGCGCCGCAGCACGGCACGCACCCGGGCCAACAGCTCGCGGGCGTCGAAGGGCTTGGTCAGGTAATCGTCCGCGCCCAGCTCCAGGCCGACGACGCGGTCACTCAATTCGCCCATGGCGGTGAGCATGATGATGCCGACGGTGTGCTCGGCCCGCAGTCGTTGGCAGAGCACCAGGCCGTTGTCGCCCGGCAGCATGACGTCGAGGATGATGAGGTCCGGCACCCGACGCTCCACCGCCTGCCACAAGGCGTTGCCATCGGCGGCCACGTCCACGCTGTAGCCATGTTGTTCGAGGAACTTGCGCAAGAGGGCGAGGACTTCGAGGTCATCGTCCACCAGTAATAAATGGCTCACGGTGGGCACGCAGGGTAATGAATACAGGAGGCGATACTAGGGTCAATCCAGGGGCTGCGTCATATATTTCAATCCGGCAATAAAGTTGCCAGCGGGCAATGTTCTGGAAATCTGCGGGCAAAAAAACGGCGGCAGGATGGCCTTGATGTCGGTCAGTTCAACCACACGCCAACGCTGCTTCTGTGGCAAAGGGATGTGCTGGGCTCTGTAGGCGCTGGCGAAGCCTGCGATCTTTTGATCTTTCGCTCCAGACTCAATTGGCAGTGGAAAGATCGCAGCCTCGCTTCGCTCGTCAGCGCCTACAGACCCAGCGCGAGCTTGCTCCCTCGCCCCAGGAATTGGGTGTTTGGCTTGTGATCGGCATAGGCAGCAAGCCTCCCATTCCTCGCCGAGATAACCCTGTATGCCGATCACCAAGCCCGCTCCGCTGTTCGTTCGCTCCACCGTCGTGGTTGTATTGGCGGCACTCGCCAGCGGTTGCTCCAGCACACCGGCAGCAACGCCGGGGGCGTGTGAAAGCGCGACCTATACCGTTCATGATCCCGCAGAGCCCGTCAACCGCGGCATCTTCGCCTTCAACCGAACCGTGGATGACTACGCGCTGGCCCCCGTTGCCCGTGGTTACCTCAAACTGCCGGAGATGTTCCAGGCCGGCGTCCACAACTTCGTGGCGAACTTCGGCGAGCCCAAGGTGTTCATCAACGACCTGCTGCAAGGCAATGCACAACGCTCGGTCAACACACTGGGGCGTTTCGTCATCAACACCACGGCAGGCATCGTCGGGCTGATCGACGTGTCGGGCAAGCTGGGCATCGAGCGTCACGAGGCCGATTTCGGCCAGACCTTCGGCGTCTGGAATGTTGCCCCCGGCCCCATCGTGGAACTGCCGCTACTGGGCAGCGCCAACCTACGGGACGCGACGGGCAAAGTGCTGAGTTTTGCCGTCGATCCGTTCGGCGACAACAGCAGCACCGTCGACACCCTGGGTACGATCAACACCGTCGGCGGCGTTGTCGATGGCCGTGCCGAGGCATTGCCACTGACAGACGAGTTGCGGGCCCAAGCGGATTACTACGCGGCGCTACGCGATGCAACGGCGCAGCGGCGTGCCGATTTTGTCGCGCAAGGTAAGTCGGGGGCGGTAGTGCAGGAAGACCCGCAATGCCAGGATGGAGCCGCTGCTGATGAATAACCAGACGCTGGTCTTGCAACGGCGAATAAAACAGCTCGGCCAGGATGAGTTGCATTGCCGTGAACTTGAACTGCGGTTGACCGAGGACGGCCGTCATGCGCTGCTCAGTCGCTATATCGAGTTGTACTGCCACGAGAAGGCCAGCGAGTGTTCGGTGCGGCATTACCGGGTGCCGCTGGCGAGCATGATTCGCTGGATGGTCGATAACGCAGAGCAGGGGAGTGCCTAGCCGGATTCAGTAGTGCAGGTCGTAGAGCACCGGGTAATGATCGCTGCGCAACACCTGTCCCCGAAAAATACGCAGCACTTCATCGTGCCCCTGCACTTTGAGTCCATCGGCATTGCGAATCAGCTGGCGATCATGCACCAAGGACTTCTTGATTTGCACCGCGGCTTCGCAGTATCCACGCGCCACGACGCCTTCATGGACGTAGGCGTAGTCCAACTGTGAGGGGATGGCGAAATTACCGTAGCCCAGGTCACTGCCTAGCAGGCTCGAGACGTATTGGTCGATAGGTGTATAGGAGCGACTCACCTCGTCCAGCTTCTTGTATTCCTTTCTGGCCTGGGTTTCGGTGGAACGGATGGTGACGTGCGTGAAGCCGCTGCCTTCGGGGAACACCGCGTTCATCCTGGTTGCGCCACGGTAAGCGGAGATTGTCTTGGGGGCCGAGCTATAGGGGGTGTTGAGGTCGCCGCCGAAAAATACCAGGCGTTGAAAGTCGCCTTCATGGATAGAACCGAGTTCCTGCATGTCCCCCAGTATCTGCGGCCAGGCGTTTCTTGAGGCATTGGCATGGCAGAAGGCGAATGTGTTGCCTACATCGTCGGTCAGTAGCAACGTGGCGCGCCTGGCTTCCGGGCCCAGCGGCCAACTGTAGCGTTCCCTGAACTCGTTGACCCTGTCGGTGCGCACAAACACCATGGAACCCAGCGTGGTGCTTTTGCGCGCGCCACCGTCCTGGTCGAGGGATGACTTGAGGATGTATTGCTGGCTCAAGTCATTGACCAGTCGATCGTTGGGATTGCCGGTGCTGCCCACTTCAAACAGGGCGACGATGTCCGGGTTGTCCTGTTGCAGGACCTGTTTGAGCGTGGCCAGTTTTTCCTGGTAGGCATCGCTCATCTTGCCGCCTGCTTGGTTGTTCAGGTGCTGGGTATTCCAGATCAGGATTTTGCACTTGGCCACGGCGTCCGCTCCATGAATGCTGCGCCGCAGCAGTATAGATCAAGGTAGTGCGGTGGCGGGCAAGGCCCTGGAAAAGCGCTTCGGCTCGACCGGTTGGCAGGTTTTTCCAGTTTTGGGGCTGGCTGCTAGACTTTATCGTCCAGTCCTTTTTGGAGAACCGGCATGAACAATAAAAACAGGATATGCCTCTGGTACGACGGCACCGCCCAGGAAGCGGCAGAATTCTACGCAAAAACCTTTCCCGACAGTGCGGTGAACGCCATCCATCATGCCCCGGGTGATTATCCTTCCGGCAAGCAGGGCGATGTGATCACCGTGGAGTTCACGGTGATCGGCATCCCTTGCGTCGGCCTCAACGGCGGGCCGGTGTTCAAGCACAACGAGGCTTTTTCATTTCAGATTGCAACCGATGATCAGGCCGAAACGGACCGCTTGTGGAACGCGATCATCGACAACGACGGCCAGGCGAGCGCCTGCGGCTGGTGCAAGGACAAGTGGGGATTGTCGTGGCAGATCAGCCCTCGTGTGTTGCTTGAAGCGATCGCCAGTCCCGACAAAGCCGCCGCCAAGCGTGCCTTCGAGGCCATGATGACGATGACCAAGATCGACATCGCCGCGATTGAAGCAGCGGTGAAAGGCTAGCCGGTTAATCGCTCCCACATTGGTTGGTGGTGACTTCGAATTCTCGATCTGCACAGTCTCTGTGGGAGCGAGCTTGCTCGCGATGGCGCCGGCACAGCCAACATTGATGCAAGCTGACCTATAAGGTGGTTTCAGGCAACCGGGCAATCACCTTGATCTCGAACTGAAACCCATACAGCCATGTCACGCCCACCGCCGTCAGCGTCGGATGCGGTGCGTTGCCCCAGAACTCGGGCACGACGCTCCAGACCCGCTCGAAGATCGATTCGGGATCGACCAGGAACACCGTTACGTCCACCACATCATCAAAGCTGCAATCGGCCGCGGCGAGTATGGCCTTCAGGTTGTTGAACGCCAGCCGAACCTGAGCCTCCAGGTCCGGCTCCGGCGAACCTGCTTCAGTGCTGCCAACCTGTCCCGAGACGAACAGAAAACCGTTGGAACGAATCGCCGGCGAATAACGATTACGCTCATAAAGTGCCTGGCGTCCGGGCGGGAAAACCACATCGCGCTGTGTCATCAATACCTCCATCAAAGAGTGGGTTCCAAACGATGAACTCACTCTAGGGGCTTGTGTCCGGGCGATAAACGAGCAACCTTGGCGATCACTGTTTGTAAAATCCAAACAATCGGATCGATACCCGAGGCACAAATGGATCGTTTTGATGCGATGCAAGCGTTCGTTCGAGTCGTGGAGGCGGGCAGCTTCACCAAGGCGGCGCAAACCCTGCACATGAGCAAGACCACCGTGACCCAACTGGTGCAGCAGCTCGAGGCACGGTTGCGGGTCAAGTTGCTCAACCGCACCACGCGCAAGGTCAACGTCACCGCCGACGGCGCGGTTTATTACGAGCGGGTGATCCGGCTGCTGGCCGACATGGACGATGCCGAGACCAGCGTGTCCGGCGCCCAAGCGTTACCTCGCGGGCGCCTGCGGGTGGACGTGCCGAGTCCGCTGGCCGCGATGATCCTGATACCGGCCTTGCCGGCGTTCTACGCGCGATACCCAGACATCCAGATCGACATGGGCGTCAGCGATCGCATCGTCGACATGCTCGATGAAAACGTCGATTGCGTGGTGCGCGGCGGTGAGTTGAGGGATCAGTCGCTGATCGCCCGACGCGTCGGTGACCTGGCCCTTGGCGTCTTTGCCGCGCCGAGTTACCTGGCACGGTTTGGCCTGCCCGCGCATCCGCGAGAACTGGAAGATTCGCATCACCGCACCGTGGGTTTCCTGTGGGCACGCACCGGTAAATCCTTGCCCTACGCCATGCGCCGTGACGGTGAGCTGCTTCACGTCAAAGGACGCTACGCACTGGCCATTGACGACGGCAACGCCTACCTCGCGGCAGGTTTGGCAGGGTTGGGCGTGCTCTGGCTGCCCAGGTACATGTCCAGGCCTCATGAAGCGAAGGGCGCGTTGGTGCCGCTGTTCGAAGACTGGCACCTCGAGCCGATGCCGCTGTATGTGGCCTATCCCCCGAACCGGCACATCAGCGCCAAGTTGCGGGTGTTCATCGATTGGGTCGTGGAACTGATGGCACAGCATGCGCCGGTTGACGCCAAGGGAAGAGCGCAATGATCGCCGAAGGACTCGTTGTACTGCTGGACTACACCCTGTATCTGCTGCCGGGCCTGGCGCTCTTCGGCCTCTGGTTCGCGTTGACGCCCAAGACCCAGACAGCGTTGCGTATCGTGATTGTGCTATTGGCATTCGTGTTGATGCGCGACGCCATGACGCCCTTGCACATGTGGTCCTTGAACGGCGATCTGCAGATTGGTTTTCTGGCCAACCCGTTCGTGCTGGTGATGTTGGGTGTTTCGTCGCTGTTGTTGGTCGCGTTGAGCGCGCGCCAGTTGCCAGACTTGTGGCAACTGGTGGTGCTATTCAAAGGCAATCGACTGGCTGGCCTGGTCCTGGGCATCGCCGTGGGCTGCCTGATCGGTTTGCCGTTGCGGCTTTATCAAGGGGCTGAAACGGTGATTCCAGGTTATTGGCCCTGGCTACTCGGCATGGCGGTGCTGGCCTATGGCGCTAACGCGCTGGAAGAAGTGCTGTTTCGTGGCTTCTTGCAGGGTTACCTCGAACTGCATGTCAGCGCCCTGCGAGCAGCACTGATCAGTGCCGTGGCGTTTTCTGCGTTGCATGCTTTTCTCGCCTTGAGCGTTACCCAACTCGGTTGGCCCGTGTTGCTGTTTACGCTGATAGAGGGCCTGGCCTGCGGGCTCATTTGTATGCGTTACGGCGTCGTGGCATCGACCGCTACCCATGGGACGGCGATATTGCTGATTGCGGTGCCGATGGTGGGTTGAATGAGTTAAACCAGAAACAGGTAGAAGCGGTCGAAGGTTGTATCTCGACCGCTCAACGACAGAGGAGCCCCACCATGGACCGATTCACCGGCGGTTGCCTGTGCGGCAACGTTCGTATCCAAGCCTCAGGCCGTCCGTATCGCGTAGGCCTCTGCCACTGCCTCGACTGTCGCAAGCATCACGGCGCGCTCTTCTACGCTGCGGCCGTGTTTCCCCAGGATGCCGTGACGATTGAAGGTGAAACCCGGGACTACGCCGGACGCTTTTTCTGCCCTCGCTGTGGCTCGTCGGTGTTCGCCCGTACCGGCGATGAAATCGAAGTGAACCTCGGCACGCTGGACGCCCCCGATCAACTGATGCCCACCTACGAAAGCTGGACCGTGCGCCGTGAGGCCTGGCTGCCGGCGTTTCCGTTCACTCGACATTACGCGCACGATCGCGAGGGCACCGGGCGGACCGAGGAGTAGGGCGGTCATTCAAACCCGACAATCACCTTGATCTCCAGATACTCCTCAAACCCGTGAACCCCATACTCACGGCCATTGCCTGAGCGCTTGTAGCCACCGAAGGGTGCCATCGGGTTCCACGCCGGGTAGTTCAACAGCACTTGCCCTGCGCGGATACGCGACGCGACGGCGCGCGCAAGATCAAGGTCCTGCCCCTGGACATGCGCGCCCAGCCCATAGACGGTGTCGTTGGCGATGGCGACGGCTTCATCCACCGTGTCATAGGCAATGATGCACAGCACCGGGCCGAAGATTTCTTCCTGGGCGATGCGCATGGCGCTGTCGACCTGCGAGAAAACCGTCGGGCGGGTGTAGAAGCCTTGTTCGAGACCCGCCGGGCGTCCTGGGCCACCGCAGACAAGCTTGGCACCCTCATGCAAGCCGACTTCGATCATGGCCTGCACGCGATTGAACTGGGCTTCGTTGGCGATGGGGCCGAGTACGGTTGCTTCCAATTGCGGATCGCCCACGATGATCGCGTTGGCGGTGGCGGCAGCCAATGCCTCGACTTCCGCCAGGCGGTTCCTTGGCACGATCATTCGGGTCGGTGCGCTGCACGATTGGCCGACGTTGCGAAATGCCGACATCACGCCCGGCGGCACGGCCTTGGCGAAGTCGGCGTCGGGCAACAGCACGTTCGGCGACTTGCCGCCCAACTCTTGCGTCACGCGCTTGACCGTCGGGGCGGCGGCCTGGGCCACCAGTGCGCCGGCGCGGTTCGAGCCGGTGATGGAGATCAGGTCGATGTCGGGATGCGCCGCCATGGCCGCGCCGACCTCGGCACCGCTGCCGTTCACCAGGTTGAAGACGCCGGCAGGCAGGCCAGCGTCATGCACCAATTGTGCGAAGAGAAGGGCGCTCAGGGGCGACAGTTCGCTGGGTTTCAACACCACCGTGCAACCGGCGGCAATCGCCGGGGCGACTTTGGCGGTGATTTGATACAGCGGCCAGTTCCACGGCGTGATGAGGCCGCAGACGCCAATGGGTTCGCGCTGAATGGCCGTGCCATGCTCGATCTTCTGGAAGCTGTAAGTGGACAGCACATCGCGGGCCACCCGAACGTGTTCGGCGGCCAGCGGCACTTGCATGGCCCGTGCGAAGCCGATGGCCGCGCCCATTTCCAGCGAGAGCGCCTGGGCCAGTTCTTCTTTGCGTTCAAGGATCAGTGCATGGATCTTTCCCAGGATCGCCACGCGGGTATCCACCGGAGTCGAAGACCAGCCAGGAAATGCTGCGCGAGCCGCCGCGACGGCGCGGTCAACGTCTTCGCCGGACCCTCGGGCGACCTCGGCAATGACTTGCTCGGTAGCGGGGTTGATCACCGCCAGCGTGGCCGGGTATGCCGCAGACTGCCAGTCACCATTGATATAGAACTGCTGGGACGTGGGCGGGGTGTTCAAAAAGGGGGTGGTCATCCAACGGGCTCCCATAGAGCGGTGATAGCGTTGCCGGCAACAGATCCTGAGGCCGTTTTCTTCTCGATAAACTAACAAAGCGGCCCGGATGGGATATGCCGTTCTCAAGCCTGGCAAAGAACAATCTGCTGTATCTGCCGGGTTAACTTGGCGAAAAAAGTGGCAGCATCCGTCCGGGGCAAAAAGGGCGCCCAGTCGCTTGCGTCAAATGAGCCTGCCGGTGCCAGGCGTGCTCATCTGAGGCATGGTCAGGGCGGTCGGTTCGGTAAACCTGCGAATATCAAAAGGGCTGATCAGGGTGCGGGTGCTGCCGGTACTGATCAGCTCGGCCATGACGTCGCCGACGCCCGGGCCGAGCTGGAAGCCATGCCCGCAGAACCCAAAGGCATAGAACAATCCCTTGACCTTGCCGCTTGGGCCCATGATCGGCAGCGAGTCTGGCGTATAGCTTTCGATGCCGCTCCACACCCGGATGATGTTGAGGTTCGCCACCCCGGGCAGCAGGCGGCTCATCTGCTGCATCTGGTTGAGCAGGCTTTCGGGCTTGAAATAGGCGCGGCGGTTGATCATGTCCGGTTTGCAGCGGTTGCCGCCGCCGATGATGAGGTTGCCTCGGGGGATTTGCCGGAAATAAATCACCTCTTCCTTTATCTTGGTGAACACGCCGATTACGGTCGGCAAGGCATAGGGCACCGGCTCGGTGACCGACATCTGCGGGCCATTGGCTTCCAACGGCACCGCTTCGTCGAATTGCTCGGACAGCTTCGCCCCCCACGCGCCCGCCGTGATCAGCAGTTGCTCTGCAATGAATAGCTGGCCGTCGGTGGTGGTCACGTGGAATTGGTCATTCACCTTTTGCACGTCGGCGACTTCCGTACGCTCGCGGATGCTGGCCCCGGCCCGTGTCGCCGCGCGGGCAAATGCCGGGGCTGCCAGGCGCGGGTTGGCGTGGCCGTCGTGAGGGGCGTACGAGCCGCCCTTGACCTGCGCGCCGAGGAACGGGAAACGTGCGTGCAACGCCTTGCCGGTGATGATCTGCAAGTCCAGCTCACGGGCTTCGGGGGCGGCGGCGTAGGCTTCAAGCTCGGCGATTTCGTCCTCGCGATAACAGACGCGCATATGGCCGCTGGGGATGAACTCCAGGTCATCGCCGATCAACTCGGGGAGCCGTTTCCACAATCCGTACGAGCGATTGGACAGTTCCAGTTGGCCGAGGAATCGCCCTTGGCGGCGCACGTTGCCGAAATTCACCCCACTGGCGTATTGGCCGATCAGGTCGCGTTCCAGCAGGGTCACCGAGTGCCCACGCTGGCGCAGGAAAAACGCCGACGCCGACCCCATGATGCCGCCGCCGATAATCAGGACGTCGCTTTTTTGTGCCTTCATGATGTTCTCTCACTTCCTGCCAGCGCTTCGATTTCGATCAGGTACCCATGGTGCAGCGCCGGGACGGGCACCACCGCGCGCGCAGGCCGGTGTGGGCCCACGTAGCGGGCGTAGATCCGGTCGAAAGCCGGCCAGTGTTCGATGCCGGTGACATAGACCGTCACTTTCAACAGGTCGCTGGGGCTGCGGCCTGCCGCGCCGAGAATCGCCATCAGGTTGTCCAGGGCGATGGCGGCTTGCACTTCGAACGGTTGGTCGAGGCTGTGGCTGCCATCGGCGCGTACCGGCAGTTGCCCGGACACGTACAAGACGCCCTGGTGCAACACCGCCTGGGCGTAATGTCCGCCCGCAGCGGCTGCCTGGGTCGTGTGAATCAACTCGATTTCACCAGCCATGCAGACGGCTCCAGGTGTGCACCGCGCCCGAGGCATCGCAGGCGCGGTAATCAGGGAATTGCGCACCGGTGGCGCAGGCGTGGTTGGGCAGGATGCGCAGGCGACCGCCGATGGGAAAACGCTCGGTGATATCGACGGCACCGGGACTGGAAAGGGTGACGATGCCGTGCTCCTGGTTGGCGCCGGTGAGCAGGGCGCCCTCGATCCAGTCGCCGGCTTCGCTGCACACTTGCCCATAGCCGAAATCCCGCTGCTGGCGCTGCGTACCCCGATCACGACTCATGGCCATCCAGCCGGCATCGGTGATGATCCAGCCTTTGTCCGGCTGATGGCCGATCACGGTGGTCAGTACGCTCAGGGCCAGCTCATCCGCCTGGCAAACACCAATGTTGTGCATCACCAGGTCAAAGAACACATAGACGCCGGCGCGCACTTCAGTGACGCCTTCCAGGCTTTGTGCCGAAAGTGCCGTGGGGGTGGAGCCGATGCTGACCTCGGGGCAGGCCAGCCCGGCTGCTCGGATGCGTTGGGCGGCGCTGACGCAGAGGTGGCGTTCTTGTTCGGCCAAGACTTGCAGCGCTTGGGGTGTGTCGAGTTCGTAGCTGGACCCGGCGTGGGTCATGACGCCGCAAAGCTGCATGTCGCCTTCGCTGAGTTGCCGGGCGATATCGACAAGTGCATCGTCTTCAACGCGTACGCCGGACCGATGGCCATCGCAATCGATTTCGATCCAGACTTCGAAGCGTTCGTCGTGCTGCCTGCCGAAATCGACGATGGCCTGCGTCGCCGCCAGGCTGTCGGTCAAGAGGCTCAAGCGGCAGCCCTTGCGCCGCAGCGTCAGGGCCTGGGCCAGTTTGCCGGGCGCCATGGACACGGCATAAAAGATGTCGTGGATGCCGGCGGCGAAGCAATGCTCGGCTTCCTTGAGGGTCGACACGGTGATGGCGCTGGCGCCTGCTGCAAGCTGCGCCTGAACCACCGGCAGGCATTTGCTGGTCTTGATGTGCGGGCGCAAACGCACGCCCAAGGCGTCCATGCGGTGTTGCATGCGCTGGATATTGCGCTGCATTCGCGGCACATCGATGAGCGCAACCGGGGTATCGAGGGAGGCAATTGAGACTGGCATGAACGAGGCTCGTGGGTGAAAGACAGGCTCGACTCTACTCAGTCATCGTAAAGTCGTGGTTCAATGCGCTGTCATCAATCATTAAGTTGAACTGAATGATCAGCCTCGAAGACCTGCGCATGGCCGTGACGCTGGCACGCTGCGAATCGTTGAGCGCCGCGGCACGGGCCCTTAATGTCTCGCCACCGGCGCTGTCCATGCGCCTGCGCAAACTGGAGACGCGCCTGGGCCTGACCTTGGCCAATCGCGACGCCCGGCGGCTGAGCCTGACCGCTGACGGCGAGCGTTTCTCGCGCCAGAGTGCGCTGTTGCTGGAACAGCTGGAGGCGCTGCCCGAATCGTTCAAGCAGCAAGACGATCAACTGGCCGGCACCCTCAGGCTGGCGGCACCGTTCGGCTATGGACGCCAACGCCTCGCGCCGCTGCTGGCCCGTTTTGCCAGGTTGCATCCGCAGCTGTGCCTGCATCTGGATCTCCGGGAAACGCCCTGGCCTGACCGTCATGACAGCGATGCGGTGATACACATCGGTCACCTGAGCGACAGCCAGTGGGTCGCCCGGCCCCTCACGCAAAATGACCGATGGCTGTGCGCGAGCCCCGCTTACCTGGCACAGAACGGCACACCGCTCGCGCCGGAGCAACTCGCCGAGCATCGCTGCATCTGTATTCGTGAAAACGATGAAGATGTCACCCTGTGGCACCTGCGCAATGCACACGGGCGCAAGACCCTGCGAATCAAGCCTGCCTTGTTGAGCAACGATGGCAGCGTGGCCCGACGCTGGGCCGAACAGGGCCTGGGGCTGGTGCTGCGTTCGCAATGGGACGTCAGCAAAGCCATCGCCGACGGCCGCCTGGTACGGGTGCTCGCCGATTGGCAATTCGACAGCGCCCCCATCAACCTGCTGGTGCCCTCGCGCAAACTGCGCAGCGTGCGGGTGCAGGCGTTGGTGAGCTTCCTGGAGGCCGAACTGAAGGTCTGAATAGGGCACTGTTCCTACTGAACCACCGCCATCGCGAGCAGGCTCGCTCCCACAGTGGATCGGCGGCGTTCCTTGAACCTGTGTCCACCACCATCCCTCCTGTGGGAGCGAGCCTGCTCGCGAAGACGCCAGCCCATTCACCACACTTGCAAGCAGACCCACCGCTTTCGCGAGCAAGCTCCCACAATGGATCGGCGGCGTTCCTTGAACCTGTGTCCAGCACTAACCCCCTGTGGGAGCGAGCCTGCTCGCGATGACGCCAGCCCATTCACCACACCTGCAAGCAGACCCACCGCTTTCGCGAGCAGGCTCCCACAATGGATCGGCGGCGTTCCTTGAACCTGTGTCCAGCACTAACCCCCTGTGGGAGCGAGCCTGCTCGCGATGACGCCAGCCCATTCACCAGGGATGCTGAAGCTGTTGCGCCAAGCGTAGATTCTGCCGAAAACAACGCTTTGCAGAGTCGTTTGGCGCACCATAACTGCCCGCAAACCCAAAGAAACACGGCACGACGCCCACGCCTGGAGCATCCCGCAAAGTCTGCTGAGCGAGCCCCGCAAAACGGTGGTTTGTACCAAGCGGCCGGTATTTTTAACGATTTATCCACGGTCTCATGGTGTTGTAATGAAAACGTGATGCAGCGTTGCACCGATGCCTCACGAAAGGCGCCATCGTTCGCCTCGTCGAGCCTTCAACAACAATCCAGGACCGCACTCATGAGCTTTCTTCGACCCAAGTACATCACCTTCGACTGCTACGGCACGTTGACCAATTTCCAGATGGGCACCATGACCCGCGAGCTGTTCGCCGACCGTGTCGATGCCGGGCAGATGGACCAGTTCGTCAAGGATTTCTCCGCTTATCGCCTGGACCAGGTGATGGGGGACTGGCGGCCCTATGATGAAATCATCAAGACCTCCCTGATGCGGGTCTGCAAGCGTTGGGGCGTTGAATATCGTGGCGAAGGCCAGCTCTATTACAACGCCGTGCCAACCTGGGGCCCCCACGCCGACGTACCGGCGGGCCTGTCGAAAATCGCCGACAAGATCCCCCTGGTGATTTTTTCCAACGCGATGGACGAGCAGATCATGTCCAACGTCGACAAGCTCGGCGCACCGTTCCATAAAGTCTTCACGGCCCAGCAGGCCCAGGCCTACAAGCCGCGCCTGGCCGCGTTCGAATTCATGCTCGATAACCTTGGCTGCGGACCGGAAGACGTCCTGCATGTGTCGTCGAGCTTCCGTTACGACCTGATGTCGGCCCACGACATGAAGATCAAGCACAAAGCCTTCGTCGCCCGCGGTCATGAACATCCGGCCAACGCTGCCTTTGGTTACCACCAGATCTCGGACATCGGCGGGTTGCCCGCGCTGGTCGGGCTCTGAGTCTCGACGCACGCTTGAAGGCGAAAGGGGTTAGACATGGGCAGTGAGTCCTATTGGCTCGACACCGCACCGGCGTTCACCGGTGCTCAGCTCGGCGGGTTGCCCGGGCAGGTGGATGTCGCCATCGTCGGTGGCGGCTTCACCGGTTTGGCGGCGGCGCGGGCCCTGGCCTTGAAGGGGGCCAGCGTGGCGGTGCTGGAAGCGGGCAGGGTGATTGGCGAGGCGTCAGGGCGCAACGGCGGGCATTGCAGTACCGGCGTGGCCCAGGATTACGCGGCACTCACCGCCAGCCTCGGCGCCGACAAGGCTCGGGCGTATTACCAAGCCTATGAAAGCGCCGTGCAGAGCGTCGTGACGCTGGTGGAGCAAGAGCAGATCGCTTGCGACCTCAAGCGCAACGGCAAGCTCAAGCTGGCCGCCAAGCCGATGCACTACGAAGGGTTGGCGCGCACCTGTGAATTGATCCGCAAGCAAGTCGATGCCGAGGTCGAGCTGCTGTCGGCCCAGGAGACGCGGGCGGAAGTCAATTCGGCGCAGTTTCACGGTGGCCTGTTGCAGCGCAATGGCGTGCAGATGCATGTCGGGCGTTTCGGCGTCGGCCTGGCCGAAGCGGCCGCCCGTCACGGTGCGTTGATCTTCCAGGGCGTGGCGGTGCAGGACTGGAAGGCCAGTGCCGGCGGCTATCGAGTCAACACCAGCAAAGGGGCGCTGCAAGCCTCGCAGATCCTGCTGGCGACCGGTACCTGTCAGCAGGGTGGCCTGGGCTGGTATCGGCGGCGGATTGTCCCGGTGGGCAGTTTCGTGGTCGCCACCGAGGTCTTGCCCCAGGCGCTGATCGACAGCTTGCTGCCGGCTCGGCGCTCCTATGTCACCAGCCGCATGATCGGTAACTACTTTCGCCTGACCCCGGACAACCGTTTGCTGTTTGGCGGCCGCGCGCGGTTTGCCATGTCCGACAGCGTGTCCGATGCCAAGAGCGGCAAGGTGTTGCAAGCCGCCATGGTGCAGATGTTCCCGCAGTTGGCGAACACCCGGATCGACTATTGCTGGGGCGGCCTGGTGGACATGACCTCCGATCGCCTGCCCCGGGCCGGCCAGCATGGCGGGGTTTATCACTCCATGGGCTACAGCGGCCACGGCGTGCAGATGTCGGTGCACATGGGGCAGGTCATGGCCGAGGTCATGGCCGGCAAGGTCGAGGCCAACCCTTGGCGCGAACTGGACTGGCCGGCCATCCCCGGGCACTTCGGCAAACCTTGGTTTTTGCCGCTGGTCGGCGCGTATTACCGCTTGCAGGACTACCTGCACTGAGTTTCACCGGGTTGTTTGGCGTTTCAACCACGTTGCGTTAACGCACGTAATCGAGCCCTATCATTTTCCGAAAGGTAGAACTGACATGAGTGACACTAAAAACGGCATCAAAGACCAGTTGATCACCGGTACAGAAAGTCTGCGTGTTTTCGAAGGGCTCAACCGCGGCATGTCACGTCGTCATGCATTGCAGATGCTCGGACTGGCCGGTGTGGCCGCAGCGGGTGCCGGCAGCCTGTTCGGCGCCGCCGGCAAGCTGCTTGCCGATGAGCAGGCAAGCCCCGGCAAAGGCAAGCCCGGCGGGCGTATCCGGGTCGCCGGTATCTCCAGTTCCACCGCCGATACCCTGGACCCGGCCAAAGGCTCATCGTCCACGGACTACGTTCGTCATTACATGTTCTACAACGGCCTGACGCGTTTCGACAGCCACATGGTGCCGCAACTGGAACTGGCCGAACGCATCGACACCACCGACGCCACGCTTTGGGTGATTACCCTGCGCAAGGAAGTGAGCTTCCACAATGGCAAGGGCCTCACCGCCGCCGACGTGGTGTTTTCCCTGATGCGCCACAAGGACCCGATCACCGGTTCCAAGGTCTTGCCGCTGGCCGAGCAGTTTGCCGAGGTCAAGGCCACCGGCACCCATGAAGTGCAGATACGCCTGAGCGGTCCGAATGCCGAGCTGCCGTCGATCCTTGCCATTTCCCACCTGTTGATCGTCCCCGAGGGCACCAGCGACTTCAACCAAGGCATCGGCACCGGTCCGTTCAAGGTCAAGGAGTTCAAGCCTGGGGTGCGCTCCATCGGTGCGCGCAACACCAACTACTGGAAGCCTGGCCTGCCGTACCTGGACGAGATCGAATTCATCGGCATTGCCGACGAGCCGTCACGGGTCAATGCATTGCTGTCGGGCGACGTGCAGATCATCAACGAGGTCAACCCGCGCTCGACCACGCGCATCAAGGACAGCACCACCCATCGCGTGGTGGATTCGCCGTCGGGTAACTACACCGACCTGATCATTCGCCAGGACCAGATGCCCGGCCAGAGCCCGGAGTTCACCGAGGCGATGAAACTGCTGCTGGACCGCGAGCAGGTCAAGTCGGCGATCTTCCGTGGCTTCGCCAGGGTCGGCAACGACCACCCGATTGCCCCCGGCGCGCGTTTCTACAATGCCGATCTGCCGCAACGGACCTACGATCCGGAGAAGGCCCGTTTCCTGCTGAAGAAGGCCGGCATGGAAAGCATCAGCATGCCGGTGATGTGCTCGCCGGCCGCCACCGGTTCGGTCGACGTTGCCGTGCTGTTGCAGCAATCGGCCAAGGAGGCTGGGCTCAAGCTCAACGTCAATCGGCTGCCGAGCGACGGCTACTGGTCCAACCACTGGGCCAAGCACCCGCTGAGCTTCGGCAACATCAACCCGCGGCCCAACGCTGACATGCTGTTCTCGCAGTTCTTCCAGTCCACGGCGCCGTGGAACGAATCCGGCTGGAAAAACCCGCAGTTCGACCAGTTGCTGGTGCAGGCTCGCGGTGAAACCGATGAAGCCAAGCGCGGCAAGATGTACGCGGACATGCAGACCTTGGTGCATGACCACTGCGGCATCGGCATCCCGGTATTCATCAGCAACATCGATGGCGTCGACCAGCGCGTCAAAGGTTATGGCACCAACCCGCTGGGCGGTTTCATGGGCTATATGTTCGCCGAGCAAGTCTGGCTTGAGGCTTGATGCGTGTTGTCTTGCGGCGTGACATGGCACAAGGGGTAGGGCGATGAATAGCAACACACTTTGGTTGATCGGCCGGCGCCTGGGCGCAGCGGTCGTGACCCTGTTGATCGTATCGATGGTGGTGTTCGCCATTACGGCGGTGTTGCCGGGAGACGCGGCGCAACAGTCCCTGGGACAGTTCGCCACGCCTGAGCAAGTGGCGGCCCTGCGGGTGAAGATGGGCCTGGACCAACCAGGTGTGTTGCGCTACCTGCAGTGGTTGATGAGCCTGCTCAGCGGTGACATGGGCGTGTCGATCTCCAACGCCACGCCGGTCACCGAGTTGATGGCTGGCCGGGTCCCCAACACGCTGATGCTGGCGGCGGCCACGGCGCTGGTGTCGGTGCCCGTGGCGTTGGTCCTGGGCATCGGTTCGGCGATGGGGCGAGGGGGGCGCATCGACGGCTTGCTGAGTTTCTTCACCCTGACGATGGTGGCGGTGCCGGAGTTCCTGGTCGCCACCCTGGCGGTGCTGATCTTTGCGGTGAACCTGGGCTGGCTTTCGGCGCTGTCCTATTCCAGCGAGATCACTTCGCCGCTGCAATTCATGCGCACCTATGCCTTGCCGGTGATGACCCTGTGCTGCGTCATCGTCGCGCAAATGGCGCGCATGACCCGGGCGGCGGTGATCGACCAGCTCGACAGCCCCTACGTGGAAATGGCCCGTCTCAAGGGCGTGAGTCCGGTGCGGGTGGTGCTGCGCCATGCCTTGCCCAATGCCATCGGGCCGATCGCCAATGCCATCGCCCTGAGCCTGTCCTACCTGCTGGGTGGGGTGGTGATCGTCGAGACGATTTTCAACTATCCCGGTATCGCCAGCCTGATGGTCGATGCCGTGACCAACCGCGACATGGCGTTGGTCCAGGCCTGCACCATGCTGTTTTGTACGGCGTACCTGGTGTTGGTGCTGGTGGCTGACCTGTGCGCGATCCTGTCCAATCCGAGGCTGAGAAACCAATGAACAATCTCATTGTGAAATCCCCGCCTGCGGCACCCGAACTGGCCTTGGGCAAGGTGTCGCGCAAAACGCCCTGGCTCGGCCTGATCGGGGCCGCGATGTGTGTGATCTGGTTGCTGGTGGCTATCTTCGGGCCATGGCTGGCACCCCACCCGGTGGGGGAAGTGGTCTCCGACAATGTCTTTGACAACCTTAGCGCCACGTATCCGATGGGCACCGATTATCTGGGCCGTGACATGCTCAGCCGCATTCTCGTGGGCGCGCGCTTCACGGTGGGCCTGGCGTTGGTGGCGGCGGTGCTGGCCAGTGGGCTGGGCACCAGTTGCGCGCTGCTGTCGGTGGTTTCGCCGAAGTGGTTGGATGAGCTGATCAGCCGCCTGATGGACGCCTTCATTTCGATCCCGAGCAAGATGCTGGCGCTGATCATGGTCTCGGCGTTTGGCTCGTCGGTGACCCTGCTGATCTGCACGGCGGTGCTCAGCTTCATGCCGGGGGCGTTTCGTATCGCCCGCAGCATGGCGGTGAACATCGAGGCCCTGGAGTACGTGCAAGTGGCCCGCACCCGTGGCGAGCGCCGGCTGTACATCGCCTGTGTGGAAATCCTGCCCAACATGCTCAACCCGGTGCTGACCGACCTGGGCCTGCGTTTTGGCTTCATCGTCCTGCTGCTCAGCGGCATGAGCTTCCTCGGCCTGGGCGTGCAACCGCCGGATGCCGACCTGGGTTCGCTGGTGCGGGAAAACATCGGCGGCCTCAACCAGGGCGCGCCGGCCATCGTGATTCCAGCCCTGGCCATTGGCACCCTGACCATTGGCGTCAATCTGTTTATCGACCGCTTGTCTTCGCGGCGCAACCGACGTACGGGAGGCCATTGATATGAGCCAATTGATCCGAGTCGAGAACCTGCGCGTGGTCGCCTGTGGCGAGCGCAGCGAGGTGGAGATCGTCAAGGGCGTGAGTTTCTCCCTGGAGAAAGGTGAAGTGCTGGCGCTGATCGGCGAGTCCGGTTCGGGCAAGACCACCATCGCCCTGGCGCTGCTCGGTTATGCCCGGCGCGGTTGTCGCCTGGCCGGCGGTGTGGTGCAGATTGGCGAGCACGACATGCTCGCCTTGAGTGAGCGCGAACTGCAAGGCCTGCGCGGCAACCGGGTGTCGTACATCGCCCAAAGCGCCGCCGCGGCGTTCAACCCGGCCAAGCAACTCATCGACCAAGTGGTGGAAGGGGCGTTGATCCATGGCCTGGGCAGCCGGGCCGTGCTCGAAGCCAAGGCCATCGAACTGTTCCGCGACCTGGCGCTGCCCAACCCCGAAGGCATCGGTCAACGCTATCCCCATCAAGTGTCCGGCGGGCAACTGCAGCGGGTGATGGCGGCCATGGCGCTGATCAGCGATCCGCTGCTGGTGGTGCTCGATGAGCCGACCACGGCCCTCGATGTGACCACCCAGATCGACGTGTTGCGTGCGTTCAAGCGGGTGGTACGCGAACGCGGCGCGACGGCGGTCTACGTGTCCCACGACCTGGCCGTCGTGGCGCAGATGGCCGACCAGATCGTGGTGCTCAACGGCGGGCAGATCTTCGAACAGAGCGCCACCGCGCCGCTGCTCAAGGGCCCGGCTCATGCCTACACCCGCAGCCTGCTGGCGGCGGCACGGCCGGACACCACCATTCGCCCGCCCTGTGGCGTGGCCGAAGACACGCCGCTGCTGACCATCAAGGGCCTGACCGCTGGCTACGGCAACAAGAACCAGCACGGCATGCCGGCGATCCGGGTGCTCGAAGACATCGACCTGACCGTGCGCAGGGGCCAGGCCATTGGGGTGATCGGTGAGTCGGGCTCGGGCAAATCGACCCTGGCGCGGGTGGTGGCCGGGCTGCTGACCCCGGCCCTGGGCGGGCTGACGTTTGACGGTCAGCCATTGGGCGGCAGCCTGTCCGAACGCACGGACGAACAGTTCCGCCGCATTCAAATGGTGTTCCAGAATGCCGACACCGCGCTCAACCCGATGCACAGCATCAGCACCATCCTGAGCCGGCCGCTGAAGATGTATTTCGGCCTCAAGGGTGCGGCGCTGCGTGAGCGTATCGGCGAATTGCTCGACCTGGTGCGTCTGCCACGGGACATGGCCGAGCGCCGCCCGAGCGAACTCTCCGGCGGACAGAAACAGCGGGTCAACCTGGCCCGGGCGCTGGCGGCCAAGCCGGACCTGATCCTGTGCGATGAAGTGACCTCGGCGCTGGACACGGTGGTCGGCGCGGCGATCCTTGAACTGCTGCGCGACCTGCGCCAGCAGCTGGGGGTGTCCTACCTGTTCATCAGCCACGACATCTCCACGGTGCGGGCGCTGTGCGACGACATCGTGGTGATGTACAGCGGCCACAAGATTCAAGAGGGCAGCCGGCAATCGTTCGCCCAGGCGCCGTTCCATCCCTACACCGACCTGTTGATCCACTCGGTGCCGGAGTTGCGCCAGGGCTGGCTGGAAAGTTGTGGCACCACGACGTGCGGCACGCTGCCGGCGTTGGGCGCGCGCGCCGAGGTGCCGCAACTGTGCACCTTCCTCAATCGCTGCCCGGTGCGGGTCGATGGCCTGTGCAACCACACCGCGCCGCCCCGGCGGATCATCGACGGCGGCAGCGAGGTGCTCTGTCATCACGACAGTGCCGAGCTGCTCAAGCGCCAACAGGATTCAAACAGCATGATCGTGGGAGCCTACGCATGAGCGCGCGTTTCGTGAGGCTGGCCGAACAGGGCCGGCCCGTCGTCAAATTGAAAGTCGATGGCGTCCCGGTCGAGGCGTTGCAGGGCGACACGCTGATGGTCGCCTTGCTGACCCACGGCCCGGCGTTGCGCCAGTCGGAATTCGATCCGGGCAGCCGGGCCGGTTTCTGCCTGATGGGCGCCTGCCAGGATTGCTGGGTCTGGACCCGCAGCGGCGAGCGCCTGCGGGCCTGCTCCAATGAAGTACGCGAAGGGCTGGACATCATTACTCAACAACCGGAGGCGATATGGCCGCTGCGCGGATAGTCATTGTAGGCGCTGGACCGGCGGGTATCCGTTGCGCGCAGACCCTGGTCGCAGCGGGCTTCAAGCCGATCCTGCTCGACGAAAATCGTCGCGATGGCGGGCAGATCTACCGGCGCCAGCCCGAAGGGTTCACGCGCAACTACGCCACGCTGTACGGCACCGAGGCGGACAAGGCCCGTGACCTGCACGAAAGCTTCGACCGCTTGCGCCCGCAGCTCGACTACCGCCCGGACACCCTGGTGTGGAACCTGACACCCGGGCAATTGTGCTGCGTCAGCCAGGGCCAGCACACGACGGTGGATTACGACGCGCTGATCCTGTGCACCGGCGCCACCGACCGCCTGATGCCCATCGAGGGCTGGCAACTGGGCGGCACCTACAGCCTCGGTGGGGCACAGATCGCCTTGAAGGCCCAGGCGGTTTCCATCGGCCACCGTGTGGTGTTCATGGGCAGCGGGCCGTTGCTGTATCTGGTCGCCAGCCAATACCTCAAGGCCGGCGCCAACGTCGCGGCGGTGCTCGATACATCGCCGCTGGGCCAGCGCATCAAAGCCTTGCCCAAACTCATGGCGCGCCCGGGTTTGCTGTTCACCGGCATGAAACTGTTGGCGCAGTTGTATCGGGCGAAGATTGCCGTGCACCTGGGTATTTCGCCGCTGCAGATTCTGGGAGAGGCGAGCACCGGTGTCAGCGGTGTGCGGGTCCGTACCGCGAGCGGGGAAACCTTGACGGTGGCGTGCGACGCGGTGGCGCTGGGTTATCACTTGCGCCCGGAAACCCAACTGGCCGACCTGGCGGGCTGCCGCCTGCGCTTTGACGAGGCCTCCAGCCAATGGCTGCTGGACACGGACGAAGAGGGACGGACCTCGGTCAGTGGTGTCTACGCCGCCGGGGATGGTTCGAAGATCCGTGGCGCTGACGCTGCCGAGCATGCCGGGCGCCTGGTCGCCTTGGCGTTGCTCGGCGATTTGCAGCAGCCGGTGGACGCCGCGCGGGTCGCCGAGCAGCGCCAGGCGCTCAAGGTGATGGACGCGTTTCGCCTCGGCCTGGCCCAGGCGTTTCCCTGGCCAGCGGCACAAGCCAAGGCCTTGCCGGACGAAGCCATCGTCTGTCGCTGCGAGATGATCAGCGCCGGCGAACTGCGCCGCACCGTCAGCGAAAAGGGCGCCTGTGAAGTCAACCGGGCCAAGGCGTTCAGTCGGGTCGGCATGGGCCGCTGCCAGGGCCGTTATTGCTCCCAGGCTGGGGCCGAAGTGATTGCTGCAGCAGCGGGTGTCCAGGTGCAGGAGGTGGGGCGCCAGCGCGGCCAGGCCCCCGTCAAACCACTTTCAATGCTCACACGGGAGGTGACGCCATGACGGTCAATAAAGCCGATGTGGTGATTGTCGGCGGCGGCCTAATGGGCTCGGCGGCGGCGTTTTTCCTGCGCCAACGGGGGCAGTCGGTGATCCTGCTCGAGCGTGACCAGATCGGCCAGTACGCCAGCGGCGTGAACTTCGGCAACGTGCGGCGCCAGGGGCGTTTTCTCGGCCAACTGGAACTGGCGAACCGCTCCTGGGCGCTGTGGAAACGCCTGCCGGAGCTGATCGATGACGACTTGGAGTTCATCGCCAGCGGGCACATGCGCGTGTGTTATCGCGAGGATGAAATTCCCGAACTCGAGGCTTATGCGGCCGCCCCCGAAGCGGCGCAACTGGACTTGAAGATCTATCGCGGCAGCGAACTGCACGCGCGTTTTCCGTTTCTGGGCAAGGACGTCAAGGGCGGCTCCTATGCGCCTCACGACGGTCACGCCAACCCGCGTCTGGCAGCCCCGGCATTTGCTCGGGCGGCTCGGCGGCTCGGGGCACGCATCGAGGAACGCACCGAGGTGGCCCAGGTGCAGAAGGTCGGTGACGGGTTCAGCATCAGCACCACCGATGGTCGCCAGTTCAGCGCTGCGCAACTGTTGATTACCGCAGGCGCCTGGGGCCAGAAACTCTCGGCGCAATTCGGCGAGCCGGTGCCGCTGGAGACCAACGGCCCGCAAATGGCCGTCACCGAACCGGTGCCGTATGCCTTGCCGACGGTGATCGGCGTGTACACCAAGATTCCTGAAGAAGTGATTTATTTCCGCCAGATTCCCCGGGGCAATATCGTCATCGGCGGCGGCTATCGCAGCAAGCCGGACATGCTCAACCGCCGGGCCTATGTCGAGCCGCGCAGCATTCTCAATCAATTGGACCAGATGCGTCGGCTGCTGCCGGGCGTTGGCAATCTCAACATCATCCGCGTGTGGAGCGGCATCGAAGGCTACCTGCCCGATTCCCTGCCGGTGATGGGCCCCAGTGGCAACGTCGATGGCTTGTACTATGCGTTCGGCTTCAGCGGCCATGGCTTCCAGCTCGGTCCGGGCGTTGGCGATGTCATGGCTGAACTGATCAGCACCGGCAGCACTCGAACCTTCATCGAGCCGTTTTCCATCCGCCGGTTCGCCCTTTGTGCCGAGCAACGGAGCAAGGCCTCATGAAACCCCGCGTGCTAGCCATTTTCGAACGCCTGCTAGCGTTTGAAACGGTCTCTTCAGAATCGAACCTGGCCCTGATCGAGTGCGTGCGCGAGCTGTTGCTGAGCAAGGGCATCGAGTCGCTGATCGTCAAGGATGAGAGCGGCAAGAAGGCCAACCTCTTCGCCAGCACCGGCCCGCGTGACTTGCCCGGGGTCCTGCTGTCCGGCCACACCGACGTGGTGCCGGCGGCGGGGCAGGCCTGGACCGTTCCGGCGTTCCAGGCGACCGTGCGCGATGGGCGGGTCTACGGGCGCGGCAGTTGTGACATGAAAGGTTTCATTGCGCTGGCCATCGACGCCATGCTCGATGCCGCCGACCATTCGTTGAACCGGCCATTGCAACTGGCGCTTTCCCACGACGAAGAGATCGGTTGCGTGGGGGTGCGGCGCTTGCTCGACGTGCTGCACCTGGCGCCGGTGCGACCGTTCCTGTGTGTGATCGGCGAGCCGACCAACATGCAATTTGTGCTCGGCCACAAGGGCAAGGGTTCCTATCGCACCTACTGTCGCGGCCTGGAAGCGCACTCATCGCTGGCGCCGCGCTCGGTCAATGCGATTCACGTGGCCTGCGATTTCATCGCGGCGTTGCGCCAGAGCCAGCAGCAATTGCAGGAGCAAGGCGCCCAGGATGCGGATTACGACGTGTCCTACAGCACCGTGCATGTCGGGCAGATTGTCGGCGGCAAGGCACTGAACATCGTGCCGAACCTGTGCACCCTGGATTTCGAAGTGCGCAATTTGCCGGACGACGATCTGGACCTGTTCCTGGAGCAACTGCGCGAGCGCGCCGAGGTGATCGTGTGCGAGGCGAAAAAACTCTCCAGCGTCGCGGACATCGAGATCGAAACCCTCAACGTCTATCCGGGCCTCGACACTCATCCGAGCGTCGAAGCCGTGCGCTTCCTGAAAAACTTTGCCACCCCGGATACCGGCACTGCCAAGGTCTCCTTCGGCACCGAGGGCGGCCTGTTCAAACAGCGCCTGGATGTACCCGTGGTGGTCTGCGGCCCAGGCTCGATCGAACAGGCGCACAAGCCTGATGAGTTCATCGAGATCAGCCAGATGGAGGCGGGGGAGCGGTTTCTGGAAGGGTTGCTCGGCTCCCTTAAAATCTAACCGGCCCCAAGCCACACACAGCCCCCTGTGGGAGCAAGCTCGCTCCCACAGGGGCCTGGCGTGGGCTGAACCACTCGGTAGAGCCTGCTGCCTCGCAGCAAATTTCAGCATCCAACACTGCCCAAACCCCGCTTTCAGCATCCTGCCCCGTGGCATCTCCTTAGACTGGAATCACCTCGGAACAGGACGCGACCATGCTCAAGAATCAATTGAAAGACCCCAGCCTGTTGGCAGAACTCGCTTACGTCGACGGTCAGTGGATCGGCGCCGACAACGCCGCCACCCTTGACGTCATCGACCCGGCCACCGGCCAGGTACTCGCCCGTGTACCGGCCATGCAAGGCGTGGAAACCCGGCGCGCCATCGAGGCCGCCGAACGGGCCTGGCCGGCGTGGCGCGCGCGTCCGGCGGCCGAAAGGGCAGCGCTGTTGGAGCGCTGGTATCAAGCCATGATGGACAACCTCGACGACCTCGCGCTGATCATGACCTGTGAACAGGGCAAGCCGTTGAACGAGGCCAAAGGCGAAATCCGCTACGGGGCCGGTTTCGCCAAATGGTTTGCCGAAGAGGCCCGGCGGGTCTATGGCGAAACCATCCCGGCGCCCAGCGGCGACCGACGCCTGCTCACGCTCAAGCAACCGGTGGGTGTCTGCGCAGCCATCACCCCATGGAATTTCCCTAATGCAATGATCACCCGCAAGTGCGCACCGGCCCTGGCGGCGGGCTGCCCGGTCATTGTCAAACCCTCGGACCTGACCCCCTTGTCAGCCCTGGCCCTGGCGGTGCTGGCCGAGCGGGTCGGGATTCCGGCCGGGGTATTCAATGTCGTGACGGGTATGCCCGCCGGTATCGGCGAAGAACTGACCGGCAACCCGACGGTGCGCAAGATTTCCTTTACCGGTTCGACGGCGGTCGGGCGCCTGCTGATGCGCCAGAGCGCCGAGCACATCAAGCGCTTGAGCCTGGAGCTGGGCGGCAACGCGCCGTTCATCGTGTTTGACGATGCGGACCTGGAACAGGCCGTGGCCGGCATCATGCTCAGCAAGTTTCGCAACGCCGGCCAGACCTGCGTCTGCGCCAACCGCATCCTGGTGCAGGACGGTATCTACGAACGCTTCGCCGCACGGCTGGTGGAAGAGGTGGGCAAGCTCAAGGTCGGCAATGGGCTGGAGGTTGACGTGATGATCGGCCCGCTGATCAACCTCGCGGCGGTGAACAAAGTCGCCCGGCACATCGACGATGCGTTGAGCCAGGGCGCCCGCCTGCTCTGTGGCGGTGTTCCCGAGGGCGACAGTCAGTTTGTCCAGCCAACGGTATTGGGCGAGGCCCACGCCGGGATGTTGCTGGCCAATGAAGAAACCTTTGGCCCGGTGGCGCCGCTGATGCGCTTTACTACTGAAGAGCAGGCCCTGGCCCTGGCCAATGCCACGCCGTATGGCCTGGGCGCTTATTACTTCACCCAGGACCTGCGCCGCTCATGGCGTTTCGGCGAGGCGCTGGAGTTCGGCATGGTCGGGCTCAATACCGGGCTTATCTCCATGGAAGTCGCGCCCTTCGGCGGCATCAAGCAGTCGGGCCTGGGGCGCGAAGGCAGCAAGTACGGCCTGGACGAATACCTTGAAGTCAAAGCCTTCCACATCGGTGGGCTGTGATGCGACCGTCATTTGAACAGACACCCGGGAGCCACGATTGATGAGCAAACCATTTCGAATCGCTGCCATTGCCGGCGATGGCATCGGCAAGGAAGTATTGCCTGAAGGGCTGCGAGTACTGGAGCAAGCCGCAAAAAAGTGGCAGTTGTCGCTGGACATCCAAGTGCTCGAATGGGCCCATTGCGATTACTACCTGGAGCACGGGCAGATGATGCCCGCCGACTGGTTCGAGCAACTCAAGGGCTTCGACGCGATCTACTTCGGCGCCGTGGGTTGGCCGGACAAGGTGCCGGATCATGTTTCCCTGTGGGGCTCGTTGCTCAAGTTCCGCCGCGACTTCGACCAGTACGTGAACATCCGCCCGGTGCGGCTGTTTCCGGGGGTGCCGTGTCCGTTGGCCGGGCGCAAGGCGGGGGACATTGACTTCGTGGTGATCCGCGAGAACACCGAGGGCGAGTATTCGTCGGTCGGCGGCAAGATGTTCGAAGGCACCGAGCATGAGTTCGTGCTGCAGGAGTCGGTGTTCACCCGCCGAGGCGTCGACCGAATCCTGAAGTTCGCCTTCGACCTGGCCCAGACCCGACCGCGCAAACGCCTGACGGCGGCAACCAAGTCCAACGGCATCTCCATCAGCATGCCGTATTGGGACGAGCGCACGGCATTGATGGCCGAGCAGTACCCGGACGTGAAGTGGGACAAGCAGCACATCGACATCCTCTGCGCCCGCTTTGTATTGCAGCCCGACCGGTTTGATGTGGTGGTGGCGTCGAACCTGTTCGGCGACATCCTCTCCGACCTGGGCCCGGCCTGCGCCGGCACCATCGGCATCGCACCGTCGGCCAACCTCGATCCGGAGCGCCGCTACCCGTCGCTGTTCGAACCGGTGCATGGCTCGGCGCCCGATATTTATGGGCAGAACATCGCCAACCCGATCGCGATGATCTGGTCCGGCGCTTTGATGCTCGATTTCCTGGGTAACGGCGATGAGCGCTACCGCGCGGCCCATGATGGGATTCTCAAGGCCATCGAACAGGTGATCGCCGAAGGCCCCATCACCCCCGACCTGGGTGGACAAGGCTCGACCCAGGACGTTGGCCGGGCCATCGCCGCGATGCTCTGAGGCTTGACCTGACCTGCGACACCTTTTGCCCGCTCACACTGCGGGCTTTTTTTTGGCTGATCTGCCACCCCCCACCACAACCCCTTGTGGGAGCGAGCTTGCTCGCGATAGCGGTGGACCAGCTTGCGATGATGTTGGCTGTGCCGCCGCCATCGCGAGCAAGCTTGCTCCCACATTGGGTTCTCGGTTGGCCGCAGACTTCACATCCACCACCAATCCCCTGTGGGAGCGAGCCTGCTCGCGATAGCGGTGGAGCTGCCGTACACCGGATTACTTGACGACGTACACCTTGCGCACATAAACGCTGCTTTGCCAGGCGCACGGGGCATTCAGCGGGACGAATACCGTATCGCCGGTGTTGACCGTCAAGTCGCTGCCATCGGCTGCCTGCAAGGTGACGCTGCCTTCGAGCAGGTGCATCAGTTCATGCAGTTTGTGCGGTCGTGACTTGCGGGTGTAGGGCGTCGAGTCCCAGATACCGATGCGCAGGTTGCTCGCTTGCTCGACGAACAGGTTGTGCGAACGACATTGCGGCGGCGGGCTGAGCAGGATCGCGTCATCGGGTGCTGCGGAAGGCGAAAGCAGGGTGTGGGTGGGGAGTGCCGTCAGCCCGGGAAGGTTTGCTTCGATGCGCAGGGTATCGGCACAGAAGGCCCAGAGCGAGCCGGGTTGCGCCTCGACCTCCAGCGACGACCCCCGACCGATCACCGCGCTTTCACCCGGCTTGAGCTGCAGCGTCTGCCCCGGGCTGCGCAGCGTTATTGCGCCGGCATGCACCACGACCGTCTCACTGAAAGGGTATTCATCGACGCTGAACAGCCCGTTCACCCGGACCACGCCGGCAGCCATGCCATCGGCGCCGGCATAGGCGATGAGTCGGTCGAACGGATCGTTGGCGCCCAGTGAACCCGGGGTGAATGGGGTTGAGGCAAGGCTGCCATCGGCGTGTGCCAACAGCACTGCGGTGGGTTCGAGCATGAAGGTGATTCTCCAGGGAAGCGTTGAGGGGCGTGTGGGTTTTCAGCCAATGGCCTGGGTCACCGGCGCAAACTGCCGAACCGAACCGGTCGCCTGCGGGGGTGTGCCTCGTGCCATTTGGGCGACGGTGTCGACCTGCTTGAGCCCGGCTTCTTCCAGCCAAGGGGCCAGGCCGCTGTTTGAAGGGATGTCGATGCGAACGAATGCGTCCGGCACTTGAGCCAGCAGCACGGCGATCAAGTGCTGGGCCTGTTCCAGGTTCTGGGCGATGACCGGGCCAATGCAGCGACCACGACCGAACGGGCGCAGCAGGGCGAAGGCGCACAAGTGACCGTCGCGCTCGATACCCACTGAATGTTCAACGACCTCGAACAGGTCATTGAGTACAGCGCTCCGCTCCAGCCCGCTCCCGGCATTGGCCAGTTCGATCAGCTCGGCGTGATCGGCTTCGCTCAGCTCGCGGCAGTGCTCGCCGGCGGCCAGTTCCAGTGGGGCCGGTACCAGCGCTTGCCCTTGATGCTGCTGGATATGCCCAAAATCAACGAACCCCTGGCTGGCATACAGCGGGGCACCGGCTAGGGTCGCATTGAGGATGGCGGTCCGCGAGCCGCACGCTTCGATCGCCAGTTCCATCAGCTTGCGACCGATCCCCTGGCCCTGGTACTCATCGTCGACAATCACCAGGCCAATGGTGGCGTAGTCCCCTTGGGCGCAGGTGAACGCCGTTCCAATCAAACGGCCCTGGTCTTGCACGACAAACCCTTGGGCGACGCGCTGCAACATCGCCCAGTCTTCCAGGCGATGGGGCCATTTCAACTGCACGGACAAGGCATGGGCCGCAGGCACGTCGGTGGCGGTCATGGCGCGATAGATGTAGGTAGGGCGGTGCGAAGTGGACATGGCTGATCACCATAAAATTAGGAACGAAATCGGATGGATGTGTGCACTGAAAGTCTTTGTATCTCACCTGCCTCCGGGCCTGGCAAGTGCGGTAAATCGATTCGGTAGCTTCCATAAGCAACGGCTCTGTCGGCCACATTTCTTGCTCAAATCATAGGCTTGGCCAGCAGTAAATACCGGGTCGGATTTCATGGTTCAGCGCAAAGATGGAGCTGCCTGCAGGCGCCGTGTAGGAGCTGCCGAGTGCAACGAGGCTGCGATCTTTTCCCTGGCAATTGAGTCCCAAGCGAAAGATCAAAAGATCAAAGGATCGTCCGAACGGGGCCGAGCCTTCGGCTGCTCCTACAGGGCTGCGATCAGTAGCTGCGCTCACGATCAACCAGGCCCAGCATCGATTCGTCCCGTTGATGCCGACGGATGTTCTCCAACAACACGGCAAATGCGCTCTCGGGTTGGGTCATCGCCGCGATATGCGGTGTCAGCAGGATCTGTGGATGGCTCCAGAATGGATGAGCAGGGGGCGCCGGCTCCTGCTCCAGCACGTCCAGCACCGCGGCGCTGAGCTGGCCGTCGGCAAGGGCTTCAAGCAGGTCCGCTTCCATCAGGTGTCCACCCCGGCCCATGTTGACCAACGCTGCGCCCTTGGGCAGGTGTTGGAACAGCTGGCGGTTGAGGATCCCTCGGGTCTGCTCGGTCAACGGCAGGACGCACAGCACAATGTCGCATTGACCGAGAAACGCCGGCAGTTGCTCGTCGCCAGCAAAGCACGCGACCCCGTCGATGCGATGCTCGCTGCGGGCCCAACCCGACAAGGCAAAACCAAAGGTCTTCAAGGTGGCGAGTATCTGCCGAGCCTGCAAACCCAAGCCCATGACGCCCACCCGGCGTTGCCCGGCGGGCACCAGCCGGTGCGCTTGCCAGCACCGTTCGGCCTGTTGCTGGCGGTAGCGCAACATGTCCCGGTGCAGGCTGAGCACGGCGAAACTGGCGTACTCGCACATGCCCTGGCTGATGCCGGGGTCGAGCAAGCGCACCACCGGCAGCGTCGTTGGCAAGCGGCCAAGGTCGAGCTGATCCACGCCGGCTGACAAGGCGAACAGCACCTGCAGATTGGGCAACAGTGTTTCGAGCTCGTCCGGTGCCTGCCAGGCCGCCAGGTACTGAATATCCCGCGGGTCGCCGATGTCTGGCCAGGCACGCCATTCGATATCCGGCGCGTGTTCGGCGAACAGGCGCCGCCAGTGTTCGCCGCGTACCGGGTCAGCTTTATAGAGCAGGGCCATGGGTCACTTCTCGCCTGAAATCAAGGAGCCCCTAGCATGCCTCAACGCCAGAGCAGGATCTGTCGAAAGGGCCGGCGTAGCAGCATCGCGCTGCGTTGCAAGGTGCCTCTTGCGGCAGATTCCATGGGGCTGGAATGCCTCTGGAGGATTCTGCTGTTTGCCGGGGTGTAAACAGTCGATCCGAATTTCTCAACGACCAAGTTCGGCTTAGACAATCGCGTCGAACGCTTAACCTGTGAACACACCGCAGCCGCTTCCTGGGTGCGAGGCTCACGATGGGAAATGCCAATGAACAGTAAAGTCGAAGAAACCCCAAGTCTGCTCCGTCAGCGTGATCAATTCGTGCCACGTGGTTTGGTCACCGCGCACCCGCTGGTGATCGATCGGGCCCAGGGCTCGGAATTGTGGGACGTGGACGGCAAGCGTTACCTGGACTTCGTCGGCGGCATCGGTGTGTTGAACATCGGCCACAATCACCCCAAGGTCATCGCGGCCGTGCAGGCCCAGTTGCAGAAGATCTCCCATGCCTGTTTCCAGGTCGTGGCCTACAAGCCCTACCTGGACCTGGCCCAGCGCCTGTGCGAAATGATCGGCGGCCAGCACGCCTATAAAGCGGCATTTTTCACCTCGGGTGCCGAAGCGGTGGAAAACGCAGTGAAGATTGCCCGGGCCCACACCAACCGCTCGGCCGTGATTGCCTTTCGCGGCGGGTTCCATGGCCGGACCTTGCTCGGCACCACGCTGACCGGCATGAGCCAGCCGTACAAACAGAACTTCGGCCCGTTCGCCCCGGAGGTCTTCCACACGCCGTATCCGAATACCTATCGCGGTGTCACCAGCGCCATGGCGCTCCAGGCGCTGGACGAGCTGCTGGCCACCCAAGTGGCACCTGAGCGGGTCGCGGCCATCATCATCGAGCCGGTGCAGGGCGATGGCGGTTTCCTCTCGGCCCCCGCCGAGTTTTTGCAGGGCCTGCGCGCATTGACGCAAAAGCATGGCATTGTGTTGATTCTCGATGAAATCCAGACCGGTTTCGGTCGTACCGGTAAATGGTTCGGTTTCCAGCACGCCGGCATCCAGCCGGACCTGGTCACGGTCGCCAAGAGCCTCGCCGGTGGCTTGCCGTTGTCGGGTGTGGTCGGCAAGGCCGAGATCATGGACGCTCCACTGCCGGGTGGCCTGGGCGGTACGTATGGCGGTAATGCGCTGTCGTGCGCGGCGGCGCTGGCGGTGATCGAGGCGTACGAGCAAGAACAGCTGCTGGCCCGTGGTGAAGTCCTGGGTGAGCGCTTGCGCCAGGGCCTGCTGCATCTGCAAACCCGTTACCCGCAGATCGGCGACGTGCGCGGCAGCGGCTTCATGCTGGCGATCGAACTGATCAATCATGACGAGGCACGCACCCCGGACGCCGACCTGAACCAACGCCTGATCGACGAAGCCCGGGCCGGCGGTTTGCTGGTGATCAAGTGCGGGGTGTACCGCAACGTCTTGCGCTTCCTGGCGCCGCTGGTCACCAGTGAAGCGCAGATCGACGAAGCGTTGCAGATTCTCGACGGCGCCTTGGCACGCGTCCTCGGCTGATGCCTGCGTTCATGACGTTTGCCCGGGCAAGCGTCAGTGGCGATTAATGGAGCGTTGATCGATGGGACATCATCGGAGGCTTTACAGATGAGGCTGACTGAATATCGGGCGTTGTTGATCGACTGCGATGAGGTCCTGGTGGATCGGGACTCCGGCGTCTGGACGGCGTTGCAGCCGCTGCTGGAAAACCATGGCGAGCCGTTGGACAAAGCACAGGTGCTCGCCGATTTTGACGAAGTGCTGCAAGCCTTATATCCGCGTTTCGGCGAATTGGGCTTCAGCGGCTTGCTGTGTTTCGCCCACCGTCAATTGGCCGAGCGCTGGAAGCTCAAGGTCAGTTGGGAGGAGGGCATGAGCTTCGCCCGCTCGGCTGCCGGTTGGACGCTGTTCGAGGATGCGCCGGGTGCGATGCTCTACCTGCGCAAGTTCTATCGGTTGTTGGTACAAGGGGATCGCGATGCCGAGGACCGGGGCGTGTTGTGCGAGCGCCTGGGCATCGAGCCTGATGATTTTATTTCGCTGGCGAGCGACCCGTTGCAGGATCACGATTGGCTGGCGGCCAATGGCCTGAGCGCCGAGACGATTCTCCAGGTGACCCGCCCCGGCGCCCGCCCACGGTCGGTCGGGGCTGTCTGCCTGATCTGCCGTAACGCCGACATGTCTCCCGCGCCCTGTGCGGCGCACTACTGTATCAACAGTATGGCTGATCTGGTCGCTCAGCATCAGCTGTCCTTACGACGCTGATTTTGTTAGAAGATTGTCTTACAAACGGCAGGCAAGAGGTATGCGATGGAAGGTTTAGCGAAACTGGACCGGATCGACATCAGCATTTTGGTAGAGCTTCAAAAAGATGGCCGCATGACCAACGTCAGCCTGGCCGATGCCGTGGGCTTGTCCGCCAGCCCATGCCTGCAACGGGTCAAACGACTGGAGTCGTTGGGGTACATTTCCAGCTACAAGGCCCATTTGAACCTGGCCAAGATTACCGACTCGGTGACGGTCTTCACCGAAGTCACCCTCAGCGACCACAAGCGTGAGGACTTCGCCAAGTTCGAATCCAACATCCGCCTGGTGGATGAAGTACTCGAATGCCACCTCATCAGCGGCGGCTACGACTACCTGGTGCGTTTCATGACCCGCAGCATCCAGGACTATCAGGACGTGATGGAAAGCCTGCTGGACAAGAACATCGGCATCTCCAAGTACTTCAGCTACATCGTCATCAAGTCACCGGTGCGCAAGGACGAGATTCCGTTGCGTAAGTTGTTGCGGCATTGAACCCATGACCCATCCTGGAGCAACTGTGGGAGCGAGCCTGCTCGCGATGACGGTGTGTCAGAGAGCTGGATGCTGACTGACACTCCGCTATCGCGAGCAGGCTCGCTCCCACAGGGGATGCCTGGTGGCAAGCCTGCTTTATTCCTGGAGGAAGGTCAGCAGATCCTGGTTCAGGCGATCCTTGTGCGTCTCGGTCAAACCATGCGGCGCGCCAGGGTAGACGATCAGTCGGGCGCCCTTGATCAGCGCCGCCGAGGCCCGGCCTGAAGCGTCGATAGGCACGATCTGGTCGTCATCGCCATGGATCACCAGGGTCGGCACGTCGAACTTCTTCAAATCACCGCGAAAGTCGGTCGCCGAGAATGCCGCGATCGAGTCGTAGGTATTCTTGCTGCCACCCTGCATGCCCTGCACCCAGAACGACTGGATCAGCCCTTGGGATGGCTTGGCGCCCTTGCGGTTGTAGCCGTAGAACGGGCCCGAGGCAATGTCCAGGTACAACTGCGAGCGGTTCTCCAGGGACGCCTTGCGCAGGCCATCGAACACCTCGATAGGCAAGCCTTCGGGGTGGGTGTCGGTCTTGAGCATCAACGGCGGGACAGAGGACACCAGCACGGCTTTCTTCACGCGAGCGGTGCCGTGACGGCCAATGTAGCGGGCCACTTCACCGCCCCCCGTCGAGAAGCCCACCAGCGTGACATCCTTAAGGTCCAGCGCTTCAATCACCGCCGCCAGGTCATCGGCGTAGTGATCCATGTCGTTGCCTTCCCAAGGTTGGCTGGAGCGACCATGGCCGCGACGGTCATGAGCCACCACGCGATAACCCTTCGAGGCGAGGAACATCATCTGGCCTTCCCAGCTGTCGGAGTCCAGTGGCCAGCCGTGGCTGAAGGTCACGACCTGACCATCGCGCGGGCCCCAGTCCTTGTAATACAGCTGCACGCCATCCTGGGTGGTGATGTAGCTGGCGGACTGGACCACGCTGCCGACAGCAGACGCGCTGGCAGCGGCCTGGACAGGCGATGCGGCCTCGGCACTGAGGGTGGCCAATGCCAGGGTGGCGACAGCGAGGGTGCGGTTGAAGGTGTTCATCGTTTCTCTCTCCATAAGGTCGGTTTGATCTGCGGCGATCGTCATCGATCGCGTTGGTGGGCAGATTAGAGAGAGAGGCTGAGGACGAGAACGGCGCGGGTATCGATAGCAACTATTAGAAAATTCCAATAGCTGCGTTTTACGTCGGTTGCGAGGTGAATATTCGTGGTGAGGACGCGTGCTCCCGTTGGGTGGCGCAGCCACCCAAAACGGTCACACGGGGGAAAGCGGCAGTGTCTTCAGGCCATTGGGGGTTTGAATATGCGCAAGCAGATAGGGGGCCGAAGACGCTTGCAACGCGTGAAGATGAACCGGGCCGGAAAAGTTCATGGCCGTCAGGATCGCTTTGATTTTTTCCGGATCCGTATGAAAGACATCCAGTGCCAATAACGAACAGCCCTTGTCCTGGAGCGTGTCCGCCGGATGAAGCCCAGGCGCCCATTGAATGAGGGTGGGGGCTGATCCATCCATGGGAAGGCTTCCATCAGCCGGTATGGTTATTTGCCAATTCAATGTTCCTCTCGTCATGGGTTCGACATCCCCGACAAGGCCAGGGCAGGCATCACGAGCGGTATGGATATCATCAGTGCGTGCCACCCAGGTCGCCAGGCGTGCCGGCGAATGGGGGGCCAATTGATCAAGGCCGAACCAGCGTGCCCGGTCCGGACGTATGGCGGACGGGTCCACGGCAATCACTTCGAGGTAGAGTCCGGGGCCAAGGTGCAGCAGCCTGTTATGTGTGCCCATGCGTGAATGGACGCCGCCCGGTTGAAGGTCGACGCCCAGCGCGTCAGTCACGAACGCGCAGCCGGTATTGAGGTCCGTTGCGACGATGACGAGGTGATCAATAGTGGTTTTCATCTGTTCATCCATCCGTGGGTTGGGAAGTATCGGTAGCCATCAACCAAAAGAAGGCATTGGCCCCAGCGAGTGCAACGGTCGCTCAATATTTGTAGACGATGCCCAGCCTGCCCATGATCTCCAAGGTGTTGACCAGGCCCTGGCCGCGAAAGCCTGGTATCCATCTAAGTGCGTGCGATGGCCAACAACTTCAAGTCATGGGCCTCCAGCAGTGCATTGAAGTACTGCAACAGCGCGCGCCCAATCGTGGGTGCGGTTGATGGCATCGATGGCTTTACGGTCAGGCGCAGGGGTTTCAATGCTCAACTGTCGCCGCGGGGCGAGGGCATTGACGGCGTCGACCCCGTAGGGCGACCACGCCTTCCATTCGAGCCCCGCCAACTGATTGATCTCGGTGAGCGCTGACTCGACCTGCGTCTAAGCCTAGTCGCGGGCCGATATCCGATTCGCGCTGAGCGTACACCAAGGCCTGGGGAGCCAAGGGGCGGAATGTGGACTGCCTCAGCTGTTGGGCATGTGTTTGGGGCTATGCTTACCTGGCCCCCTTGAATCAGGCCACACCCATGCACAAACACCGAACAATCCGGCGGGAGAACTCGTGGAGACATTTGACACCGGTTGCAGCGCTGCTCTGCTTATTGCTCGGCACGGTTGATGCCAGGGCCGAGGAGTATCAAGTCGTCACCGAAGAGTGGGCACCGTACAACTACCAGGAAAACCACCAGCTCACCGGCATGATCACCGAGGTCGTCCGGGCCATCATGGCGCTGACCGGGAATGACTTCAAGGTGCTGTTGCAGCCGAGTATGCGAGCGAGTCAGATGCTGAGGAACCGGCCCAAGACCATCATGTACTCCATGTTTCGCACGCCGGAGCGCGAGCCGTTGTACAAATGGGTCGGCCCGATCGTGGAAGAGTCCATCCACCCCTATCAGTTGGCCAATACGCCCCCACTGGACACCTTGGAACAACTCCTGAACGCCCCCCAGATCACTACGCGCCACGCCGGCCTGGTGCCCCTGAGGCTGCAATCGCTGGGCTTCAACAACCTGGACAAAAGCGCCACCGAGAGCAAGCTGCTCTACCGCATGCTGCTCGCCGGGCGCACCAACATCATCATCGGCGATACCGACGCGGGCGTGGCCTATTACAGCCGTCAGTTGAACATCGCGCCGGGCACCTTGCGACGGATTCCTATCGAGCTGTATCGCTCATCGCTGTACATCGCCTTCAGCCCTGACAGTGAGGATGAAGTGGTGGCGGCGTGGGCCAGTGCGTTGGAGCAGTTGCGGCGTTCGGGGGAGTTGGAGCGGATTCAGCGGCGGTATGAGGGGGCGGTGGAACAATGAATGCACGGAACCGGTGAAAGCCGGCCCCGCAGACCTGCACTCACTTCACGCTCTGCATATGCATGTCGATGGATATCGAGTCATTTTTGTCGTACTGGCGTGATAGAAGAAGCCATAAGCTCGTGGGTCTTCGCGAAAGGTGCGCTACTCAACGGGTTGAGACGGGTCTTAGGCTTGTCGGATGACATCGTTTTCGCGCATCTGGCTGCTGGGCGTCGACGGCTAAGCAAGCAGGTATTAGTACGGCTTTCTACCGCTCATTTTGATTATCATTCTTGAGTGACAAAATATGTACCAAAGCTCTGAGAACTAAAGGGAAATAGATCAATGCCTAAGGCGGTTTTCGTCAGTAGAACTATTTTGTTTGGCGACTGTGATCCGGCAGGAGTGGTTTACACACCGCGATTTTCATATTTTTCAGTAGAGGCAATCTACGTAGCGCTCGATGAATGGCTGGGCACGCCCGGGCTTAGAACACTCATGGGCTTTGAGATATTGCCGCCCGTACGCGCCATGTCAATGGAGTTTCTGATGCCTCTGACGTGGGATGATGAGTTGTCTATCAAAGTCAGCGTGGCGAAGTTGGGCGTTCATTCGTTCACGTTTCTGGTCGAAGGGTTTGTTGTTAATGGGCCCTTATCTTTTGTGGCGAATGTCACTCATGTATGTGTCTCGCCGGAAACCAAAGAAGTTGTAGCCGTTCCCGCGCAACTGAGAGCGCTTCTTTCATAAACCGCTGGCAAGACGTTCGCCTGGACAGAGAAAGGGACGGTTCCATGTGCTGGGGCTGGCCCTGAAACAGGCATAAACTCGATTCAGGACCAGACAAATCCACGGTTTCTAGAAACTGTACTTGGCAGTCAGCATCATGTTGCGTGGGCTGCCGTAGGAATCACCGCCGTAGCTCACGGAGTTGGCGATGGTCGAGTAGTACCTGCGATCGAAGATGTTGTTGGCGTTGACCTGCAGGTCCAGGTTCTGGCTGACCCGGTAGCCGGCCATCAGGTCGGTGATCGCGTAGCTACCTTGTTCGAGGCGGTATTTGCTGCCATCAGCCAGCGGGATGTCGTTGTACAGGCGGCTCTGCCAGGAGACGTTACCGCCCACGCGCAGCTTTTCCAGCGGGCCCTGGAAGTGGTAGCGGGTGGTCAGCTTGAACAGATGCTCCGGCGTGTCGGTGTCGAACTGCTTGTTTACGTTCTGTGGGTTGGCGGCATCCTTGATGGTGTGCGTTCGTGCGTAGGTGTAGCCACCACCGACTTGCCAGTTTTCGGTCAAGGCGCCTTGCAGTTCGAAGTCGATACCCTGGCTGCGAATCTCGCCGGAGGCTTCATAGCAGGTTGCTTGTGGGCAGTTTGCGGTAAACATCTGCACGGCGCGGTTTTCCTGGTCGACGCGAAACAGCGCCAGGCTGGCATTCAGCGCGCCCTCAAAATATTCGCCCTTGATGCCGACCTCGTAGTTCTTGCCAACGATCGGCTTGACCGGGGTACCAGAAGTATCCTTGGAGCTCTGCGGCGTGAAGATATCGCTGTAGCTGACGTAGACCGAGTGATGGTCGTCCAGGTCGTAGATCAAGCCGGCGTAACGGGTGAGGTGACGGGTGACCTTGTAGTCGGTGTCACCATCCCGGTTGTCGTAGTCGTACCAGTCCAGGCGTGCGCCGAGGATCAACTTCAACGGGTCGGCCAGGCTCAGGCGTGTGGTGAGGTAGACGCCATCTTGAGTGGTGACGTCGCGCTGGTTGTTGGTATGAACGAAGTTCGGTTTACCCCCATTGATCGGCCAGTTCGTGTCGTACGGGCTGTAGTTGTGGGTGGTCTTGTCGTAGATGCGTTTGCTGGCGCCCACCACCAGTTCATGGCTGCGCCCGAACGCTTCGAAGGGCCCACTGGCAAAAGCGTCTACGCCGGCCTGGTTTTCATCGACGTCGGCCTGGTAAACCGTGCGGGCCAGCGTGTTGTTGTCCCAGCGCGATTGGTAAGAACCGGAGAACAATGCGTTCTGTTCGGAGTAGTTGGCGTTGACCTGAAGGTTCCAGTCATTGGCCAGGCGATGACGGACTTCGGCGAATACCGTGTTGATCTCCTGATCCTTGTTCTCCCAATCCGTCCCCGGATTGTAGGAACGTGGCAGGTCCAGATGATGGCCGTCCTGGCCGATCATCGAAGAGCCCCAGAAGTAATTGGTCTTGTCCTTCTGATGGGAAAAACCCAGGGTCAGGGTGGTGTCTTCGCTCAGGTCCGCTTCGGTGACCGCATAGAACAGGCCATGATCCTCCTCGACATTGTCGATGAAACTGTTGGCGTCCTGGTAAGAGGTCACGACCCGGCCGCGCAGCGAGCCACTGTCGTTGAGCGGGCTGGAGGCATCGACCTCGCCACGGTAGTCGTCCCAACTGCCGGCGGCACCGGTCAGGGTGACTCGCTGCTCGGCCAAGGGCCGCTTGCGGATCAGGTTGATGGCGGCCGAAGGGTTGCCTGCACCCGTCACCAGGCCGGTGGCACCGCGCACCACCTCGACCCGATCAAACATCGCCAAGTTAGGCTGGGAGCCGACGTTAACGCCGTCATAGCCACTCGGGATGCCGTCATACATCAGGTTGTCGATTTCAAAACCGCGTGCCTTGTAGGTCTGCCGGCCAGGACCGGAGGAAAAGTCCAGGAACAAACCGGGTGTCGCCTTGACCACGTCGTTGATGTCGGTCATCGCCTGGTCATCCATGCGCTGACGCGTAATGACGGTGACGGCTTGTGGGGTTTCACGCATTGTCAGCGGGAGTTTGGTCGCGGTCGACATCGCGCCGGTGGTGTAGGACTCGGTGCCTTCCGTGGTGCTGCCTAGCTGGCCGCTGCCGGAGACTTCGGTCGCGTCTAGTTCCAGAGTGGCCGGCGGTGCGGCGCTGTTGTCATCGGCGTAGGCGGGGGCGAGGGTGGCCATGCAGATGGCCATGGCTAGAAGATTGCGGGCAGGGGAGAAGTGATGCGGCGGGGTGGTGCGAGTTGACATGAGCAGATCCTGAATTACTAATGCGTATGAGAGTGATTCGCAATAAATATTACAGGATTTGTCTGAGCGATAAAGTTTGTTGCGGGTGGGGTGGGCGATGCGCAGTATGCATCGCCACCGAGTACAACCATCTCCGATGACCGTCGAACCCTGCACAAACCTGAAGGCTAATTGCCCCGGCCACCACCAAACGACCATTCATCGCTGGCCGTAGTGGTGATCACCACCATGACATCCTCTGCATTGAGACCTGGCGCCCGCCCCAATTTCTCGACCAGATCGCGGTAGAAACGCTGTTTCGTCTCGACGCTTCGAGGGCGGCCAGCGGTAATCGTGATCAGCACAAAGTCATGGCTACGCGGTCCGCCCAGGTAGTCGGGATCAAATATCAACTCACCCACTTCATGTTGGTGGATGGCTTGGAAGCGATCGGTCTTCGGCACCTCGAAGCTATTAACCAAGGCATCGTGCAGCCCTTGGGACAATGCTTGTAAATACTCGGCGGACTTCCCCCGGTGCAGTGAAATACGTGAAAACGGCATAACAGTGACTCCTATGGCTAAAGCGACAGGGGGAAAATTATCAAGTCGCGATAGTTCCGAATATCAGATTTAATAGGGAGGATCATCCTGATTTAGTGGACTATTCAATGCGCCGACCGACCTTCGATCTTGATGTATTACGTACTTTCGTCACTGGCGTGGAGTTCAACAGCTTTGCCAAAGCGGCGGATCGTCTCGGTCGATCGACTTCTGCCGTGAGTGCTCAATTGAAGAAACTTGAGGAGCAAATCGGTACTCCGGTACTGGCCAAATCCGGTCGAGGGTTAGTCTTGACGCCCGTGGGTGAATCACTGCTCAGTCATGCCCGTCGGTTGCTGGAACTGAACGACGGTATTTTCCAGACCCTGCATGAAAGCCAAGCTGCGGGGACAATTCGCCTCGGGCTTCAAGAAGACTTTGGGGAACATTTACTGAGAGAGATCCTTCGACGCTTCATCCAGACTTACCCAATGGTGACTCTCGAGGTCAGAATCGCGCGTAACCTCGAACTGCTTGCGCTGGTCGAAAGTGCTGACCTGGACTTGGCCCTGACGTGGGACACAGGGCACACGTCGCCCTATGCCACGCGACTGGGCGAAACACAGATGCACTGGATCGGGGCCCGTGACATGCCGTCACTGACCCGCCTGGCTGACTCACCGCTGCCATTGATCATGTTCGACGCGCCTTGCGTCTTGCGTAGCGCTGCCACTCAGGCACTGGATGCCGCGCAAATTCCTTGGCGAATCGCCCTGACCAGCCCCAGCGTCGCGAGTATCTGGGCGGCCGTCGCGGCCGGCTTGGGCTTGACGCTGCGAACTCGCATCGGGCTGCCGAGTCATCTCGCCGTCGTTTCCGGCTTGCCGGCCGTACCAAGCCTTGGCTATGTGCTTCACAGCAGTGGAGAAACCCCGACGCCCGCTATCAAACAACTGGCCGCGTTGATCAAAACGAGCCTGCAAGAGCAGACGTTCGGTTTTGCGGTTGCGCAGTAGTTGGAGGTGTCAGATTGAGGACCTGATGCACAGGTCAAAAGTAGTGGTCGACGCGAAGTGGGGTATAGCGGGAATGCACTCTGAACCGGTGGCGGACACGCCCTCAGGACTGTCCGCCAGGCAGCACGATATTCGATTCGATTTTCTTCCCCATGCTGATGCGTGGCTCGACTGAGTAGCCCAGCGATTCATAGAACGTTTTGACGTTCTCATTTGCGCTGACAATTTGCAGGTTGATCTTCATGCACCCTCGGGCAGTCAACGCGCCCTCAGCATGACGGACCAGGTTTGCCCCTAATCCTTTTCTACGATGAGCAGGATGCACCGCCACCGAGTACAGCCATCCCCGATGGCCGTCGTACCCCGCTAGAACGGTGCCGACAACTTCCTCTCCAGCCAGAGCAACAAAAAAGAGGCCATCGGATACGGCCAGCTTCTTGTCGATAGCCAGGCCGGGGGCATTATGGGCGGTTTCGTAACCGAATACGGTTTCCCACAGTTGCATGACGCAAAGCCGATGATGTTCGTTTGAATAATTGGCAATGGTATCCATGGCGCAGCTCCCGAATTGAAAGGGCTGACGCTATCTCCCTGTTGAGGATGCTGTCCATTGTCTTTGTTTGGCAAATGCTCGTGGCGACATGGACTTCAAAGCAGGGATACGTTTTACCCTGGGTCGTCCTCCAACGGATCACACCTTTAAGGGGCTTTACTTCTAGTCAGGCCCTGCAGGTAAAGTTGGGAGCGCGCGATGAGCAACGAACAGGTGGCGCCTGAGACGAAAGGGGTAACGGTGACGTTACTGTCAACGATTGACCTGGGGCCTGAGATCGAGGGTATGGCAGGCGGGTGACCCTCGAGCCTGGAGGCGTCTTCGGGCCGACTCACAACCCTGTCGACAGACCCGGCACCGTCTACATTCTGCAAGGCACGATCACTGACCATCGAAATGACGTCGCCACGGATTACGGACCGGGAGTGGGCTGACCCGAGGACCGCAACACCACGCACTGGCTTGAGAGCAGAGGCACGATTGTGGCGGTGGGGATCTCGGTCGATATTGTCAGGCAAGCGTAAGTTCATGGGCTTCACTTGAACGGAGCAACCAGCCAATTCTTCAAACGCCCGCCCGCCGGATCTTCTGCCTTCCTCTCATTGATCATCAGGGGCTGATAAAACTGTCTGCCAGGTCCCTGGCCTGCTGAGTCGCCGCCTCACGCGCGTGCCGATCGACGTCTTCCCCCAGGATGGTTTTCTCCACAATCACCGCATGCACGTCCGTGACGCCGATAAATTTCAGCCAGGCTTCCACGTAGGGTTTCTGGAAGTCGAAGCGCTCCGCCGGGGTGATCGACTGCGCCGAAAAATCCAGGCCACGGGCGTACATCACCACGGCGAGTTTATTGTGCAGCATGCCTTCCAGACCGCGTTGCGGGTCAACGCTGAACAGGATGTCTTTCTGCGATACCAGGTCGATGAAGTGCTTGAGTTTGTACGGAATGCTGAAATTCCACAGCGGTACGGACATCACGAGTACATCCGCACGGTGCAGGTGGCTTGCCAACGCTTCTAACGTGTTCCAGGCCTCTTGTTGTGCGGTGGTCAACGGCGTGCCATTGAGCCCGGCGTATTTGGCCTCCATGGCCAGCTCATCGAATTGCGGCAGCGCCATGTTCCAGAGGTCGAGGGTGATGATTTTGGTGTCCGGGATGTTCGCTTGATAACGCGCAATGAAGCTGCGCGCGACTTCAAGGGAAGCCGAACGTTGCTTGCGTGGAGAACACTGAATATGGAGAAGCGTCGTCATGACACACCTTGAATAATGGGAAGGCAGGGCAGGTGGGAGCATTGCAACATAGTTGTAATTGAAATATAAATCGTAAATTCCATCTCAATTGATCACGTATAAAACTATGTTCGATGCGCTGCTGCTCAAGACGTTGGTCACGGTCGTCGATGAAGACGGCTTCAGCCGCGCCGCCCGGAAGTTGCACCTGACTCAGTCTGCGGTCAGCGGCCACGTGCGGCGATTGGAAGAACAGATTGGTAAACCGCTGTTGACGCGCACCACCCGTTCCCAGCAACTGACGGCCGATGGCGAGCGTCTGGTCTCTTATGCGCGCACCATCCTTGCGCTGAACCGTGATGCCTGGACAGACCTGACACGCACGCCGTTTCATGGACGGCTGCGGATCGGGGTGTCCGAAGATTTTGTCGAGGCTCGATTACTGCGCACTGTTCAGGATTTTGCGGCGCAGTACCCCGGGATGGAGATCGAGGTGCAGGTGAACATTCCGGGTACATTGCTGGCGCTGATGAAGCAAGGGCATCTGGAGGTGGTCATCGGTTCGCTGTGCGAAACCAGCGAAGCAGGGCTGTTGCTATGGCAAGAGCCGCTGGTGTGGGCCTGGTCGGCGCAACCCGTCGCGCGGTTACCCACGCCGTTACCGCTGGCCCTGTTCCCCGAGCCGTGCCCTTATCGCGAGGTCGCGCTGACAAGGCTGGCGCAGGCGGGAATCGCCCAACGCACAGTGATGTTGTGCAGCAGCACGGCCGGGTTACGGGCGTCGGCCTTGGCAGGCTTCGCGGTAGCGCCCATGCCACTGAGTCAGTTGGGGCAAGGATTGGCGGTCATTGGGGCAGAACATGGGTTGCCGGATTTGCCGGATGCCCAATGTCGGCTGTTCACCTCGCCCGATGCGGATCAGACGATTGTCGCAGCGGTCACTCAGCTCATGCTGGAGTATTGCGCCAAGCGCAGGGCTTGATTGTCATTTCAAAGGGGCTGCTTGAGCGCCTCAATGGCGACTAACAGCCCCCTCACATCATCCTCACACCACCGCAGCCGCAATCGCTCTGGAACGCCAGGCAAAAGCCAACACCATCAGCAGCCCCAACCCCGCCATTGCCGCCCCGGCCAGGGAGATCGCCGGATAACCCAGCCCGGCATTGATCACCGCACCCCCGAGCGCCGCACCCATCGCGTTGCCGAGGTTGAAGGCGCCGATGTTCACCGCCGAGGCCAGGTTGGGTGCGTCCTTGGCCGCTTCCATGACGCGCATCTGCAGCGGCGGCACCAGGGCGAAGCTGGCGATACCCCATATCAGGATGGCCACGGCGGCCGGCAGCGGCCAACGCATCAGTACGGTGAACGCCAGCAAGACAAGAATCAGCACGCTCAGCGAAACGATCAGGGTGCGATCTATCGAACGGTCGGCGGCTTTGCCGCCCCACATGTTGCCCAGCGTCAACCCCACACCGAACAGCACCAGCATGGCCGTGATGTAGGCGGTGGACGCGTGGGTCTCGCTGCTGAGGATCGGCGCGATGTAGGTGAAGACGGTAAACATGGCACCCGAGCCGACGACGGTCAGGGCCAACGCCCCCAGCACCGGACCACGGCCCAGTACCCGAATTTCGGCCAGTACACCGACACCTTGCGGCGCCCGCAGGTTGGGCAGGGCGAACCACAACGCGGCCATGGTCGCCACGCCGAGGCCGGTAATACCCCAGAAAGCGGTGCGCCAGCCGAACAGTTCGCCAAACCAGGCGGCCAGCGGCACGCCGCCGATGGTCGCCAGGGTCAGGCCCATGAACATGGCCGCGACCGCCCCGGCACGCTTCTGCGGGGCGACCACGCTGGCGGCGACGATCGAGCCAACGCCAAAGAACGCACCGTGGTTCAGTGAGGTCACCACCCTGGCGACCATGAGGCTGTAGTAATCGGTCGCCAAGGCTGACATCAGATTACCCAGGGTGAAAATCGCCATGAGCCCGATCAGCAGATAGCGCCGGGGAATCCTGCCGGTGGTCAGGGTCATCAGCGGTGCGCCGAGCAGAACGCCCAGGGCGTAAGCACTGACCAACAGACCCGCAGCGGGAATGGAAACGCCGAGATCCGCAGCGATGCCCGGCAACATGCCCATGGGGGCGAACTCGGTAACGCCGATGCCAAAGGCACCAATGGCGAGTGCGACAAGTGGTGGATTGATACGCATGGAAGGCTCCTTATCTATGCCGCCAATGCTACGATCCAACTTTTTCAGGCGGTAGATAGCATTTTTGGCAATCACCTTTGCGTAAGAGGCACAAATGGACTTCAACGGCAGGTCAGGTGAAATGAGCGTGTTCGCCACCGTGGCGCAGGAAGGCAGCCTTTCAGCCGCCGCGCGTGCATTGGGGCTGACGCCCTCAGCGGTCAGTCGGATCATCGCGCGTACCGAACAACGCCTTGGCACCCGCCTGTTGCTGCGCACCACCCGAGCGATCACCTTCACCGCCGAGGGCGAGGCGTTCCTGCGCGGCGCCCGGCGTATCCTGGCCGACATGGCCGAGGTCGAAGAAGCCATCGCCGACCAGGGCGTACCCAGGGGCCGCTTGCGGGTCAGCGCGGCCCTTGGCCATGGGCGGCTGGCCATCGTTCCCTTGGTGGCAGCCTTCAGCGCCCGTTACCCGAACATCGTCGTCGACCTCACCCTCGGCGACGAAGTGGTCGACATTCTCGGCGGCCAGGCCGACGTGGCGGTACGCTTTGGCCATCTGCCCGACAGCCCGCTGACCGCGCGCAGGATCGGCGACACCGGCCAGGTAGTGGTGGCATCGCCCGACTATCTGCAGCGCCATGGCACCCCCCAGGAACCGGAAGACCTGCTACGGCACAACTGCCTACGCTTCAACTTCCGCCGTGCCGAACCCAACTGGCCGTTCATTCGCGACGGACAAGAGTTCTCCCTGAAGGTCAGCGGCAACATCGAATGCAGCAGTGGTGAAGCGCTGGCACAACTCGCGCGAGTAGGGGCCGGCATTGCGCGTATCGGCGAGTTCAGCGTGAGCGAGGATTTGCAGCGCGGCGATCTGGTACCGCTGCTGGAAGCCTGGAACCCCGGAGACCGGGAGCCGATTCATGCGGTGTTCATAGGGGGGGCGGCAATGCCGGCGCGGGTGCGGTTGTTTGTGGACTTCCTGCTGGAGCATCACCGGATGTATCAGTGTTCAGTGCGGTGACGGCGGTTTCAAAGGATTTCGTACAGAACCTAGCCATATCGGTGTTTCACACCAACGACAGAAAAATGAGCGCACTCACAGTTTCCTCAGCGCAGCCGATAGCGTTATACAAACTACTTGTATCTGCTGCCAGCAGGAAATTATGCCGAACAATCTCGCCTCCATCGTTACCCCCTCTAATCGCTCGAGCGTGTCGCTGGCACGGGCTTCTCTTTTCAAGTTTGTGGGCCTGTTGGCGTGTGTGTTTTTACTAGCCAGCGTTTCACTTATTTATCTTGCCCATGATTTAGACCGAACGGAGGAGGTCGAAAGCGCTTTTTACACCAAGAAGGCGATGCAATCGCTGGAAAAGTCGCTGCGCTCAACCGTCAAGGATTACGCATTTTGGGGTGATGCTTATCAGCACCTGCATACCGAAGTTGACCTAGACTGGGCCTTCGTTCGACAAAACGTCGGACCAACGATTTATAAGGACTTCGGCTTCCAGGGGCTGTTTGTCGTCAACGACGTCAATCGCACCGTTTACTCTGTGGTCAAGGGTGAGCTCAAAACTGTTGAAGTCTCTGAGTGGCTCGAGCAGTCCATTGCCGGGATTCTTGATAAGGCTCGTGCAGGCGCGGAAACAGAAACGCCGACCACTGCCTTTATCAATGTAAATGGCGTACCCGCCCTCGTCGCGGCAGCAGCGATTACGCCGGGCACCGACCCGTCGGTGGTGGCGGATGACAGGTCGCCGTCGGTGCTGATTTTTGTGGATGTTTTGAACCGCACCAAGCTCGAGCTGATCGGCAACGATTTTGGAGTCGAGCGTCTGCATGTCGCCACGGCCGACGAAGCGGGCGCAACGTCACTATTGCCATTGGGTAATGACGGTGCTGCCGTTACGCTGGGCTGGAACTCATCCAGGCCAGGCCTGCGTCTATTGGGGCTAGGGTTGCCATTGATCGGCGTTGCCTTGCTGTTGGTGTGTCTGATGACCTGGGCCATTTTGCGTCGCACCACCGCCGGGGCGCTGGTGCTTGACTCCAGCTATGCATCGCTACAGAGGAGCCAGGACGCCCTCGCCACCAGCGAAGCGCGTTTTCGTGACGTCGTTGAAACCAGCTCGGACTGGGTATGGGAAATAGATGCTGACTGGCGTCTGACCTTTTTGTCCGAGCGGTTTGAAGACGTGACGGGACTGTCCAGGGACGTTTGGATCGGCGCGGTGATCGACGATCTGTTGTGCACCGAATTGGGCACGTTATCCCAGTGGCTCAGCATCCCGAACCGTCGGCCGGATATCAGCGCTCAGTGCCGCTACGTCGATACCCAAGGTCGGGAGCGCATCACTCGCCTTTCGGCGCGCGCAATGGCAGGTGAAGGTTTTCGCGGTACGGCGACCGATGTGACGGAAGAAGTTGAAGCCCGTCGGCGAATCGAGTTCCTCTCACAGCACGACGCCTTGACCGGGCTCCCGAACAGGAGACGTCTTCAGGCGTTTCTGGACGGCAAACTCAAGGCACTGAAGACGGCAGAGCAACCTCTGATCATGCTCAGCTTGGACCTTGATCGTTTCAAAGCGGTCAATGACTTGCTCGGGCATGCTGCCGGTGATTTGGTGCTCAAAGAAGTATCGAGCCGGCTGGCGGAATGCGTGCGCGATGGGGATCTGGTCGCTCGCATCGGGGGGGATGAGTTTGTACTGATCCTCACCGACATGAGCATCCAGGAACAAGTCGAGGCGCTCTGTCGTCGCCTCATCGAGTCCATCGAGCGGCCTATAGCGATCGATGAGCAGGAAGTGTTCGTCAGCACCAGCATTGGCATCGCGATGGCACCAACGGACGCTGTCGAGGCCGCCGAGTTGCTTCGTTATGCCGATATTGCTCTCTACGAGGCAAAGGCCGGAGGTCGTAATACTTGGCGCTACTACGCGGGTGATATGAATGCCAGGATCATTGAGCGCCGTCGTTTGGAAAGCGACCTGCGTTTCGCCATCAAACACGGTGAACTACGTCTGTATTTCCAGCCACGCTATCGTATAGCTGACGGTCAGATGGTCGGTGCCGAAGCGCTGGTACGCTGGCAACATCCTGAGCGCGGCTTAATACCACCCGACACGTTTATCCCAATTGCCGAAGAGGCTGGGCTGATTCTTACCTTGAGTAACTGGGTTATCAGTACCGCTTGTCGCTCCGCCGCGCAGTGGCCGGAACACTTGTTTGTCTCAGTTAACCTTTCACCCATTGAATTTAAGCGAGGCAACCTGGTCGAGCGAATTCAGAAAACGCTTAACGACTCTGGAGTCGATCCTGCAAGGGTGGAGTTTGAAATTACCGAAAGTGTCATGCTTGACGGTGCCGCAGGCGCACTTGAGGTGATGCGAGCGCTCAAGCGCATCGGTGTGCGGATATCGATGGACGACTTTGGAACGGGATATTCTTCGCTGAGCTACCTGCGCGAATTCCCCTTTGACGGCTTGAAAATAGACCGCAGTTTTTTGAACCGTATGGGGGGGAACGAGGACGACACTGCCATCATCCAAGCTATCGTGGGTTTGGGGCGTGCATTATCTCTCATCGTCACAGCAGAAGGCGTTGAGACGGCCGCTCACTTGGAATTGCTCAAAGCAGTGTCGTGCGATGAAGGTCAGGGTTATTTCCTGAGTCGGCCGCTTGATATTGATTCGTTCAACGCTTTGGTAGGGATAGTAGTAGAGGTAAAGGAAGCTGGATTTAGATAACTCAATCGTCTCAGGGCTCATCGCCACATCGAATGACTGCGAATGGCCCAGAGTGTGTAAAAACGCTTCGCCAAAATTGAAATGTGCGCGTCCACGTTAAACCTGAAATTTATCGGCACGTCAGCAGATGTGGATTTCGCGTAGAAGCGCGATTTTCAGTCCGGTTTTGAGTTTCTGTCGTGCTCAAAAACGTTTTTACACAGCCTCGGCCGAAAGCAATCCGTTACTCCGGGTGGAGCTGACTTCCAGTTTGCAAGATGACCTGTCCGGATGTCTTCTCGGGTGCCATCGAGAATGAGCCCGCGGCAGTGGGTCATCGATGGCTCGCAGGTGCGTTGGTCGTGTGTACCTTGGCCAGGCGCAAGCGCCAGTCGCCGCCATGCCGGAGGCGGCATTCTTCTTCGGAGTCGAAACTGACGCAGCGGGCCATATGGGGGACGTGTACGCCGGCGTCGTTCAGGGCGGCGGCGGTCAGCTCACGCATGCGTTTGTCTGCCCCCGTTGAGAGGGCGTGTTCCTGGCTGGCGCGGCTGTCGAAAATCCAGATCACGCGCAGGCTTTGGGGAAAGGCGCGATAGTCGACGGTGTGGGTCAGCCAGGCGAAGCCCGGGATTTCCGTTTTGGCGGTTTCACAGGCTTCGGTCAGGGTGGCGATGAGACGACGCTCAACACGGGCGTCGTCACGTGAGGTGGATGGCATAAAAGGCTCCAGGCGGGGTGTTCAATAGCCCCCATAGGGGATCGGAGGACATTAGCTTCTTCCTTGGAGTGAACTGGACATTATTAACGCGACACGGGGCAGGGGGGCGTCGTCATCGTTTCATGGGCCGGTCCATTTATTTCTGCGTGCCGGTTGTTTCCAACGTCGAAGCAATAAGGTCGCGCAGCCACATATGGGCAGGATCGCGATGCAGTCGCTCGGGCCATAACATCAGCATTTCAAACCCGGGAATGGCCAGCGGAGGTGCCTGGACGTGAAGCGCTGGCTCATGTTTCACCAGCCTTTGCGGCACCACCGCAACCAAATCGCTGTGCACCAATGCTGAGACCAGCGAGTTGAAATTCGACACGGACAATACCACTCGCCGTTCCAGACCTTCAGCTGCCAGCGCGTGGTCGGTACTGCCAACGAAGCCGGCGCCATCAGGTGACATGACCGCATGTTCAAGGGCGCAGAACGCTTTGAGCGACAGCTTGGTTGCCAGCGCGGGATGGCCGCGCCGCGCCGCCAGCACATAGCGTTCGTGAATCAAGGAGCGCTGACGCAACTTGGGCGGCGCTTCATCGCGGGTGTGCAGCGCCAGATCGATAAGGCCGTTTTCCAGATCCTTGGCAAAGTCGACAGTCGGTTTATTCATAAGCGCCAACCGCGTGTGCGGGGCCAGGTGCCTGAGCCGCGAGAGCGACGGCCAGACCAAGGCAGTCGTCGCATAATCGCTGGCAGCGATCTTCCACGTTTGATGGGACCGTCCGGGTTCAAAAGCGGCAGCAGGACTCAGTGCGCTTTCCAGCGCGGCCAACGCGTCCCGCAGGGGCCCCTGCAATTCGCGAGCTCGCTCGGTGGGCGACATCCCTCGGGGGCCAGGCAGCAAAAGCGGATCATCAAGAAGATCTCTCAGCCTGCCCAATTGCAGGCTGACGGTCGGTTGCGCGAGATTGAGCAAGCGCGCTGCCCGCGTCACATTCTGCTCGGCTAGCAAGGCATCCAATGTGACCAGCAAATTAAGGTCCAGACGACGCAAGCTATTGTGCATGCAAATACCATGTGTTTTGGGAATTCATTTCTATCATAGCGGATGCAGGCTTACGCTGAGGGACACATTCAACGCGGAGCCCTCATGAAAATATTACTGATCTACGCCCACCCCGAACCTCGTTCGCTCAATGGCGCGCTCAAGGATTTTGCGATCACTCACCTGGAAACAGCAGGCCACGAGGTCGAAGTCTCAGATCTCTACGGCATGCAGTGGAAAGCATCCCTCGATCCGGACGACGCCCCAGGTTATGACGCAGAAACGCCTTTCAACCCGGCGCTTGAGTCCCAGCGTGTATTTGCCGCTGACAACCAACCGGCGGACATCCAGGCAGAGCAGGCCAAATTGCGCTGGGCCGATGCCGTCATCTTTCAATTTCCGCTGTGGTGGTTCTCGATGCCCGCGATTCTCAAGGGCTGGATCGAACGCGTCTACGCCTACGGGTTTGCCTATGGTGTCGGAGAACATAGCGAAAACCACTGGGGCGATCGCTACGGCGAAGGCAGCATGACAGGCAAGCGCGCCATGTTGGTGGTCACGATGGGCGGTTGGGAATCCCACTACAGTGGCCGAGGGGTGAACGGCGCGTTGGATGACCTGCTATTTCCTATCCAGCATGGGGTGCTTTTCTATCCTGGCTTCACGGTCATGCCGGCCTTCCCAATCTATAAGACCAGCAAGATGGACACCGCCCGGTTTCAATCCATTTGCACGGCTTATGCCGCTCGCTTGGATACGCTTTTTAGTGATCAACCCTTGCCGTTTCGGCGTCAGAATCACGGCGATTACGAAATCCCGGCGTTGACGCTTAAATCGCATCTTGCAGCTGGTCGTTGCGATCTTGGTATTCATATCAGTGACGGTGAGAGGGTTTGAGGTGAAGCGCGCATTGGGGGCTTGAGCCTAAGGGGGCTGGTAGTCGGGTCGCGCGCCTAAGGATTGATCATTCTTGGAGGTCAGTAATGACGGTCCCGGTGATGCTCAGGGCGAACCCTTCTCCGAAGACCGTGGCCCCCGTCTATGAGCGAGAGATTATCTTCCGCGTACTCCAAGGCCTCCATGGCTGGATGTTGCGAGACATCGCCGCGCCGGATACCGCGATGGCCGAATCAACCTGGCAATCCAATGAATCCGCCGCGACTTCGCCGAGTCCATTGGTGTTGAGCGATTGGCGCAACGCGCTTCAATGAGCGTCTCGGGATTCCATCGTCACTTCAAGGCGGTCACCAACCTGAGCCCCTTGCAGTACCAGACGCGGGTTTGCCTGCTTCAGACCAGAACCCTGATGGTGGCGAATGCCAAAAGCGTTATGGTGGCTGCCTTCGAAGTGGGCGACGAGAGTGCGACGCAATTCAGCCGGGATTAGGCGCGGGTGTTTGGGCTTTCGCCCGGACAGGATGCTGGGAGGATACTTGGCAATATGAAGGTGGTTAGAGGCTAGTCGGTTGGCGGGTTGATGAGGGGATAGGGGATTTTCTTGATTGGCGGCTTTCGGCCAGAAGCTGCCCCTGAGGAAACTGACTAATTCCTCGTCACGAGCACAGCCGCTCGACTCAAACAGCCCATGGACACGTTGCCACCGACTTTGTAATCTCTGCTGAAGCCATGTCGCTTTTTCTTCCTGCTTCATGTTGCGTTTCCACCGAGCCCCCGCATGCCGCTGAAGGATTTTTTCATGGCAAAAGATCGTTATCAGACGCAAGTGGCGGAAAACATTACGCCGCTTGTGGCGTTTACTTATAGTTGGCGTCTGGAGTGAAATTTGGCTAACACGATTCCAAACTCAGTTATAGGCGCAGTCGCTTCCGTCATTGGGGCGTACTACTTCAGCCATTCGACGCTGAACTCCCTATTTATGGAAAGCGGAGCGCCCGGTGACGCCCCAGTCGGGAACTGCGAGACGAAATGTTCCCTCTGGCTAAAGCGCTGCAACGAAGATCCGTCAGTGGATGCCTTGGTAGTACTCGGCCAAGTCATACAAAAATTCATGGATCAAGAACCCAACGACTGGCGTCCAGAAATCGCTATCGGCCAGAAAAGAATCCGTGAAAGTCTCGCGAAGAATCAGCTCACATATCAGCTAAACGGATACGTAGGGCTTGCTGGAGCAAGTCTTGCCGCTAAAACACTAGCTGACTTCCTCCGGGCTGGCGATTTTGCCTCTGTTGAGGCGGAATTCGAGCGAGCAATCGGTCAACTTGAGCGTGATCCCCATGCGGCTATCACCGCGGCCTGTTCAATCATTGAGGCGACTTGCAAGACCTACATTGAGACGTTTGCTCTAGATATGCCGACCAACCAGACAGTCACGCCGCTTTGGCGCACTGTTCAGAGTCACTTGGGCCTTAACCTGGATCCAACGCTCCGAGATGACCAGAAGAGAATTCTTCAAGGGCTGGCTTCCATCGTGGATGGTGTTGGCGCGTATCGAACGCATATTGGTTCAGCACATGGGCGTGGCGTAAGGCCGCCGTCACTAGCTGTATCCGAGGCACGTCTCGCGGTGAACGCATCGCATTCTTTGGTCATATTCATCATGGAGCGTTGGCACTCAGCGCAGACGCCCAACCATTTGTTCTAGCGGACTGCCTTCGGCAGCCGCTTAACTCAAGATTTATAGGCCTTATCAGTTTAAGAGTAGCCAATGAGCGATTATCAAGATTTATGTGCGATGTACGGCAGAAGTCCAAGTGACCCAGACTTTATCGATGACTTAATTGATGATTTTTCGAGAGAAACCACCCTCGAACAGGAAGATTATGAGTGGTATGAAGAAAATGAGAACAGAAAGCACTATCAGCTACTAGTGGACCAGCTAGAGAGTGTTGATATTATTCGAGAGCTAGATGTTCCCGAACAAGCACGATTTAGCTTTTTAGTTATGATTCATGCTCATGTGGTTTCTACTATTGAAGGGTATTTAGCTGGTGTATTTATCCATCAGGTTTGTAATTCTGAAGAGTTTACTAGGAAACTTGTTGAAAGTGACCCAGAGTTCTCCAAGCGTAAATTTACCTTGCGTGAAATATATCAAGAAAAAGAAACTTTAAAAGTAACCGTCGCAAGCTACCTAAAAGATCTGATATTCCATGACCTAAAAAAAATAAAGCCAATGTACGAAGCGGTTTTAAACCACAAATTCTCAGACCTCTCTTGGTTGTTTAAAGCCGTAGAGATTCGCCATCACTGTGTACATCGTGCCGGTTACAATAAAGATGGTGAAAAAGTAGAAATTTCAGTTGAATCCATCGCTGACTTGCTAAATCACGCAAACGATTTAGCGGGCGAAATTGATTCCACAGTTGAAACTGTGCATTCCTACTGATAACAACAGGCTCAAGTCTTTTGCTCCGCTCACTTGGACGTTCGCAAGCTACGCTCGCGGCCGTCCTTTAACCGAATGGTAGGCACTGACTGCTTATGGCTGAAAGCTGGCGGTAGCGACAGGATGCTATCCACCCGTGAAGCGGACACAAAACTCCTCTGAGACCGTGTCATGGCGTCCCGTTTCTTCCGTACAGGCGGTAGCCTGGTCGACGACTCAAGCGTTCGTAATAGTCGCTCACGGCAGGAAAGTCCGGATGAGCAAGCGGTGTTTCAAACCACCGATTAACTGACAGGCCGATCGGTATATCTGCGAGAGAAAACTCATCGCCGCTGACGTAGGCCCCGGTTGAATCGAGCTGTCGATTGAGGATCTCCATGTGCCTCGACCAATTGTTGCACGCGGCCGCCAACGCACGGCTGTCCTGATGCTCAGGCGAATGCCTGACCAGCGACATGAAGGCATAACTCCACGACTTGTTGAGATCTGACGCTTGCCAATCGATCCATTGATCCACCCGCGCTTTGGCTCTCGCTTCAGTCGGGTAAAGGTGAACGCCGTTGTAGCGCGACGCCAGGTAGCGAATGATCGAGTTTGACTCCCAAAGAATGAAGTCGTCGTCCTGGATGACCGGCACCATGGCATTGGGATTCAGCGCCAGGAATTCAGGTGTGTGCGTCGATCTGAAGCCAGAACCCCAATCCACCCGCTCAAAGGGAATTTCAATCTCGGCGCAGGCCCAGAGCACCTTTCGTACATTGATCGACGATGCCTTACCCAATATGCGCAACATTCCATGTCCTTATCGTTCGGGGTAGTTGGTCTGAACTACTGACTCTATCGCCTTGTGGAGCGGATTGTCCAGAGTCTGCTTTTGGCCGATTCTATTGAAAAAGTCGGCTATGGTTTGCGCATCAAAAAAGTACGTGCCCGAGATTGAAATCTTTACTTTTGGCAGAGGCTTCCAGACTCGGATTTCACCTAGCAGCGTGCAAACAAGGCGTTTTCACCAGTCAATGATCAGGCCGTTTGGGCAGACCGACTTTTTCAACAGAATCGGCCAATTCCTGCCTCTCACGACTGACCGAAATCCACAACCCAAAGCTGCCCCATCAGACATCTTCCTATGTCTAGCGAGACTGGGGCAATTACCTGTATGCGTCCGGCAAAATCATCTAGCTAACTCCGCTGTCCAGCCATGGTGTCCACCTGATTTTGAGAAAGGACAGCTAACCCTTGGTCGATGAGAATAACGAGCCATTCGTTATTCGTTTGCTGCGCTCGCGTGAACATTTTTACCTGCTTCTGCAGCAGAAATTGGTAGGGAGTCTAAAATTGAAATGCCATAAATCGGTTCCATCCCATATCTGCGTAATGATGCTAGGGACCGTTGGCATCTAGGTGGCTTTGGAGCCAACACCGGACCGGTGTTGGCTAAATGGATTTGAACTTGGAGGGAACCATGAGCAATCTCATCGCCAGCGGCGAGCCACCTGAAGCCGTTCGCGTCATGGTCAAGGTTTACGCCTACTTGCTGCTCGTCGGATTTGCGTTTGTTCCGGCCTTTTTGATTGGCTACTTATACGTCTTTCAAGACCCCACACTTATATTCGAGAACCACCTGTTCCATATCATGGCGATCGCGGCAGCCACCTTGGAAGGATTGTTTGTGACGTACGTAACGTGGCGCTGCTATCAGTCATCGGGAGACCCGCTGCTGCGCTGGATGACGCTTGGCTTTCTCGGTTTTGTGCTGATCTACGCGTTGCATGGTGTGTTCACCGGGCTCGCACACCACAATATCTGGCTCTTCCTGCTTTATGGTCCGGCCTCTCGACTGGTCATGGCGACTCTGCTGTTAGTTGGAATGCTGTCGTACCACCGCCCACCTGATGCCGCGGACCAACGAATGAAGTCCCGCCCGTGGCTGACCTGGATAGGACTATTCCTGCTGGTTGACGTGGCAGTGGCGTACGTCGCAAATTCGCCGATCGCCGGTAACCTCGCGGTGCGCCTCTCGATGGAAGGTGGTGCCCTCGTTCTTTCCACGTTGACCGTGGCAATGCTCCTGCTGCGTCGTATCCGTTCGCCGCTGATGATGATTTTTGTCATCTCGGTTACTGCGTTTGCGCTGTCATCTCTTGCCTTCATCCTTGCCCGTCCGTGGAACCACATGTGGTGGCTCGCTCATGCAATCTTCGCCGGTGGATTCTTCATGTTGAGCTATGGGGTAGTGCAAGCGTTCCTTACCACGCGGTCGTTCTCGAAGATTTACAGCCAAGAGGAGTTGATGGTGCGTCTTGCCGAAGCGATGGCGTATACCGAGAGCGCCCTGCAGGAGCTCCAGCGCACCAATCAAGAACTCGGGCACCTTGCGGCGACCGATCCACTGACTGGCGCTGATAATCGGCGTCGGTTCATGGAGAGGGTCGATGTCGAAATTGGTCGGGCCAAGCGCGGCGGTGAGCCGTTCTCCGTGTTGGCACTCGATCTGGATAATTTCAAGTCCATCAACGATCGCTTCGGGCATCAGGTTGGCGATGACATCCTGAAGAGTTTCGTGGATAAATGCCTCGATTCAATCCGGCCGTATGACGGAGTAGCCCGAGTAGGCGGAGAAGAATTCATGATACTGCTACCTCAGACTTCACTTGAAGGCGCGCACGTAATTGCCGAGCGTCTGCGAAGCGCTGTTGCAAATAATTCTTTTCATGGCCTGCAGCGGTTAACCGTGGTCACAGTGAGCATCGGTGTATCGCAATTTGGTCGCGACGGCGACACAATCGAGGCAATTCTGCGTGCAGCCGATCAACGCCTATATCACGCTAAACACGAAGGCCGTAACCGCGTGGTCACTACCATCAAAACCAGCCTCCAGCCTCTGCCCTGACCATCATCTCGAAGTCTCTGAAAGCGTCGGCATTGCGCCACAGCATTGGGCGCTATGGTTTTCTGGTGGGCATAGGCAAGCGCCGCCGCTCAGTCTCAATGTCCCCATAGGGTCGCTTTCTGCCTCACGCGACTGGCAGAGAACGGCCAGGAGCGGACTATCAAACAGATCGACAAAAGAAGTGGCGATTCGGTGATACTCAGACGAGCATTTGGTCATCGCCAACACGAATTTAAAATAGGAGAAACCTTTTGACTACGGACGCTACGACTCCTTCTGAGAGAAAATCAATCCAACTACGCTTCAAAAGTCTCCAATTCGATACAAACGCTTGGCCTTGTCCTCAAGACTTACTAGGGCGGCATGCAGAGATTGAGAATCTGTCGCCAGTTTTGCTGAATGCGCAGTCTCCATTGGTTTTCGCTATAGATGCCCCGTGGGGGGGAGGAAAAACTACTTTTTTTCGGCTTTGGCAGTGTTACTTGAGTTACGAAAATAAAGTCAGCCTATATCTCAATGCTTGGGAAAGCGATTTCGCTGAGGACCCCTTGCTGCCGATGTTATCGGTACTGGATCGCTGGCTTAGCGATCAGAGTAATACGCCTGCCGTCAGAAATGCGTGGGAGAAAGCCAAAACATATGCGCCAAGCATTATCAAGTCCACCGCAGTTGCTGCCGCAAAGGCTGCCACCTTTGGAGCCCTGGATCTAGATAAGGAATACGAAAAACTCGCTTCCGAGCTGGCCGGTGGCTCTGTTGGTAGTTTAGTAGATAGCTTTAATATCAAACAGAAATCCTTAGAGCGTTTTAAGGTTCAGTTGAGTAAGGCTCTCGATGCATTGCCAGAAGGACAAGAAAATCTAATTCTTTTTGTTGATGAGCTGGATAGATGCAAACCAACTTACGCAATCGAGGTTTTGGAACGAATAAAGCATTTATTCGACGTGGATCGCCTGGTCTTTGTTCTTGCAATAAATCGTGACCAGCTTAGCAAGAGTTTTCAGGGGGTTTATGGCCCAGCATTCGATGGCTCTCATTATTTGAGAAGGTTTATCGATTTGGATTACCATCTAAACCTGGTGGATGTGGGAGTATACATTAACGCTCGAATTAGGCAGCCCGACATATTAGATTACTTTAAGTCGCGACATTCAGAGCGGGATGATTATGAGTATGGAGCGAAAGTATTAAGCTTTTTAGCAATACGATTTAAGTTTACTCTTCGAGATATTGATCAGCTTATTGTTAGGTTAAGATTGATACTGCGCAGCATTCCAAAAGATCACTTCTTAGATATTCCTTTGCTAATCCCCCTAATGGTATTGCGCCAGGAAAATCCGGACCTCTATCATAGATATACGGCAAATGCTTCATGCGCAAATGAAGTGGCCGAGTTTATCCTAGGTGGCCCAATCGGAAATGTAGTCTTTGACCATTCAATTGCTGTGGTTGTCGGTTATCTGATCGCAGCGGCGCGAGATCCATATGAGCAAGTTTCCGTTGAACATTTGATTATTCCTTGGAGAGACTGGGTTGGACAAATGCCAGATAAAGACCCGCAGGAAGCAGTTGTACGAACTGTTGTAGAGTTTGCATCTGATGCTAGAGATTTTCGACGTCGTAGAGAAATGCAGAAGCTTGCATCTTCACGGATCGAACTCGTCAACAAAATGGATGTTTCTTGAATTTAAGCTGCAAGAAGCAATCGTGGTTTGATGCTGTTTCTCGGCCTGACTACTTTTGGGTACTGAATCGAATCTGATTTTTTAGACGCATCCGAATGGCTGCTGTTGGCCGAGGCTGTGTGAAAACGTTTTAGAGCAAGTTTGACAGTCAGAATCGGAACGAAAGTCGCGTCCCTACGCAAATTTCAGGTCTGCTGACTAACCAAACGCTGGCAGATTTTACGCAGCAACGCAGACTTCAAAACCGTGCATGCGTTTTCACACAGCCTGGGCCGAATGCGGTCGTTCCTGAGCGGCAGCAATTGGTCAAAAGCTACCAATCGGATTAATCTAGAAACCGGTGGGCGATTTAAGGCGAGGCGCGGGTCTCCAGATTCAGATGTCGATTGCGGTTCTTTCGATCATTGGCCATCATCCGTCTATTGGTGGCGAAACAGATGGCGGGAAAATTATGACGGATGCCGAGCTGACTGCATTAGCAACTATACTTTTGGTGGTGGTGGGAGGAGCTCAGGTAAGAATACTGTCTGGACAACGACAACAACAAAGGTTGGATTGGGCGGAGATGTACCGACGTAGATGGACTGAACTCCAAGGCGACTGGGCGACGATTGTATTTCTTGGACGCAAGGCACAAGACTATTATCAAATCGCTCATCATGTAAAACTTCAAGAATTACACGGATTTTTAAGAGCCTCTTCTAGCGACATCGCGTCCTCATGGGCTCAGGCGTCAGTTCGTAATGTTTGTGGCATGCTTAGTGATCTATGTTCAAGGATACTGCAAGGCCATATAAAAATTGATGAAATCTATCCGATTTTCGGCACGGAGTTGCTGAGACAGGGAGCACCTCTTCGCACTTTGCTAGACGGCAATTCTGAATACCTTAAATGCTACGGATCTATCGGGCCCACCGAGGAGGAATTGAGGCACGACCGTCTTCGCAGCGAAATTACGACATGGTTGGTTTGCCACGATGGAATTCGGCGGCGCTGCCTCATGATGATCGACTTGCTTTGGGCTGAAGCGGCGAGGCTTGAAGATCTACCACCTTATGAACTGATTACAGCCGCAGACGCTAAAGCGCGCTCTGGCCACCTGAATCGCGCCAGGTTAAGTGCCGAGGTTCGAAGGCTAGGTGGTTGGGGGGCCCGGAGAAGAGCGAGGCATCTTACAAATACCCTTCGCCACGCAGAATGGCGCCGACTCCCTTGGAGTAGGGGCTTAAACAAGAAAAAGATGAAAAAGCTTGATGAAGAATGGACTCAACGGTACTTAAAAACCTAGCAGTATAATTCTCTAATTATATTTTCTGCTCGGGCGACTGAATTCTCTATTAAAGATGTGTCAGAGGTAATTACGTGAGCTACTTCAACAGTTTCGAACGACTCTTCATGCAGCGCAGCCTAGAGTTAATTGATACTTACAATGGCGAGTATGAAACCACACAGCTGCTGAATGGACTCATCGGGCTTTTGTTTTTTCCACATGAAAGAATGCGGGAATTGATACCTGAGACTTCCCTCCAAGAGTTGGAGGCTTGGGGTTTTAACCCAGAATGCATTGTCAATGCAGGTGCAAAAAAAGAATCACAAGAGTTAAATCTGAGGGAGATAATACACCGCCTACGAAACTCCGTCGCTCATTGTAGGGTAAGCCCTTTTCCAAACGATCACCGACCATGCGAAGGCTTCTGTTTTGCGGATAAAAATGGCTTTGAGGCAAAGATACCAACAAATCAAATCAAAAACTTAATGAGGAATTTACTCGGGCATTTGTTGCAGTAGTAATATATAGCGAATGGTTCCAACCGTTCGCTTCGCTCAACGGGACGGGTTGGAGCCCGCCCCTTAATCAAACGTTTGTGTTCGCTTTGGCCTATTTCTGCCTGTGGCAAAGGGCTTCATCGACCACAAGCAATCTTTCCGCCTCAAACGACGATGATATATCTCTACACTCGTCAATCTGAACGCGACAGTGTCAGGTTTGCCAATATCGAATGACTCGGTCTGGTGCTTTTGGAGAAAATCATGGAAAGGAAAACGTTGGAATGTGCGTTCAACGGCATCTGGGCTAGATTTAAAAACTCCAACCAAGATAAAGTAAATCTGGAAGAGATTGAAAGCTGGGCGGTGGCGAAAGGTTTAACCGTCTCCGGAGTCGTACGCAGAGATGTGGGGAGATTTGGCAAGACCGATTGCGTGATAATTCATACTGAGCACGGAAGCGCATGCTTTCCAGTGACCACAGAAGCGAGCCGAGAAGATTGGATTAAGCGGGACGAGTCATATTCAAAGACGGCAGCAATTTGGGAAAAGCTCGAGTGGTTCTCCCCGTTCTGGGTCTGTAGAGAAGACGTGACAAAAATACTCAATGACTGTGAGCACCGAACCGCCGAAGACGCGATAAAGCTGTTCAATTATCATACTTCCACTATTTACACGCTTTCTTTCGAAGCTGTCTGCATAGAGCAAATAATGGTCGGCGCGTCATGCCTCGCTGATATCCGCCCATTGGCCAGAGAAGCGTATTTGGCATTTTACGCCGGTTACAAATCGGCAAGCATAGCGGCGCTCATCCCAGCCATTGAAGGTGCAGTTTCAAAAATACTTCCCATGGAAACCCAGTCCTTAGCGACCATGGAAAGAGTGAACAAAGCCGTTGCTGGAGCCATCAGTAATGCCGCCGAACTGCACTTCGAAGGAATGTGGACTCCCACGAACTACAAAACTACTGAATATCTGTTCGGCATGGACGAGATGGTTTTTGCTTTTGAAACATTCAGGCGGTGGTTGCAAGATTCATTCTACAAAAACACAGACGGATACAAAGGTGCGGCCCGCTTAAACAGACATCTCTTTGCACATGGGCTTTCGCCCGAATGGCAACAGGCAAATTTGTCTCGATTGATTGTTGCCATATCTACTGTGAGTGTCATTGAGTCGTGGTACCACCAAGATAATTCAGCTCCACTTCTCTTTCCGGCGACGAACAAAGACAGCGAACTCTTATGGCAGCAAGCGATTCTTCATGGATCTGCTCAAATGGTCATAAAACTCATGGAGGAGAAGCATTATCAAGAAAACGGCAAATTGGTCCCTATCGTGCCAACCGACGACGGAGCGACCCTTCGAAAGGCGCTGCTTATGAAGGATTGCATCGACGATTTAGTACGTCCTTTAAGAAGCGCTGGATGGGCAGTTGAGTTTACGGATGATTCAAGTGATCTTTATGTAAAAGTATCAGCCCAAAGCAAGGAAGGTGTGCTTAACGTGGCACTCCTGTACAGCTGCGCCAGCGATAACTCTTTGTACAAAGAGCTGGAGAAAGATTGTAATGCGATTTTGTATAGAGGGGCTCCATACCTACAAGAGCAATTCGCCAGAGGTGTGAAGGTACACGTTGGGCCGGTTGCAGGATGGCAGCCGCCACTTGCGATCAATTATGGAAAGAAGGGTCCTGGCGGTGATTCTCTTTGAACCGATACCCACGCGGGTATGGTGGATAAAGAACGCTGCTCCGTAGGTCGAAATGCGCACAGTTTGACACTTTCAGTCTGTTCGGCGTGTCCACGGCGACCGCGCATCAAACCTGTCTTCGCCACGGGCAGCTATTGGCCGGAAGCGGCCCTTTGGAGCGGCAGTTCTCGGCCAAAAGCGGGCGCTTGCTTGGGCTTGCGCCTTGCCAAAGGCTGATATGCAAGAAATCCTAAATTTGAGCGAACTGCATATACCGGATGCGGATTCAGTGATGGCGCAATACAATCACCATCAACATTGCAAGCACAAGGAGATGAGCCTTGCACATTTTGATCAATCGCGCCGCTTTACTCCGGGCCGAACTGCATCGCCCCCCGGCTTTCAACCTGTTCACCTTACTGCGCAGTGGCTCGGATGAAGTGCGCCTGCACTCTCGCTACTTGGCCTTCTTGCTCAACCCCCAAGGCGCTCATGCGGCCGGTGGCAAACTGCTGCAGTTACTGCTAGACGCATTGAATATCGAGGGTTTCGACTGCCGCGACGTCACGGTGGAGGTTGAGTACCGCAACGTCGATATCCTGATCCGTAACGCCAAACGGCAAGCGATCATCATCGAAAACAAGCTCTACGCCGAGGACCAGGAGGCTCAGTTATTTCGCTATCTGGAGACCCTTCAGGGCGAGGGCTACCAGACCTATCCGCCGGTCTACCTTACCTTGGATGGCCGCGATGCTGATCCCCGCAGTTGTCTGGGCATCGATTACCAACGTATCAGCTACGCCGCCGACATCCTGCCATGGCTGGAGCAATGCCAACCGTGGGTGATCCGCGAAGCTGCCGTGCGTGAAAGCCTGCTGCAATACATCGATCTCATCGCAAAATTGACCTTCCAGAACCAAGGACATGCTTACATGGACGCTATCAAGCAGACGTTACGTCAGGGCAACAATCTGCTCGTGGTTCGGGACTTGCAAAAAGCCTACATCGAGACCTTGAAAGACCTGCAACTGGAACTCTGGCAAGCGGTTGCGCAGTGTATAGAGGTTAAATATCCCGAGTTGCCAAAACCCTTTAAAGCGCCGACGGCGGCGATAATCGACCGCTACTACAGCGCGGTCCGGGATAACCGCCATTTTGGCCTTTTTTACGAGCTCGGCTCTGTATCAGGCGCGGTTTACATCGAGCTCAATCACCGCTTTTACTGCGGTTATTACTGCGATGCCGACACCCATCCGCATGATTACAGCCGCCTGGATGCACTGACGGCGCTGTTAGAAAACAACGGAGTCAGTAGCAACGGTTTGCTATGGCGCTACACCACTGAACTCAACATGAAAAATCCCAGCGATGAGCATTTGATGGTACTGACCAACCCTGAAAAGAGAGCTCGCATGGCGGAACGCATGGCTGACGATTTATACGACCTCTGGTCGAGTGTTAGTAGGTTGTGCGACGTGCAGAGTCGTGATTGATCGAATGAATCTACCCCTGCTTTGTAGAAACTCGATGGACCAGTTTTGGCCGCTTTCTGCAAGTCGGGATCTTTAAACTAGATGGTCAGATCTGGTGCGTGATGCAGATACACATCTTTGACTACGTAAAACGGGCGCTCTCAGGCGCCCGTCGTTCCGTCAGCTTTCAACCTGCGCCTGAAGCCGCCGACCAATCACCTCCAGCAAATCGCACCCATCCCGCAACGGAATCACCAAAAGCTGTGCAAAGTCCGAAAGCACCACCGTATCGCTGGTGATTTCAGAGCGAAATGCAATGTTCTCCAGCACCTGGGTCACCACACGGATGCGGTAATCAGCTGTGGCGTGTAGTACGTCAAGCGGCGCTTGGGTGTCGATGAGCAGGGAAGCGGGAGTGCAGTCGATGCCGGTGATGGGTGTGTATCTTTGCATGGGATTGCTCCAATTAACTTAAAGGGCTGATCCGATACGCAGGTCGCCAAACCTGATCACCCTATTCGGCGATGGGATGACTATAGGTTTCACCAGATTGGACGGGCAAGACACCTGCTTCCGAGAGCCTTGTAGGAATCGAGACAGTTTTTTGCCAGAGATAACCGGGCAGACAGAGGCGCAGTCAAACCTGATCGACACTGGACAGTTACCCAGCGGGGATCTACCGTCGCGAGCGGCCCGGAGTCATCGAGCCAGGTGCTTTGATTAATAAAGGAGAGGGGACATGGAGCAATGGACGCTGCACTGGCTGGAGGCCTCGGGGAGTCTTGCCGAGCTTCGCCGAGAGCTGGTTGACGAGTTTGACGCCGCTTACGAGGCTATTGCTCGCCTAATGCCCCCGCCGCGACTCGATGTCCTGATTCAGCGGCTACCGGGCGAAACCATTCCAGAAATGGGCCTGGTAGGACGGGCGTATCGCAGCTCCATGTTTACCATGACCCTTGATCCCGACAATCCGAATTTCTTTTCCAGCCTACGCACCGGCGCACTGCGTCGGCATGTTGTTCATGAGGTTCATCATTGCCTGCGCATGGGCGGCCCTGGTTATGGTTGGACATTAGGCGAGGCGTTGGTCAGCGAAGGGCTTGCCGGTCAGTTTGTTCGGCATGTGCTTGGTACTGATCCGGAGCCTTGGGAGCATGCCATCGCATCTGCCGATCTTTTACGCTCACCGGTTGGGCTGCAAACTCTTGAATCACGGTATTACGATCACAACGAGTGGTTCTTTGGTTTTGGCGACAAACCCAAATGGCTCGGTTACTCGTTGGGTTATCAAATGGTCGGACGTTGGCTTGCGTCGAGGGGCGAAACTGATATTTCGACCTGGGTCAACGCATCAGCAGCAGACATCATGGCCAATGCGCTGGAGGAAGGTTTGGTATCGGCTGAGTCCTGAACGCTTGCCGCAACTTTTCAATTACCTGGCTGATAGAGGGCCCTTGGATCGCTGGCGGCGTGGGGCTCTCACCAAACTCACGCCAGATGAACAACGTCAGCTCTGCGCCATCGGTTAATGTCTGGGCGTTCTCTTGAGTCCCGAATGTTTCCAGCAACCTGTACCGCGCATCTTTCCAGAACAGTGCCTCGATCCAGTCGTACACCGGGATGAAATGGAAGTGGATGGGGTAGCGGGGATCGTGGCCGAAGCGGCTGATGTAAAGCCATTTGGGGTTCAGTTGTGTTTCAACGACGCTCTGGATGTTTGCCATCAGGCTGCCCAGCTCTGCGAGTGCGGGTTCGGGCAATTGGGCCAGTGAATTAACGTGATGCTTGGAGCCGAGCATGAGGTAGCCGGGTAGGGCGGAGGCCAGGTGGTGGTTGACTACCCAATGGGGCGTTTCATCGAGGATGAAGTAGGGGGCTATTTCCAATGCTGACTCCGTGTTAATGATTGGAATCTCCGTTAGGTTCTGTACGAAATCCTTTGAAACCGCCGCCACCGCCGCTAAACACTAACATTCGGTAGAGTTCGCGCCCATCGAAGGCAGGAGGCCACGATGGTGAAGCGTTACGAATTCCCGATGCAGCCTGGGAGCTGGTTGTTGATCTCTTTGAACCGCCTCGGCGCAGTGATGACTGCTCGCCACGTCTGATCATTACACTCAAGGCCCTCTCGCACGGGGTTATTGGAGTCAGTAACCTCTCTCTGCAGACACGTTCGCAAAGCGTTTATCAGGCGACATTCAACCGGCTTATTTACGTACAGGAGACCTTGGTTTATTCGCCAAGGAGAGCTACATGTGACAGGCCGAATAAAGACATGATATCGAGCACAATTGTTTTGTTAATGCCAGGAAAACTGCTGAAAACCAGTAGCGGCAAGGTCATGCGCAACGCAATACGTACTCAGTACATCGATAATAAGCTCGAGCGATGGCAGGGTTAGTGTTGTTCACAAATGCCTACTATAAGGATGAATTCCATGGAAGATTTCGCTGCAAGCAATCCCGACTTCGACAAGCACGTCCAACGCGCAGTACTCAGTATGCCAGCAGCGCAGTTGCTGGGGTTTCATTACAATTATCTGAAGCCAGGTCATTGTGAAATTGAACAGCCGGCGCGCAAAGAACTCACTCAGCATAATGGATATTTTCAAGGTGGCATCGTCGGAGCATTGGCAGATTTTGCTGGAGGCTCGGCCGCTGGGACGCTGCTGCCGCCTGGCTGGATCAATATGACCACTGATTTCACCGTCAAATTAATCGCCCCGGCTGACGGTGAAAAGCTACTAGCCAGGGGGAGAGTCATCAAAGCGTCGAACAACACCACGGTTGCGGCTGCCGATTTATTTGCCGTGAAACAAGGTAAGGAAACCCTCTGCGCCACGGCGCTGGTGACTATGCGAAATATTCCCTTGAAAGCATGAAATAGCTATTGCATAGCGCCGCGAACACGGCAGAGTCCAGATGACCGACAATGCCCGGTTGGCATTGTTGGTGGTCCGGCGTCGATACGGAGTTCGTAGATGAGTCATCACAACTCACTCTCAATAAGTCCCCGATACAACTCCCTGCGCCTTGAACCCATCAAGCGCCGCCACCCCCACCGGCATCAGCCCCTGCTTCGACATCCCCGTCGCCTCGGCCAACGCAACCAAATGCTCCCTCCCGTTGCGCCGAGGCGGTTGGGGATGGTTACGCTCCGAGCTCCGTTTGCAGCATCGTCAAAAACGCCTCTCTGGCAGGATGTTTCCCAGCGTTTTCATGCCAGTAAAAAAGGTTATCGATCCCCGTCAGTTCAGGAAACTCATACCCCGTCCAACCCGCCCGCTGGCGGTATTGCTCATAGATCCCCCGAGGCACCAGCGAGACGCCGGCACCCGCGCTGACACAGCCAACGATGGCGCCATAACTGGCGATGCTGGTGATCGGTTGTACCTGACCATGACGCAGCAGCCACTGCTCCAGCGCCAATCGATACGGACAGCCCGTGGGCCACATGAAGATCGCCTTGCCTTGCAAATCGGCGGCGCTGCGCAGCGGGCCGTGGGACTCGGAGGCGATGAGCACCAGGTCTTCGCGGTACATCACCGCTCGCTTGAGGCCGGGCCGTTCGATGTCCACCGCTACGATCACGCCGTCGAGCCGGTGATGCTGGATATCGTCCAGCAACTGCGCCCAGGTGCCGGTGCTCAGTTCCAGTGAGACTTGCGGATACTGCGCGTGGTATTGGGCGAGCAACTGAGGCAGGCGCCCGGTGGCGCTGGACTCGATGGCGCCTATGCGCAGTGGGCCGCTCGGTGCGCGGGTGGGGGCGACTGCGCGGCGGGCCTCTTCTGTCAGGCTCAGTATTTTTGTCGCGTACTCCAGAAACACTTCGCCCGCCGGGCTGACTTGCAGCCCGCGACCTTTGCGGAAAAACAGCGGCGTGCCGAGTTCCCGTTCCAGGGATTTGAGGCGCGCGGTGATGTTGGACGGCACGCAGTGCAGCACTTCGGCGGCGCGGGCGATGCTGCCGGTGTCGCAGACCGTCTTAAGCATGCGCAGTTGGGACAGTTCCATAGCTCACCAAAACTGAATAGTGGGCTGAGTTTAAGTCACTTGTGCTGAGGTGGGGTGGTTTCGATACTTCGATTCAAATCGGTCAGTGAGCAGGAACTTTAGATGGAAACGCGTTTTGCGCTGGTTGAAGGTTCCTCCGGCAAAACCGGTGTGAAAGTTATCCTGGCGACGCTGTTGGTGATCGTTTGCTGGGCCTATTCGCCGATCGGGATTCGCATTGGCTTGCAGGCTTATGAACCCGGTCAACTGGCGCTGATGCGTTTTCTCATCGCATCAGTGTTCATGGCCCTCGTTGCAATGGTGAAGGGTATTTCCTGGCCCCGTCTCAGGGATTTTCCGTTGCTGGCGGTGTTGGGTTTCTTTGCCGTCAGCTTGCACCACATCGACCTCAATTACGGTCAGCGGGGCGTCAGCGCCGGGGCGGCCAGTGTGCTGGCCCAGTCCACGCCGTTGTTCAGCACGCTGCTGGCGCATTTTGTCTTCAAGGACAGGGTCAGTGGTTGGCAGTGGGGGTGTGTGCTGTGCGGCTTGCTTGGCGCGGGCGTGGTGGTCGCGGGGGATCGTGGCTTGGGTGACATGGACGCCCATGGGTTATTGATCCTGTTGGCGGCGCTGTCCTGGAGTTTGTATTTCGCTTTGCAGAAGTGCCATGCCCATCGTTATGACGGTTTGACCCTGGTTTGTTACAGCGTTTGGTCGGGTACGATTCTGTTGTTCATTTTTGCGCCGGGCATGTTGAGCGCGGCGCGGCAGGCTTCGGCTTCGGTGAATCTGGTGGTGTTGGTTCTCGGTATTTTTCCCAGCGCGCTGGCGTACCTTGCTTGGGCTTACGTGCTGGCGTACAGCGACGTGAGCCGCGCTTCCATGGCGCTTTACCTGATACCGCCCACGGCGATGTTGATGGCTTCTTTGGTGTTGGCTGAGCGCCCGTCAGCGATGGTTATTGTTGGGGCGGTGATTGTGTTGATGAGCGTGCTGGCGTTGAGGCTTGAGCCGGGGAGTGGGGTAAAAGTCTCAGGTAGTAGAAGATTATCTGGCCCGGATTGAGCTTGGGGTTTATCAATGAATCCTGTGTTCTGCTGCGCGGTTTTTTGGGGCTGCTGCGCAGCCCAGCGGGGATAAATCCCCTCGCCACAGGTTGCGTTATGCTTACAACTTTGAACGATCGTTCCTCACGCTCCGCGTGGGAACGCCGCCAGGGACGCTCCGCGTTCCGCTTCTGGAAGGTGACGCAGAGCATCACGGGATGCATGCCCACGCGGGAGCGTGGGAACGATCGTCCGAACGAGCGGGTGCACTATTTCTTGACCGGAAAATCCTGCCCCCACACCCGTACCGTGCTGACCGCCTCGCTCATGGCTTCAAACACGAACTTCTGGCGCACGGCGGTCTTCGCCGGAATGGTGACTTCATCCGGGTTGCCCAGCCCGGTGAGGCGGTTGGAGTAACCCGCCTGGTCGATGGCCAGCAGCACGCCGGTCTGGCCGAGGTTGACCACGCGCAGTTGGGTGTCGGTGCTGTTCTTGAAGCCAAGGGTGATGCTGACGTTTTCGTCGCTGGGCTCGAGCTTCAATACTTCAACGGCGATGCGATCTTTCATTTGCTCGCCGGAGGAAATGATCGCGGCGCCATCGGTGCCTTGGGCCGATTCGCGGCCATCGAGCACGCCTTCACTGACGCCGCCCAACAGGTTCTTGCCGGCGGTAATGAACGTTGAAACGGCGGCTTTGGTCGAGTCTTTGATGAGGCTGCCGTCCACCGGCTCGCCTTCGGCAAAGCACAGGGAACTGAGCAAGAGGCTGGAGACGAGGAGGGTGGAGCGTGACGGCAGAAAAGTCATACCTGGATCCTTGAGGGTGGCCTGCGACATCGCCTGTCAAAAGGGCGAGCGGCAATGATAGCCGTGATCGAGGACCATTAGCGATTTACCTCGTTGAGTTTTTCCGACCGCGCGCCACGTTCCAATCCCAGGTTGATTGCGTTGAGCGAACCCGGCGCAGGCCTGGGCGCGCGCGTCTGATCCGTACTTTCCTGCCTCAGGTGCCCCTGTAATGAACCCGAGCCCCACCCCAGAATAACCGCGCGGGTAGCCTCTCGGGCGGCCGGTGTACTGCAATGTCTTGATTCAGGAGTGCTCATGGCGAAGATGGCGTTTTTTTTGGGTGGTTTTTTGGCGCTGACCCTTTTGATCGGCGTACTGGCGACGATCTCGCCGGTATAGGCACGGTGGTTGGCGCTTTCTCCTGGCGACGCCGTGACGATTTCATTGAACAGACCGGTGCCCATAACGACTAACCCCAACAGGCCACTTGATTTGCGCACTGGATCACGTGGCGTTTTACCTGGCGCGGCTGCGTGACACATGCGCAGCGGCAGGACTCAAGGGGGAAGCGATGATTGAGGGATTCGAGGGTTTTTTCACCGGGTACACGTTGCTAGGTATTTCGTTGGCGAGCTGGATCTTTGCATTTTGCGCTGCTGTGCTCAGCTACGTGTTTGCAAGAACCGCGATCTGGTTTGTTTTCAGGAGAATCCAGGCTAGGGCGGGGGCGGGCGATACTCACCTTGGTCACATTGCCAGCCAGGTGCTGTCGGCAACCAGCAACGCGCTGCTGTTATTGGCATCGATTCTGGTCGGGATAGGCCTACTTGATTTGCCTGAGCGCTGGCTCAGTCGTGTCAGCAGCCTTTGGTTCGTGGTGGCGGCGTTGCAGGTCGGCTTATGGACGAACCGAGCGTTGGCGCTTTTGCTGCACCGCTATTTTTCTGTCCATGGTGCGAATGGGATATTTCAAGCAAGTGCCTTGGCGACCCTGAGCCTCTGGGGCGCAAGGGTGCTCCTATGGGCGGTGATTTTACTCGCGATGCTGTCCAACGTTGGCGTTAACATCACGGCCTTTGTGGCGAGCCTTGGCGTCGGTGGTATCGCTGTGGCGCTCGCGGTGCAGAATATTCTTGGCGATGTGTTCGCCTCGCTGTCGATTGCCGTTGACAAGCCATTCGAGGTGGGCGACTTCATCGTGGTGGGTTCGCTTGCCGGTACGGTGGAGCGCGTTGGCCTGAAGACGACCCGCATACGAAGTCTGGGGGGCGAACAAATTGTCATGGCGAACGCCGATATGATCGGCAGCACTATTCAGAATTACAAACGGTTGCAGGAGCGTCGGATTGTTTTCGAGTTTCGCCTGACTTATGACTGTTCAACCGAACAGGTCAGGCAGATCACGCAACGGGTTGAAGCCATCATCAGGAATGAAGACCAAGCCCGGTTCGATCGGTGTCATTTCAAAAGTTTTGGCCAGAGCGCGCTGGAGTTCGAGACGGTCTATATCGTTCTGGACGCCAGTTATAACGTCTACATGGACGTCCAGCAGAGGATCAATCTGAAGGTCATGGAAGCGGTTGCTGACCTGGACACGAAATTTGCTTTTCCGTCACATACCGTCCATGTCGCTTCATTGCCCGACTCCGTGGCACTTCGCTCGGTCACGCCGCATTCATCACGCGCAGGGCATGCTTGAGCCTGCGATCTATATTTTTTGTGTCAGGCTCAAGAGATCGCAGCCTCGCTTCGCTCGACAGCTCCTACAGGGGCCAGGGGCGAGCGCTTGTTATCGATGCAGGATGACCTGTGCGATCTCTTGCAAGCCCATCACCCGTTGTGCGGCGTTGAGTTTGATCGCTTCCTTGGGCATGCCGAAGACCACGCAGCTGGCTTCGTCCTGGGCCACGGTGCTGCTGCCGGCGTCGAGCATTTCCTTCAGGCCTCGGGCACCGTCGTCGCCCATGCCGGTCATGATGATGCCGGTGGCGTTGCGGCCGGCGAATTTGGCCACGGAGCGAAACAGCACGTCCACCGAAGGGCGGTGGCGGTTGACCAGTGGACCGTCCACCACCTGCACGTGATAGAACGCGCCACTGCGGGTCACCATCATGTGTTTGCCGCCTGGAGCGATGAGCGCCAGGCCCGGGTGGATGCGGTCGTTGTTGCGGGCCTCGCGCACTTCGATCTGGCACAGGCTGTTGAGCCGGGCGGCAAACGAGGCGGTGAATTTTTCCGGCATGTGCTGGACGATGACGATGCCCGGGCACACCCGTGGCAGGGCGGTGAGCACCGCTTCCAGGGCCTGGGTGCCGCCGGTGGAGGTGCCCAGGGCGACGATGCGTTCGGTGGTCTGCGCCATGGCGTGGCCGTTGGCGGCGGGCAGCACGGCGTCGGCGGTGAGTTTGGTCGCCGGTGTCAGCGCGATCGGGGCGGGACGCTTGCCCAGGTTGCGCACGTTGACCTGGGCGGCGGCCCGGATCGCCGACACCAGTTCCGGCGCCGACTCCAACAGAAAGTTCTTCAGGCCGGTGGTGGGCTTGGTGATGATTTCCACCGCGCCGGCAGCCATCGCCTGCAAGGTGGTTTCCGCGCCCCGGGGCGTCAGGGACGAGCAGATCACCACCGGCGTGGGGCGCTCGCTCATGATTTTTTTCAGGAAGGTGATGCCGTCCATGCGCGGCATTTCCACGTCCAGCACGATCACGTCGGGCCATTCGCGGGCCAGTTTGTCCATGGCGAAAATCGGGTCGGCCGCCGCGCCCATGACGTGGATGTCCGGTGTGTCGCTGAGGATCGCCAGCAACACCTGGCGAACCACGGCCGAGTCATCCACCAGCAGTACATTGATCTTTTTTGACATGGTCAGTGCCGGGTCCTTATAGGTTGGTGCCGGACCCACACATCGCCGCTGCGCAGATCGAAAATGATGCTGCGGTGGCCGGTGCTGCCCATGTCCTGGGCAATTAGGTCGAGGCGATAGAGGGCGGCCATTTCCAGCGCGGCGTTGACGTTCAGCCGCGCCACATCGCCGTAGGGCACGTGGCGTTGCAGCTCGGGGAACATCTCGCCGCCGCCGAACAGCTTGAGTTGGTAGTCCTCGGGTTCGGTGCGATAAGCCCGGGCCTGACGGATGAACAGTTCGATGGCTTCGTCGGCGTAGAGGCCGTTCAGTGCGGTGGAGCAGCGCCCCCGACTGGGCAACATGAAGTGGCACATGGCGCCGATCTTGCGTTCCGGGTGCCACAGCGTGATCGCCACGCAAGAGCCGAGAATTGTGCGCAGGCGGGTTGGGCAGGTGGCGAAGCGAAACTCCCCTGGCGCCAGGTACAGCTCGGCCACTTCGCTGATGGCGGCGCTCATGGTTTGCGGTAAATCGATGGCGCCACCAGTTTCAACGCATCGGACACGCCGTTGAGGCTTTCTGAATGGCTGACGATGAAGTACCCGCCGGGCTTGAGCCGGGGCAGCAAGCGGGCAACCACTTTTCGTTTGGTGGCTTGGTCGAAATAGATCATGACGTTGCGCAGGAAGATCACATCGAACTCCCCCAGCTCCGGCAAGGTGTCGTTGAGGTTGACCTGGATAAAGTTGACCCGGTTGCGCAAGGCCCGGTCGATGAGGAACGTGCCTTGCTGGCTGCCGGTGCCCTTGAGGCAATATTTCACCAGCAGCGGATGGGGCAGGTTGCGGGCACGTTCCATCGGGTAATGCCCGGAGCGCGCCTTGGCCAGCACCTGGCTGCTGATGTCCGAACCAATGACTTCCCAAGGCGTGGTGCCCAGCCCTTCGGCCAGGGTCATGGCCAGGCTGTAGGGTTCTTCCCCTGATGAACTGGCCGCGCTCCATAAGCGCAAGGTCTTGCCCGGTGTCGCGTGGGGCAATACGTGCTGGCGCAGGAAATCGAAATGCTTGGGTTCGCGGAAAAAGTAGGTCTCGTTGGTCGTCAACAGGTCCAGCGCTACCTGCAACTCATCGGTGCGCTGGCCGTTCATGATCAGCTTGAAATACTCGCCGTAGCTGTCCAGCTCATAGTGTTTGAGACGCTTGAACAAGCGCCCGGCCACCAGGGCTTTCTTGGCTTCGGACAGGCTGATGCCGGCGGCCTGGTACAGCCAGGACTGGAACTGGCCGAACTCGCGGTCACTGAGCACCAGTGAACTTGCCGTGCGTTCCTTGCAAACATCAGCGTTCACGGGGCATCCACTTCCAGCGCGCTCGGGCTGGCTTCTGCGAGTTGGGACATCTCGTCGATGGACAGCACGCGGTCCACCTCCAGCACGATGACGAACTTGCCATCGACCTTGGCCATGCCACTGATGAAATCGGCACGGATCTTCGCGCCAAAGCTCGGTGGCGGCTCGATTTGCGAGGCCGGGATTTCCAGCACCGCCGACACTGTGTCCACCAGCAGGCCAATGTCCTGGGCCTGGCCGTCGGCGCTGGCCGCCTCGATGATCACCACGCAGCTGCGGCGGCTGATCGCCGAATTCGGCCGGCCGAAACGGGCCGACAGGTCCACCACCGGCACGACCGCACCACGCAGGTTGATCACCCCGCGTACGAAGGTCGGCATCATCGGCACCACGGTCAGGTTGCCGTATTCGATGATTTCCTTGATGCACAGGATGCCGATGGCAAACATCTCCGTGCCGAGCATAAACGTCAGGTATTGCGCTTCTTCCTCGACCGCGAGGGCCGTTTGACGTGTGGTCGCGATGGCGCCCATGCCTTTATCTCCTTTAAGCGAGCCTATGGGAACCTATCGTCAGAACCGGGTGAACTCGGATTCGTCCGGCGCGCTGGCCATGCTGTAGGCGAAGGCCTTGGGCAGGGCGGGCGCGGCAGTTCGGGCCGGTTTGCGGCTGGACGGGCCCGGCGTGTTGTCCACCTTCAAGGGCTGGTTGGCCGATTTGGGCGGTGTGTCCAAGGTGAAAAAGCTCATGGCCTGTTGCAGTTGCTCGGCCTGGCTGCTCATTTCCTCGGAGGTGGCGGCCAGTTCTTCGCTGCTGGAGGCGTTTTGTTGGGTCACCTGGTTGAGCTGGGTCATGGCGGTGTTGATCTGCGCCACACCGGCGGCCTGTTCTTCGGAGGCGGCGCTGATTTCCTGCACCAGGTCCGAGGTCTTGTTGATCGAGGGGACCATCTCGTTGAGCAGGTGCCCGGCCTTCTCGGCCATGTCGACGCTGCTGGAGGACAGCTCGCCGATTTCCTGGGCGGCCACCTGGCTGCGTTCGGCCAGCTTGCGCACTTCGGCGGCGACCACCGCGAAGCCTTTGCCGTGTTCCCCGGCGCGGGCGGCTTCGATGGCCGCGTTGAGCGCCAGCAGGTTGGTCTGGTAGGCGATGTCGTCGATGATGCTGATGCGCTGAGCGATTTTTTTCATCGCCACCACGGTCTGCTGCACCGATTCGCCGCCGTCGGTGGCTTCCTTGGCGGCCTTGCTGGCCATGCCATCGGTGACTTTGGCGTTCTCGGTGTTCTGGTTGATGCTGGCGCTCATCTGCTCGATAGAGGCACTCGTTTCCTCGACGCTGGCCGCTTGCTCGCTGGTGGCTTGGCTCATCGATTGCGCGGTGGCGCTGACTTCTTCGGAAGCGCTGGCCAGGTTGTCCGCGGCGTTCCGCACTTCGCCGATGATGTGCGAGAGCTTGCCGACCATGTTCTGCATGGCGTTGAGCACCATGCCGGTTTCGTCCTTGGAGCCACCCTCGATTTTTGTGTTCAGGTTGCCTTCAGCCAATTGTCCGGCAACCGCGGCGGCCTGTTTCAATGGGCGAGAGATGACCCGCGAAATGAACAGCGCCAGGCCCAGGCCCACCAGCAGGGCGGCAACCAGCACGGCAATGATCGACAGGCGCGCGTTTTCAAACAGCTCCGTGCCGTGCTCGCTGGCCTTGCCGGCGCCGACATCATTGAGTTCCACCAGTTTTTGCAGGTCAGAGGCTACCTGCTCGAATCGACGCCTGGACTCACCCCTGAGCAGCGCATGGGCTTGTTCGGCCAGGTTCTGTCGGGAAAGTGCAAGCAGGTCCTTGCTCACCGCGAGGTAAGCGAGCCAATCAGTACGAGTGGCTTCGAACAGCTGGCGATCTTCTGCGCTGGAGAGCAGTTTTTCATAGGTCGCCAGGCGCGTTTCAAAACCTTTCCTGGCTTCTTGCGCTTCTTGCTCGATGGTGACGCGCTCCTGTTCGGACTCGGCGGTAATGAAGCTGTTTTCCTTGAGACGATAGTTCGCCCCGTAGAAACGCATGCCCGAGGCGGCGCGCATGGACGGCATCCAGTTTTCCCGGATATTGATGGTGGTGCCGTTCACCTGGCCCAGTTGGATGATCGAGAACACCCCCATGACGGCTGTCAGCGCCAGCACCACAAGAAATGAAGTGATCAGCTTGGTGGCGATTTTAAGGTCGTAGAACCATTTCATTGGGAAGTACCTCTCCATGGAATTGCTAAAGCGTCAGCGAGCGTTGGCTTGTTGTCATTGAGTCGATGTGTAGCGATTTTCCACTTGGGCGATCTGGGTGAGCAGCGCCGGTACGTCGAGAATCAACGCCACGGCGCCGCTGCCCAGGATGGTCGAGCCACTGATGCCGCGAAGGGCGCCAAACAGCTTTCCCAGTGGCTTGATCACGGTCTGGAACTCACCCAGCAAGTCATCCACCACCAGCCCGGCCTTGAGTTCGGCGTAGCGCACCACCACCACGTTCTGCCGGCGCGCGGCCGGGCCTTCGTGGCTGAAGTGATCGCGCAGGTAGACCAGCGGCAGCACCTCACCGCGCAGGTCGAGGTAGCCTTGTTCGCGGCTGGCACGCCCATCGTCTTCGCTCAGCTCGATGCATTCCTGGACCATGTCCAGCGGAATGACATAGGTCGACTGGCCGATGCCCACCAAAAAACCATTGATGATCGCCAGGGTCAGCGGCAGGCGGATGCGCACCACGGTGCCCTTGCCGGGCTGGCTGTCCAGGTCGACGGTGCCGCGCAGCAGGGTGATGTTGCGCTTGACCACGTCCATGCCCACGCCACGCCCCGACAGGTTGGTCACGGCCTGGGCGGTGGAGAAGCCAGGTTCGAAAATCAGGTTGTAGATTTCCTGGTCGGTCGGGCTCGCGCCGGGCGTCACCAGGCCCCGTTCCTGGGCTTTTTCCAGGATCCGGTCGCGGTTCAGGCCGGCGCCGTCGTCGGCGATTTCCAGCACGATGCTGCCCGAGTCGTGATAGGCGTTGAGGTGCAGGTGCCCCTTGGCCGGTTTGCCGGCCGCCAGCCGCGCCTCGGCGGTTTCAATGCCGTGGTCCATGGCGTTGCGCAGCAGGTGCATGAGCGGGTCGCCGATTTTTTCCACCACGGTTTTATCCAGCTCGGTTTCCGCACCGCTGATGATCAGGTCGATGTCCTTACCCAGTTCCTGGCTGACATCGCGCACCACCCGGCGGAACCGATTGAAGGTTTCACCGATGGGGATCATGCGCAGGCGCAAGGCGCCGTCGAGGATTTCCTCCACCAGGGATGACACCGTCGAGGTGGATTCCTGCAATGGATCGTTGTTGCAGGTGCGGGCCAGCAGGCTGGCGCCGGCACTGGCGATGACCAGTTCGCCCACCAGGTTGATCAGCTCGTCGAGCTTGTCGGCGTTGACTCGCACATAGGTGCCGTCCTTGGCCTTGCTGTCGCTGGTCACCGCTTGTTTGTCGCTGGCGATCTGGGCGGGCATGCGCGGCGTCTTGCGCTGGTCGGACAACAACTCGCCGCTGGCAACCAGCGCGGTGCGTTCCTCGGCCTGCTCCGGCGCCGTGGTCGCCAGGTCGGTGTTGGCCGCGGGGGCGACGTCGTCATCCTGGGCAACGATCTCGATCTGGCAATCTTCCCGGACGAAATCGAACACTTCGTTGATCGCCCCGTGGCTGGCGAGCGAGCGAAACGCGATGTCGAAGCCCAGGTAGCAGGATTCGGCGTCCCAGGCATCGGCGGCGGGCAGGGCGTCGGTCAAGGTGCTGAGGTCGACGATTTCTCCCAGGGTTTGCAGATAGCGCAGGAACGACAGCGGGTCCATGCCGTTGCGGAACACGTCCTGGCCGAAGCGCAGGGAAATGTGCCAAAGGTGTGTTTCGCTGGGTTCACCGGGTTTGATTTCTGGGGCTGGCGTCGGGGCCGCGGTCGGCGAGGGCGCCTGGTACTCCTGCAGGATCTGGCACAGTTCCACTTCCCGTTGCAGGGCCGGTGGCGGCAGCGCGCCGCCCTGGTTGGCGGCCACGTTGATCAGTTCGAGCATGTGATCGCTGGACTTGAGCAGCACCGCGATCAGGCCGGTGTCCACCTCGACGCTGCCGTTGCGCAGGCGATCGAGCACGTCTTCGACGATGTGGGTGAAGCTGACGATCGGTTCCAGGCCGAACAGCCCGGCCGAGCCCTTGATCGTGTGCGCCGCCCGGAAGATCGCGCCAATGGCGTCATCGTCGCCGGGGTCGGTTTCCAGTTGCAGCAGCGACTCTTCCATCGCTTGCAACTGTTCCCGGGCCTCGACGATGAAGGTCTGCTGTGCCTGATCGAGATTGATGCTCACGCTCATATCCTTTGTCGTGTCCGACGTATTGCAGCGGCCCTAGGCAACCAGGTTGCACAGGGCAAGTGTCTCGGTGACGGCCTTGCTTTGGCCGATCAGTGTCAGGTGAGTCCCAGCCCTGGAGGCCTCGCGCTGTACCATCAGCAGCAGTTGCAGGCCGGCGCCGTCCATCTCGGTGATTTGCGACAGATCCAGGGCCATTCGCGGCGTGGCCCCCAGGTGCGGCAGCCACTGCGCGGCCAGCTCGGCCGCGGTGTAGATCGTCAGCTCGCCGTCGATGTGCACCTGGGCGGTGTCATCGTGTGTCTCGTACTGCAACGGCATGGGAGCCTCCGGCTATCAAGGAAGAATCAGCTTGGATACCGCCGCCAGCATCTGCGCCGGCTGGAACGGCTTGACCACCCAAGCCTTGGCCCCGGCGGCCTGGCCTTCCTGTTTCTTCGACTCCTGGGATTCGGTGGTGAGCATGATGATCGGTGTGAACTTGTAGCTGGCCAGCTTCTTGACCTCCTTGACGAAGGTGATGCCGTCCATGTTGGGCATGTTCACGTCACTGATGATCAGGTGCACTTTCTGGCCATTGAGCTTGCCCAGGGCGTCCTTGCCATCGCTGGCCTCGATCACGTCATAGCCGGCACTTTTTAACGCGATGCCGACCACCTGCCGAACGCTCGCGGAGTCGTCGACAACCAATACACTTTTAGCCATGAACGGCTCTCCTAAAAGAAGGTGATTTCCTGTGAAGCCTGCTGCGCGCCCGAGTCGCCGTGGTGATTGCGGCGTTGCTCGTCGGTGGCGTAAGTGGTTTCCATGCGCGCCAGCCATTGGCGGGCGTCGATAGAAACAGCCTGTTCGGGTGACTGATTGGCCTGCTGCATGTGCACATGCAGGTCCTCGATGTTGTCGCGCACGTGGCTGAGGATCTGGCTGACCCGATCCTGGAATTGCAGGCTGACCAGTACCTCGGTGAGCTCATCGCGGATGCCGAAACTTTCCTGCTGCAGCATGTCGGCCGAGTCGGCCAGCCGGCCCGTGACGCTCTTGAAACGCTCCAGCACGTGCTGGATGCTTTCCTCGGAGGCGCTGACCGAATGGCTGTCCTGGTCCGCGCCGCTGGACGCGGCCTGCACCAGTTGGGTGATGGCGGTGTTGATGATGTCGACCTTGGCCGACATCTGCTGGCCGGTCTCGCTGGATTTGCTCGAGAGACTGCGCACGGCGTCGGCCACCACGGCAAACCCACGCCCGGCCTCGCCGGCACGGGCGGCTTCGATGGCGGCGTTGAGGGCCAGCAGGTTGGTTTGCGCGGCAATCGCCGCAACATCGGCGGCCATGGTCCGCAGTTCGCCGGTATAGGCTGTCAGGTTGCGCACCTGGGCCAGGATTTCATCGCGGCTGGCCTGGGTGGCCTTCAGGGAATCGATGACCTTGACCAGTTCACCTTCGCTTTGGGCCAGCACCTGCACGGCGCCGCCACTGCTGCTGCCGGCCAGGTCGCCAGCGGCCAGGTGCGAGGCTTGCACGGTGTCTTCCAGGCGTGAGGAGATGCCGGTGAAACGGCTGGTCAGCGAGACGATGGCGGTTTCGGTCTGCTGCCGGGAGCTTTCGACCTGCTTGGCCCAGATCGGCATGGCCCCGAGGATGACTTCGTTGAGTTGTGCATGGGTGTTATGGGTCAGGTGCTCGGTGGCTTGCAGGTCGTGGCGGCCCATGGCGGTGGCGATGGCGCTGTCGAGTTGTTGACGTTGCGAGCGTGCACCCCATATGCCAGCACCGACGCCAACGACCAGCAGGGCAATGCCCAGAAAGATGTTTTGTAGACTTGGACCGTTGATCAGCACGACGCCAACAGCTGCAACGAAAGCGACGAGCACTGTGTGCCAGAGGATGCGCGGTGGGTGGGCGAAGGAATGACCGTGTGAGTACGACGTCATGGTTCGGTCCTTGAACAGAGTTTCTAACAGGTTCTTTGCGAATAACTGGTTATCTGCGACCTCTACTCGGACTTTAAGACCGGCTGTCCGATACCGGTATCGCTGTAGGCATTGGCCTACAGGGTACGTGGCACTGTGCTACTCCAGATTAGACGCAGTCTGTGGAATGTCGAATGCACCCGACGAAGGTATAAGCCGCAACATAGAACCCCTGTGGCGAGGGAGCTTGTTCCCGCGCGGCTCTGTAGGAGCTGCCGAAGGCTGCGATCTTTTGATCGTTCACTTGCGACTCAACTGGCCTTGGAAAGATCGCAGCCTCGCTTCGCTCGGCAGCTCCTACAATGCAGCCCGACGGGAGCGAGCGCCCTCGGCACAAAAGCGAACCGCGCTGAATCTTCTGAAACGAGTGGTATGGATTGCGCTAAATTACCCCGCATTGGATTTCGAACCTGCCATCAGAGCCCCCATGCCCACCCAGCCCCTCTGGAAAACCTACCTCCTGTTCCTGGCCCCCATGGTCCTGTCCAACTTCCTGCAGTCCATGTCTGGCACGTTCAACAGCATCTACATCGGCCAGATGCTCGGTACCCAGGCTTTGGCGGCGGTGTCGGGCATGTTTCCCATCTTGTTTTTCTTTATTGCATTGGTGATTGGCCTCGGTGTGGGCGCGGGGGTATTGATCGGGCAAGCCTACGGCGCCGGAGAAACCGGTACGGTGAAGGCAATTGCCGGTTCGACGTTGTTGTTGGGGGCGATCATCGGCCTGACGGCGGCGGTGCTCGGCAGTGTCTTTGCGCGTCAGGCGTTGCAGGGGCTCGGCACGCCGGCTGATGTGCTGGAGGACGCCGTTTCCTATGCCCGGGTCATGATGTGGATCCTGCCAATGTTGCTGGTATTTGTGCTGTTTACCCAACTGCTGCGCGGGGTGAGCGATACGGTGTCACCGATGTTGGCGTTGCTGATCTCTACCAGTGTCGGGCTGCTGCTTACGCCGGCGTTGATTCGTGGCTGGTTGGGGTTGCCGCAGATGGGTATCCAGAGTGCGGCGCTGGCGGGGTTGGTGGGGACGGCCTCGGGCATGGCCATGTTGGCGTGGCGCCTGAACCGTCGCGAGCATGCCCTGGCGCCGGACCGGGCGTTGTTCGCGGCGATGCGCCTGGACAAGGACATCCTGGGCAAAGTGCTGCGCATTGGCTTGCCCACAGGGTTGCAGATGGTGGTGATCTCGTTGTCGGAGTTGGTGATCCTGGCACTGGTCAATAGCCATGGTTCCCAGGCCACGGCGGCCTACGGCGCGGTGACGCAGATCGTCAACTACGTGCAGTTTCCGGCACTGTCGATCGCCATCACCGCCTCGATCCTCGGCGCCCAGGCCATCGGTGCCGGACGCCAGGAGCGCCTGGGGCCGATCCTGCGCACGGGGTTGTTGATCAACCTCTGGCTTACGGGGGGGCTGGTGGTCCTGGGTTACCTGTTGTCCCACTGGCTACTGGGGTTGTTCATCACCGACCCGGCGGCACGGGTCCAGGCCGAACACCTGCTGCACATCATGCTCTGGAGCCTGCTGGTGTTCGGCTTCCAGGCGATCGTCGGCGGTATCATGCGCGCCAGTGGCACAGTGCTGGCGCCGGTCGCCATCTCGATTTTCTGCATCGTCGCTGTGCAACTGCCAGCGGCGTATCTGCTGGACGCTCACTTCGGGCTGCAAGGGGTGTGGATGGCGTTCCCGGTGGCCTACCTGAGCATGCTGTTGTTGCAGACGCTGTACTACAAGCGGGTGTGGCAGCATCAGTCGATCGAGCGCCTCGTTTAGATTGTCGCTTTGTGACACAACACCATTTCTTGGGTGCGCGCTTGTGGGAGCAAGCTTTGCTCTCACAGGCTCATCCACAGACCCGCTCCCACAGGGTATTGGGGGCTGGCGATGGTACAGTGGGCGTCACCCGCCATGCCGTCACCGAGGATCCGATGCCTGCCAGCCTGCCCACCCACATTGCCTACCGCGCCTTCCTGTTCGACATGGACGGCACACTGCTCAATTCCATCGCCGCCGCCGAGCGGATTTGGACGCGTTGGGCCATGCGCCATGGCGTGGACGTGGCGACGTTCTTGCCGACGATCCATGGCGTGCGGGCCATCGACACCATCGCCCGCCAGCGCCTGCCAGGGGTGGATGCCCAGGCTGAAGCCGAGCAGATTACCCGCGAGGAAATCGAAGATGTCGAAGGGGTGGTGCAGGTGGCCGGTGCGCAGGCCTTTCTGAACAGCCTGCCGCCAGAGCGGTGGGCGGTTGTCACGTCGGCACCGATGGCATTGGCCTTGCGTCGTATGGAAGCCGCCGGAATTGCGCGCCCTTTGGTCATGGTCACTGCCGAAGACGTCAGCGATGGCAAGCCCAACCCCGCCTGCTATCGCCTGGCCGCCGAACGCCTGCAAGTGGCACCGCAAGAGTGCCTGGTCTTTGAGGACGCCGAGGCGGGTATCCGCGCTGGCGAGGCGGTGGGGGCGGATGTGCTGGTGGTGACAGCGACGCATACGCACCCAGTGGTCACCCTTCATCCGCAGATCAAGGATTACCTGGGGCTAGGCATTGAAGTGGATGAAACCGGCCTGATGCGGCTGACCCCAGCCCTGTAACCACCGTCGCCCCCTGTGGGAGCGAGCTTGCTCGCGATAGCGGTGGGTCAGCTTGCATCTGTGCTGAATGTGCCGCTGTCATCGCGAGCAAGCTCGCTTGTACACATTGGATCTGTGGTCCTCAGATAGGTCAGGTCACCACGCGATAGCACGGCACGTACGCGGCGCCGCCCGGCAGTTTCATGCGGTGTTGGGCGACGAAGGCCTGGAGCAGGCGGTCGAGCGGTTCCATGATGGCGGTGTCGCCGTGGATTTCGTACGGACCATGCTCCTCGATCAGGCGGATGCCCATGTCCTTGACGTTACCGGCCACGATCCCCGAGAACGCCCGGCGCAGGTTGGCGGCCAGTTCGTGGGAGGGCAGGTCGCGGCTCAGGCCCAGGCTGGCCATGTTGGCGTGGGTCGGGTCGAACGGGCGCTGGAAGCCCTCGTCGATCTTCAGCAGCCAGTTGAAGTGGAAGGCGTCGTTGCGTTCGCGGCGGAACTGCTTGACCTCCTTGAGCCCCTGGGTCATTTGCCGCGCCACTTCGGCCGGGTCGTCGATGATGATCTGATAGTGCTTCTGCGCCGCCTCACCCAGGGTTGCACCGACAAACGCATGCAACTGATCGAGGTACGGCGCGGCGTTTTTCGGCCCGGTGAGGACTACCGGGAACGGCAGGTCCTGGTTGGCCGGGTGCATCAGGATGCCCAGCAGGTACAGGAACTCTTCGGCCGTGCCTGCGCCACCCGGGAAGATGATGATGCCGTGGCCGACACGCACGAAGGCCTCCAGGCGCTTCTCGATGTCTGGCAGGATCACCAGCTCATTGACGATCGGGTTCGGCGCCTCGGCGGCGATGATGCCCGGTTCCGTCAGGCCCAGGTAGCGACCGCCATGGATACGCTGTTTGGCATGGGCAATGGTGGCGCCTTTCATCGGGCCTTTCATCACGCCTGGGCCGCAACCGGTGCAGATGTCCAGGCTGCGCAGGCCCAGTTCGTGGCCGACTCTCTTGGTGTATTTGTATTCTTCGGTGTTGATCGAGTGACCGCCCCAGCACACGACGATTTTCGGCTCCACGCCAGGACGCAAGGTGCGAGCGTTGCGCAGCAGGTGGAACACGTAGTCGCTGATGCCCTGGGACGAGCTGAGGTCGATGCGCTGGCTGTCCAGCTCGTTTTCGGTGTAGACGATGTCGCGCAGGGCGCTGAACAGCATCTCCCGAGTGCTGGCGATCATTTCGCCGTCGACGAACGCATCGGCCGGCGCGTTCAGCAGCTCCAGGCGCACGCCCCGGTCCTGCTGGTGAATACGGATCTCGAAGTCCTTGTAGGCTTCCAGGATGGTCTTGGCGTTATCAACATGGGCGCCGGTGTTGAGGATGGCCAGGGCGCACTGGCGGAAGAGGGTATAGATACTGCCGGAACCGGCTTCGCTCAGTTGCTGGACTTCGCGCTGGGACAAGGTTTCCAGACTGCCCTTGGGGCTTACCGAGGCGTTGATTACATGTCTTTGAGTCATTCAGCTTTCCTTGAAAACGATGCCATGCACACAACGACGGCATCTTGAAAAAAACGTCCACGCTGAAAGATCGCACGATCCTTGCGCTATCGCCATGGACTTTGATCCGGCCCCGGCGAGTCGGTTGCCATACAAAATGAGCCCCAGCATAGCTAAATCGACCGGGGAGGCGATAATGCGTGACTCTTTTGATGCCGTACAAGGAAATTGCACCGCGATGTTCGAGATCAAACCGTGGGATGGCGACACCTACCGCAAGCAGACCCGCCGCAGCACCCTGATCATCGCGGTGGTGTTCCTGGCACTGGCGATGCTGCTGTCCAGCCTGGCTGTGATGGTGCTGGGGACGCCCGGAGGCGATAACTTTCGTTTCAATCTCGGCGGGGTGATTGTCGCGGTGTTGGCGATGGCTGTGCTAATGCGCCAGTATTTCTGGTCGCAGCCGTGGATGGCCGCCGCCGTGTACGGCTGGCAGCTTAAGCGCAGCCTGATGAAAATCACCAACGTGATGCATCAGGTGACCGCCGGCGTGCAGGCTCAGGACCCCACCGCCATGAAGCTGCTGCGCTTCTACCACCTGGGGCTGGGGCAGATGCATCAGTTGGACGCCAACTCCAGCGGCCAAGGCTCTCTGGCGCGAGAGGCCGACGCGCACCTGGCGCAGATGCAGGCACTGGGCCTGGACACCGAACAGTCGCGCCTGGAGGCGAGCTGGATCGAGACGGTGAAGCAGGCCTATCGCGCGGATTGATCGGTCAGAGGGTGGCGATGCGGTCGAGCTCGGCTTTCAGGGCTCGGGCGTCGAGTTGGTCGAAGGGCAGGGCGAAAAAGGCCCGGCAGCGTGTTTCGATACGATCCAGGGTGGCATGGAAGGCCTGGCCGATTTGATCGTCGCTGCTTTTAATGGTCGATGGATCGACCAGGCCCCAGTGGGCTTTGATGGCCGGACCGAAGTACACCGGGCAAGCATCGCGAGCGGCGCTGTCGCACACGGTGATGACGATGTCCGGCGGGCTGCCCTCGAGTGCGTCGTGACCCTTGCTGCGCAAGCCTTGGATGCTAATACCGGCTTCTTGCAGGGTGCTCAGGCTGCGCGGCAGCACGTGGCCCTTGGGGAAACTGCCGGCGCTGACGGCCTCAAACCCGGCGGGGGCCAGGTGGTTGAACATCGCTTCGCTGAGAATGCTGCGGCAACTGTTGGCTGTGCACATGAAGAGGACTTTCATCGATCGGCTCCGATAAGCGCAAGGTTGGGCTGTGTCGGAGTGTATGCGGACAATCGAATATATGGAATTCCGTATTTGTGGCGAGGGAAAGGGCGGGAAGCGCCAGGGCGCAGCAGGTCTGCGCCTCAACGGTCTTTAACGAATCTTGCGTCGCAATCCCCCGATCTCCGGATGTTCCTCATCCGTGGCGGGCTGGCGGTGAGCGCGTCAAGCCGGTTGCTGCTGCTCGCATTTCTGGGCGGCTTGTGTCATGCGCTGCAAAAATAGCGTCAGCCCGGCTTCTTCTTCGCTGAGGCCTTTACGTGCCCGGGGTTTGGGCAACTGGGTCAGGGCACCGAGCAGGAAACCCTCCACCACCGCAGGATGAATGTAGCACTTGCGACAGACGCTCGGTGTGTTGCCCAGCTGTCGGGCGACTTGCCTGACCATTTCGGCGACATGCCTTTTGGCCTCGCTCTCGGTTTCCCAGCGCAGCGTCCGCAACCCGGCCAGAGCGGCTGCGCTGCCGGCCCAGGTGCGGTAGTCCTTGGCGGTGAAGTCAGCGCCAGTGAGGGTCTTGAGGTAGGCGTTGATGTCCGAAGAGCTGATGGAGTGGCGCTCGCCGTGTTCGTCCAGGTACTGGAACAGGTTCTGCCCGGGGATCTCCTGGCAGCGCTTGATGATCCGCGCCAGGCGGCGGTCCTTCACGGTGATCTGGTGCTCGATGCCGCTCTTGCCACGGAACTGGAAGGCGATGGCGCTGCCGTTGATCTCGACATGTTTGTTGCGCAGGGTCGTCAGGCCGTATGAGCGATTGTCCCGAGCGTATTGGCTGTTGCCGACGCGGATCAGGGTCACGTCCAGCAGGGTGATGACGGTGGCCATGACTTTGTCGCGGCTGAACCCGGGCGTAGCGAGGATCTGCTCCAGGCGTTTGCGCAAGCGCGGCAGCGCGCGTCCGAATGCCAGTGTTCGCGAATACTTGTCCGCATCACGAACCTCGCGCCAGCGTGCATGGTAGCGGTACTGCTTGCGCCCGCGAGCATCGCGCCCGGTGGCCTGGAGATGGCCGCGCGGGTCGGTGCAGATCCAGACATCGGTGTAGGCCGGCGGCACCGCCAGGGCATTGATGCGCTGGATCTCGGCCGCGTCGGTGATGCGCTGGCCCTGCGGGTCGAAATAACAGAATGTGCCCCGCTGCTTTTTGCGGGTGATGCCCGGGGCCGTGTCATCGACATAATGCAGGTCGGCCGGCAGTGCATCCGGCGGTTGGGTATCGGGCATGAAACGAGTCCTTGGCAACGAATCCAGTGGCCTGTGAACTCATTGACCGCAGCCTATTGTGGTCGTGCCAAGATTTTGATGCTGCCCCGAAACCTGTGGGAGCAAACCTGTGGAAGCAAGCCTTGCTCCCACAGTGGGATCCGCAGGTTTCGGACCCTACGCCAACACCGCCACCGCCTTGATCTGCGCCCACAACACCTGCCCCGGATGCAGTTTCAGCTGATCGCGCGAATAACGGGTGATACGCGCCAGCAGCGGGGTGCCGGCGGCTTCCAGGCGGATCAGCACGTGGGCGGCGTTGTCGGCGGCCTGTTCGCTGACCACGGTGACCGGCAGGCGATTGAGGATGCTGGTCTGGGCATCGTTCGCCAGGCTGAGGCTGACGTCCCGGGCCTGGACCTTGAAACGCAGCGGTTGGCCGAGGGCCAGGGACGTATGGGTCACGCGTACGTTCAGTTGGCTGTCGGGCAGATTCAGGGTCAACAATTGATAAGCCGGGTCATAACCGCTGACCTTGCCCTCGATCACCACCCCCGCGTCATCCCCCAGGGCCAATGGCAGGTCGAGCCGGGCCAGGGTCTCGCCGATCGGCCCACTGGCCAGTGCGCGGCCGCCGTCGAGCAGCACGATGTGATCGGCCAGGCGCGCCACTTCGTCCTGGGAATGGCTGACATACAGCACCGGGATGTCCAGCTCATCGTGGAGTCGCTGCAGGTATGGCAGGATTTCGTTTTTGCGTCGGGTATCGAGGGCCGCCAGCGGCTCATCCATCAGCAGCAGTTGCGGGCTGGTGAGCAAGGCGCGGGCGATGCCCACCCGCTGGCGTTCGCCGCCAGACAGGTTGTGCGGCTGTCGATCGAGTAAGTGCCCGATGCCCAGCAGTTCGGTCGCCTGTTCCATGTCCACCCGCCGCTGTGTCGGCGCGATGCGTTTGAGGCCGAACGCCAGGTTGGCCCGCACCGACAGATGGGCGAACAGGCTTGCCTCCTGGAACACATACCCGACCGACCGTTTATGGGGCGGCACGAACACTGCGTGCTCACTGTCTTGCCAGACTTGGCCGTTGACCTCGATAAAACCGCGAGCCGGCCGCTCCAACCCGGCAATGCAGCGCAGGCAGGTGGTTTTGCCGGAACCGGAAGGCCCATACAGGGCGGTCACGCCCCGGCCCGGCAGTTGCACATCCAGGTCCAGGGAAAAAGCCCCGTGGTCGAGCTGAAAACGCGCGTGAATCATCAATCAGCTCCAACCGGCACGGGTTTGGCGGCTGGAGTACAGCGCCAGCAGCACCAGGAATGAAAACACCAGCATCGCCGCCGCCAGCCAGTGGGCCTGGGCGTATTCCAGGGCTTCGACGTGGTCGTAGATCTGCACCGACACCACCCGGGTTTTCTCCGCAATGTTGCCGCCGATCATCAGCACCACACCGAACTCGCCGACGGTGTGGGCAAAACCGAGAATCGCCGCGGTGATGAAACCGGGGCGAGCCAGGGGCAGGATGACGCTGAAAAACGTATCCCAGGGCCCGGCCCGCAGGGTGGCGGCGACTTCCAGGGGACGATTGCCGATGGCGGCAAAGGCGTTCTGCAACGGCTGCACCACAAACGGCATGGAATAGATCACCGAGCCGATCACCAGCCCGGTAAAGCTGAAGGTGAGGGTGCCCAACCCGAGGGTTTGGGTGAGCTGGCCGATCCAGCCGTTCGGTCCCAATGCCAGCAACAGGTAAAAGCCGATCACCGTGGGCGGCAGCACCAACGGCAACGCCACCACCGCACCCACCGGCCCGCGCAGCCAGGAGCGGGTGCGCGATAGCCACAACGCGATGGGCGTGCCGATGAGCAGCAGGATCACTGTGGTCAATGACGCCAGTTTCAGGGTCAGCCAGATGGCGGCATAGTCGGCGCTGGTCAGTGGCATTTAGCGTTGGTAACCGTAGGTTTGAATGATGGCGGCGGCTTTCGGGCCCTTGAGGTAATCCACCAGGGCCACGGCAGCGGGGTTGTCCCGGCCCTTGTTGAGGATCACCGCGTCCTGTTTGATCGGGTCGTGCAGTTCGGCCGGTACGATCCACGCCGAGCCGCCCGTCACTTTGCCGTCCTTGTACACCTGGGACAAGGCGACGAAACCAAGTTCGGCGTTACCGGTGGAGACGAATTGATAGGCCTGGGTGATGTTCTGGCCTTCGACGAGCTTGCTTTTCACCCGTGCGGTCAAGCCGAGCTTGTCCAATACCTGGGTTGCGGCCAGGCCGTAGGGCGCGGCTTTCGGGTTGGCGATGGACAGGTGCTGGAAGTCGTTGTGCTTGAGGACCTGCCCTGTGCTGTCGACATAACCGTCCTTGGCCGACCACAGCGCCAGGGTGCCGACCGCGTAGGTGAAGCGCGAGCCCTTGACGGTGTCGCCTTCGCTTTCGAGTTTGGCCGGGGTGGTGTCGTCGGCGGCGAGGAAGACTTCGAATGGCGCGCCGTTCTTGATCTGGGCGTAAAACTGCCCGGTGGCGCCGTAAGCCGCCACGAGCTTGTGCCCGGTGTCTTTTTCGAAGTCGGCGGCGATGGCCTGGATCGGCGCGGTGAAATTGGAAGCGACCGCCACCTGTACCTCAGCGGCCTGGACAGCGCCAACGGTAAAGAGCGTGGTCAGCAACAACGGTGCGAAGCGGGTGAGGGGCATGGATGAGGCTCCGTAGGGTCTGGTTCGCTATATACCGGAATATATAGCGAATGGCCGACAAACGGAACGCGGCATTTTGCCTGGGGAGTGAGGGTGCAAGGGCTGGCGCCATCGCGAGCAAGCCCCACATGGGACCTGAGGTGGCAGCAGGGCTCATGTACACCACAGAACCCTGTGGGAGCGAGCCTGCTCGCGATGGCGTTCGATCAGACATCTGCCCTGTGGAGTCGGGCCAATGCCTCTTCGGCCAGCCACTGCGTCAGCTCGGCTGTCGACAGCTCGCGGCCCAGGGGGAAGGCCTGGCCGGCCCAGAGGTTGCTGAAGTCTGCTTCGCCTTTGGCGCGCAACGGCATCAATGCGCCACCCGCCAAGGGAAAAGCCGGGGCCAGTGGGTTCATTGGGCCCACTTCGCGCATCACCCGGTTGACGATGCCCCGGGCCGGACGACCGGTGAACAGGTTGGTGACGGCGGTCTGACTTTCCTTGGCCGTGCGTAAGGCGCGGTGATGGGAGGCGCTGATCTTCGCCTCGGGCGTGAACAGGTAGGCGCTGCCCAGTTGCACCGCCGAGGCCCCCAGGGCGAACGCCGCGACGATCCCCCGCCCATCGCCAATGCCGCCGGCAGCGATCACCGGCACCTTCACCGCATCCACCACCTGCGGCAGCAAGGCAAACAGCCCGACTTGGGTGTCGAGGTCGTCGCTGAGGAACATCCCGCGATGACCACCGGCTTCATAGCCCATGGCAATGATCGCGTCGCAACCATGCTGTTCCAGCCAGATGGCCTCCTCGACGGTGGTGGCCGAGCAGAGGATTTTCGCGCCAGTGGCCTTCACCCGGTCCAGCAAGGTTTTTTCCGGCAGGCCGAAATGGAAACTGACCACTTTGGGACGCATCTCTTCCAGTACCCGGCAGGCGGCATCGTCGAACGGCGTGCGGTTGGACACCGGGGTCGGCGCGTCGAAGTCGACGCCCAGTTCCTGGTAGTACGGCTTGAGCCGTTGCTTCCAGGCCGCGACCCGTTGTTCGTCGAAGGCCGGCGGCTGGTGACAGAAAAAATTCACATTGAATGGCTTGTCGGTCTGTTCGCCGATGGTCGTCAGCGCCTGGCGCAGTTGCTCGACATCGAGCATCGCCGCCGGCATCGAACCCAGCCCGCCGGCATTGCACGTCGCGATCACCATGGCTGGCCCGGTCACCCCGGCCATCGGCCCCTGGAGGATGGGCAGCTCGATACCGAGCAGGTCAAGAATGCGAGTGTCTGGCCACTGGCTCATGTGCGGGGTCTCCGACGGCAGAAGGAAACAGCGTTTTTAGCAGGTGTGGGGAGGCGTGGGCCAGTCGAGTTTTTCAATCGAGCGCTGCAACTTGATCCCGACGACGGGAGGGGTACCATGCGGGCTTCATACATCAAGGAACCCGCCCCATGGACGTGAAACTCAAGACCGTCGAACCCTTCACCGTGGCCGGTTTGCAGGTACGCACCCGCAACGCCGACGAGCAGCAGCCCGACACCGCCCGGATCGGCCCGATGTGGCAGCGGTTCTTCACCGAAGGGCTGTTCGATACGATTGCGGCCCGGCAGTCGGAGTCGTTCGTCTATGGGGTGTATTCCAATTATGAGTCTGACGCCACCGGCCACTTCGATGTGACGGCCGGGGTGCAGGTGGATGCGACCAGCGCAGGCTACCCTGCCGTGGCCATCGAGGGCGGGGATTACCTGATGTTTGCGGCCAAGGGGCCGATGCCCGACTGCGTGATCCAGGCCTGGGGCCTGATCTGGGCGTATTTCGCCGACAACCCGCAAACCGTGCGTCGCTTCACCACCGATTTCGAGCTCTACAGCAGCCCCGATTCGGTGGCGGTCTACATTGGCATTCAATCCCCGGATGAGCGCTCCAGCGCCAGCAACTGACGCTTGCGCTCCACGCCCCAGCGATAGCCCGACAGGTTGCCGTCGCTGCGTACCACCCGGTGGCAAGGGATCGCCACCGCCAGGCTGTTGGCGCCGCAGGCCTGGGCCACGGCCCGCACGGCCTTGGGCATGCCGATGCGCTGGGCGATCTCGGCGTAGCTGGCGGTGCTGCCTGCGGGAATGTCCCGCAAGGCTTGCCAGACCCGCTCCTGGAAGGCGGTGCCGCGCAGGTCCAAGGGCAGGTCCAGGCCCAGGGCCGGCGCTTCGATGAAGCCAACCACCTGGGCGATCAATTGCTCGAACTCGCGGTCGGCACCGATCAGGTTGGCCCGGCGGAACTTGTCTTGCAGGTCCCGCACCAGCGCGTCCGGGTCGTCCCCCAGCAGGATCGCGCACACGCCACGCTCGCTTTGCGCCACCAGAATCGCACCGAGGGAGCATTGGCCGACGGCGAAACGGATGTCAGTGTTCTGCCCGGCGGCGCGATAGTCGGCGGGTTTCATGCCCAACACCTTGTCGGCAGCCTCATAAAAGCGGCTGTTGGAGTTGAAACCGGCATCGTACAGCGCCTCGGTGATCGTGCCGCCATCGGCCAGACGTTCGCGCACCTTGCGTGAGCGGTGGGCGGCGGCATAACCCTTGGGGGTCAGGCCGGTGACTGCCTTGAAGATCCGATGAAAATGGAAGGGGCTCAACCCTGCGCTTTCTGCCAGCTCATTCAGGCCCGGCAGTGCCTCGGCTGCCTCGATCTGCCGGCAGGCAGCCGCGACCCGTGCCGCTTGTTGGGCGGCGATCTGGGTCTGGTCCCGGGCCACGCGCTTGCTGGGTCGGTAACCGGCGGCTTGGGCCTGCTCCGGCGTGTCGAAGAACTCGACGTTGCGCGGGTTGGGCAGGCGCGACAGGCTGCTGGGGTGGCAGTAGATGCCGGTGGTTTTCACGCCATAGACGAAGGTACCGTCGGCGCGTGGATCCCGGGCGAGCACGGCAGCCCAGCGAGGATCCAGTTCAGGGGCGAGGTTGTTCGAAGTGCTGTTCATGGTCGTGATGTCCATTGGCCCGTTTTGTCTAGTGCCCTGTTTCGCAAAAACGAACAGTATTTGTGTTACAGGACACTAGAGTAGCGAGCCATCCAAGTGACGACACTCCGGGTCTTGCGGTTGAATTCTGCACCTTCACCCAGCCGTGCGAAACGTCAGGTTGATCCGCTGGGTCCCCAGGCGCGGGTGCTGGCCGTCCTTGAGCGGCAACACGCCGTGGTAACGCAACCGGTCCACGCCGCCCCAGACCACAATGTCGCCATGGAACAACGGGATGCGCAGGCTTTTGTCGCTGCGCTCAAAACCGCCGAACTGGAACACCGCCGGCAGGCCCAAGGACATCGAGACGATGGGAGCGGCGAAGGAGCGCTCGTTCTTGTCCTGGTGCAGCGACATCCGCGCGCCGGGCACGTAGCGGTTGATCAGGCAGGCGTCGGGTTCGAAATGCTCGAACCGCGCCTGCCGGGCGGCGGCCTGGGCCAGTTCGCGAAACACCGTCGGCATGTCGGGCCAGGGGTGGCCGGTCTGCGGGTCGTGGGCGGTGTAGCGATAGCCGCTGCGGTCGGTGGTCCAGCCCAGTGCACCGCAACTGCTCAAGGCCACCGACATGGTAAAGCCACCGGGCGTGACCATCTGCCGGAACGGCGCAGCCTGCAAGACGCCTTCCAACGCCGGCAGCAAGCGCTCGAGCCAGGGCAAGGCGAACCCGCGCAGCACGAATGCTTGCTGGCCGATCTGCTCGACCTGGCCAGGCGTGGTGGGCGCCTGGTCGGCGAACAGGTCCAAGGTGAGCGGTGTGTCATTACTGCGCATCATGAAAAATGATTCCCAAGGTGTGCCGCCTGCCGCTGTGCACGCAGCTGACGCCATGGCGCATGGTCACCCGATAATAACCGCGAACGCCTTTGACGGGCCGCTGGTGCACGGCAAACACCACGGCATCGCCCAGTTTCAGATCGATGACCTGGGGCCGCGATTGCATGCGCGGGCGCTGTTCGGTGAGGACAAACTCGCCGCCGGTAAAGTCCCGGCCCGGTTCCGACAGCAGGATTGCCACCTGCAGTGGGAACACCTGCTCGCCGTACAGATCCTGATGCAGACAGTTGTAGTCCTGCGGACCGTATTGCAGCAACAACGGCGTAGGCCGCGATTGCCCGGCGGCGTGACAGCGATGGATGAAATCGGCGTGTGCGTGGGGGTAGCGTACCTCCAGGCCCATGCATTCATTCCAGCGGTTCGCCAGCGGCACCAGCATTGGGTACAACGACTGACGCAGCTGTTGGATGAGGTCCGGTAATGGATAGCGAAAATACTGATACTCGCCGCGCCCGAATCCATGGCGGGCCATGATCACCCGCGAACGAAAAAGACTGGGGTTGGCGTACAAACCACTCAGTAGCCGGCATTGTGTTGTTGACAGCAGGTTGCGAATGACTGCACAGCCGTGCTGATCGAGGCTGTGTTCCAGGGCGGGCCAGTCCAGGTTGGCGAGGTGTGGGAGCAGGGAAGGCGTAGGGGGCACGATGGCAATCCTTGTTGGAAGGACTGTTCAGTCTGCGCAGTGCTGCGTTGCAGGGCACCCCGATTCTTGCGGTGCGGCATTCTGTGGCGAGGGGGCAAGCTCGCGCTGGGCTCTGTAGGAGCTGGCGAAGCCTGCGATCCTTTGATCTTGATCTTGATCTTGATCTTGATCTTTCGCTCTTGACTCAATTGTCTGGGGAGAGATCGCAGCCTCGTTGCACTCGACAGCTCCTACACAGCTGCTACACCGTTCCTACAGAATCGAGCGGGAGCTACAGCGCCTTGCTGACCTGGAGGTCGCTGATCACATCGTTGGTTTCGCCATGCAGCTTTTGCAGGGCTGCCCTGACTTCTTTCTCGGAACCGGTTTGCAGTTGCGCGAATTCGAAGCGGCGTTCGCCGTTGAGTTTGTACTTGATGACGTATTTGGTCGTCTGGGCCACGGTTTTGCCTGTCTTGAAAGTGGGCGAGGCTCAGCTCAGTTTCGAGCTGGAACGCCGGATGATTTTGATCTTGTGGGTCAGGGTCGGCTTGCGCGTGACGCTGATTGCACGGCGGTTGACGGTGTCGATGGTGATGTTCCAGAAACCGGTGCTAGGGGCAGTGATCCGGGCCGGGAAAGTGTCGAACGCGCCGCCGTGATACGTGTGCCGACCGCCGTTCTTGAAGCTACGGAAGTTGGCGTCGTTCATCAAACGGATATTGCACATTTGGGAGCATTCGATGACGACGATGTCGTCTTCGTTCAGGTGCTCGCGCTGATGGATGAATTTCATGGGCGCCTCCAGAAGGGCTTTTTCTACAAAATCAAAACGATAGCAAGGGGCAATGATGCGCAGTTTATCAGCCCCGAGTGTTAATATCCGGCCCGCGCTCCAGGCTTTGTTCATTTATTGCGGGTTGCGGAAAAAATAAAGCGGTGCAGCACCGGAAAAAAACGGCGTCTGCACTGTCGGACGGTCTTTATTGGAGGAATCATATGAAGCGCAGCGTGTGGGTGTTGGCATTGGTCATGAGTGGATGTGCATCGGTATCGGACATCAACCAGACGCCGCCCACCATGAGCGTCATCTCCGGAAAGAAGCCTCAAGAATACGCCAAGTGCGTTGCCGACAAGCTGGCCAGCAGCCGTGGCTCGCTGCAAATGGAGCCGCACAAGAACGGCGTGCGGCTGATCGTCCCGGGCAAACTGTCGACCCTGCCGGCGGCGGTGTTCGACATTGACGAGCGCTCCAGCGGCAGCAGCATCAAGCTGCACGAAAGCATGTCCAACGTGCCGGTGCGTCCGGGCGATGTGCAAGATGCGGCCAACGCCTGCATTTCCGGCTGATCACATTACGCGCCTGACGAGCGGACCGGGCATCGGATAAACTACTGCCCTCGACAAAAAATGCCGCCACGATCGACGTTGGCGGCATTGTCATTTATGGAGTCAGTCGATGAAACGCGAGCAGGTGCGTGAGCGCCATGCAGAAGGTCTTATCTGTGCCACCCATGTGATTCAGAACCCGGCGAGCCCGGGCGAATGGATCGTGTTCTTCAAGAAAAGCGCCGGGCGCAGTTTTTTCCTGGTGGATGAGCAGGACGAAGTCGAGTCCTTCAGCCGTCTCGATGAACTGATCGAAACCTTGCGCGGGCTGGGCATCAAGTTTGCCGAGATCCACATTTGATTACTTGCAGACCACCACGACGCTGCGGCTGGTGAAGTTACCGACGTCGACGCCCAGGGTCTTCTCGCTTTCCTTGACCTGGGGTGTGCCGTCGGTACCGACGATGCGGTAGCCGGTGCCGGCACAGGACGCGTCAGCCTTTTCGTAGCATGTCGCCCAGGCGTTGGCCTCGCCCGAGCAGTCAATGGTCAGGCCTTGTTCACCGTTGTTCAGGTAGGTTTTTTCGGCCGAGGCACAGCCCGCCAAGGCCAGGACTGTAAACAGTGCCAGAAGTGTCTTCATGGGATCGTCATCGAGAAGGGAAGGGCAACGGCGAGGTTATAGCGAATGGCCATTGCGGTACAGCTAAAGTACAGCTAAACAAGCCTCGTTCAATGCTCGTGTGGCATTTACTAGAGGCTCGCCTGGTTATTTCTTGCGGCGTGGGCTGCGTGCGGGGGCGGTGTCGCGTTCTTTCGCCGCCGGGGCAGCGCGCTCATCCTGGAATACTGCGGCCACTTCCACCGCCATGGCCTTGCTGGGCAAAGGACCGGCGACCTGCTCGCCGTGGTAGTTGATAATCCACCACTGGCCGTCCTTGCCCTGGCTGACCGAATAACCGTTTGCGTTTCTTGTTGCCGACATCTAGCTGCCTCAATTGGCGGGATCAAGGGCGCCATGATACGTCAAATGCTCGCAAACAGCGCCCACTGGCGTACAGTGGGCCGCTGCTGCCATCGAAACGAAAGGCGATTGAACTATCCGCCGTTTTTTATTTCTCTATGATGGCACCGGTTGGCCAGTGCGGGCATTGTAAGGTGCCTGTCGCCTGATTAGACTGCGCCGAAACTCGTACACACCGCCTTTTCAAGGACTTATATGATCAAGAAATGCTTGTTCCCAGCAGCCGGTTACGGTACTCGCTTCCTGCCAGCGACTAAAGCCATGCCCAAGGAAATGCTGCCGGTGGTGAACAAGCCACTGATCCAGTACGGCGTTGAAGAGGCCCTTGATGCAGGCCTGACTGAAATCTCCATCGTGACGGGCCGTGGCAAGCGTGCGTTGGAAGACCATTTCGACATCAGCTACGAGCTGGAAAACCAGATCAAGGGCACTGACAAGGAAAAATACCTGGTCGGCATCCGCAAGCTGCTGGATGAGTGCTCGTTCTCCTACACCCGCCAGACCGAAATGAAAGGCCTGGGCCATGCGATCCTCACCGGTCGCCCACTGATCGGTGACGAACCCTTCGCCGTGGTCCTGGCGGACGACCTGTGCGTCAACCTCGAAGGCGACGGCGTACTGACCCAGATGGTCAAGCTGTACAAGCAGTTCCGCTGCTCCATCGTGGCGATCCAGGAAGTCGATCCGCAGGAAACCAACAAGTACGGCGTGATTGCCGGCGAAATGATCCGCGACGACATCTACCGCGTTCACAGCATGGTTGAAAAGCCAAAACCTGAAGACGCACCGTCGAACCTGGCGATCATCGGTCGCTACATCCTGACCCCGGACATCTTCGACCTGATCGAACAGACCGAGCCAGGCAAGGGCGGCGAAATCCAGATCACCGACGCCCTGATGAAACAGGCCCAGAACGGCTGCGTCATGGCCTACAAGTTCAAAGGCAAGCGTTTCGACTGCGGTGGCGCCGAAGGCTACATCGACGCGACCAACTTCTGCTTCGAGAACTTCTACAAGACGGGCAAGGCTTACTGATAGCCTGCGCCATGCCTTGAAAAAAACGCCCCGACTGGTTCGGGGCGTTTTTTTTGGCGTGGGGAAAAATGGCTCGCAACGCCTCAATCACACATGCAAAACCCTGTGGGAGCGGGCTTGAACGCTCGACATGATCCAGCCCGGCTGGCTTTTGCGTTTTCCACCCCCATAACCATCACAACGCTGCCTCAGGTGAAAACAGCAGGTATGCTGATGACCTGCCGAAGGAGATAGAAAATGGCCTACGATTTTGACTTGTATGTGGTTGGCGCCGGTTCCGGTGGTGTGCGGGCTGCGCGGTTTGCCGCCGGTTTCGGGGCCAAGGTGGCCGTGGCGGAAAGCCGTTACCTGGGCGGTACCTGCGTGAACGTGGGTTGCGTGCCGAAAAAGCTGCTGGTCTATGGCGCGCATTACGCCGAGGACCTCGAGCAGGCGTCGGCCTATGGCTGGACGGCGGGCGAGGCGAGTTTCGACTGGGCCACGTTGATCGCCAACAAGGACCGGGAGATCAATCGCCTCAACGGCATCTACCGCAACCTGCTGGTCAACAGCGGTGTCGTGCTGCACGAAGGTCATGCCAGGCTGACCGGGCCCAACGAGGTTGAGATCAATGGCCAGCGCTACACCGCCAGGCACATCCTGATCGCCACGGGCGGTTGGCCGGTGATCCCGGACATTCCGGGGCGCGAGCACGCCATCAGCTCCAACGAGGCGTTCTTTCTCAAAGACCTGCCCAAGCGCGTCATTGTGGTGGGCGGTGGCTACATTGCGGTGGAGTTCGCCGGAATCTTTCACGGCATGGGCGCGCAGACGTCTTTGCTCTATCGCGGTGAACTGTTCCTGCGTGGCTTTGACGGTGCGGTACGCAAGCACCTGGCAGAAGAACTGACCCGCCGTGGCCTGGACCTGCAATTTAACGCTGACATCAAGTCAATCGAAAAACTGGACGATGGCAGCCTCAGGGTCGAGCTCAAGGATGGCAAAACGTTGCTCACCGATTGCGTGTTCTACGCCACCGGTCGGCGGCCGATGCTCGACAACCTGGGCCTGGAAACCACCGGTGTCACGCTGGATGAGAAGGGCTTTGTCCAGGTCAACGAAAAATACGAGACCACCGAACCGTCAATCCTGGCCATTGGCGACGTGATCGGTCGCGTCCAGCTCACCCCCGTTGCCCTGGCCGAAGGCATGGCGGTGGCGCGACGTCTGTTCAAGCCCGAGCAGTATCGATTGGTGGATTACCGGATGATTCCCACCGCCGTGTTCAGCTTGCCGAACATCGGCACGGTGGGCCTGACCGAAGAGCAGGCCAGGGAGGAGGGGCATGCGGTGGAGATTTTCGAAAGTCGCTTCCGGCCGATGAAGCTGAGCTTGACCGAGTGCCAGGAACGCACCCTGATGAAACTGGTGGTGGATGCCAAGACCGACAAGGTGTTGGGGTGCCACATGGTCGGGCCGGATGCCGGTGAAATCGTCCAAGGGCTGGCCATCGCCCTCAAGGCCGGCGCCACCAAGCGCGACTTCGACGAAACCATCGGCGTGCACCCGACGGCCGCCGAAGAATTCGTGACGATGCGTACCCCCGTAGCCTGACGCTACCCGCAAAAGCTGTCCGTAGGAGCTGTCGAGTGCAACGAGGCTGCGATCTTTCCCAAGACACTTGGGTCTCAAACGAAAGATCAAAAAATCGCAGGCTTCACCAGCTCCTACAGATTTTCTCTATCCATATAGATTCCTGATAGCCAAAACCAATCATTCACATCAGGTTTGCCAATGAGCCAGCCCGGGAATGAGTGGATAAGATTCCCTCCATCAACTTTCCAACCCTGATGGAGAAACATCGATGCCTATCATCAACAGCCAAGTTAAACCGTTCAACGCTACCGCCTTCAAAAACGGCGAATTCGTCGAAGTATCGGACGCCAACCTGAAAGGCAAGTGGTCTGTCGTGTTCTTCTACCCGGCTGACTTCACCTTCGTTTGCCCAACCGAGCTGGAAGACCTGGCCGACAACTACGCCGAGTTCCAGAAACTGGGCGTCGAGATCTACAGCGTCTCCACCGACACTCACTTCGCCCACGCTGCCTGGCACAACACTTCGCCAGCCATCGGCAAAATCCAGTACACCATGATCGGCGACCCGACCCACGTCATCTCGCGCAACTTCGACGTGCTGATCGAAGAGGTCGGCCTGGCCGACCGCGGTACTTTTGTGATCAACCCAGAAGGCCAGATCAAGATCGTTGAAGTCAACGATGGAGGCGTTGGCCGTGACGCTTCCGAGCTGCTGCGCAAAATCAAGGCTGCTCAATACGTTGCCGCTCACCCGGGCGAAGTTTGCCCAGCCAAGTGGAAAGAAGGCGAGGCCACCCTGGCTCCGTCCCTGGACCTGGTCGGCAAAATCTAAGTCTGTGAGTCATTCGAGGGCGATTCGCTCTTAATCAAGTAAGCCGCTTCGCCCCAAAAAACGCCCGGGCGAGATTCGCTCGGGCGTTGTTTTTTCTGAAATTTAAAAAATGGAAATCGCCCGTATGTTGGACGCCAATCTTAAAGCTCAGTTGAAGTCATACCTGGAACGGGTCACCCAGCCGATCGAGATCGTTGCCTCCCTCGACGACGGTGCGAAATCCCAGGAAATGCTTGCGTTACTCCAAGACGTTGCCAGTCTTTCCCACCAGATTACCTTGCTCGACAACGGCAGCGATGCGCGCAAGCCGTCGTTTTCGTTGAATCGCCCGGGAGCCGATATCAGTCTGCGTTTTGCCGGCATTCCCATGGGCCACGAATTCACTTCGCTGGTGTTGGCCTTGCTGCAAGTTGGCGGTCACCCTTCGAAGGCCAGTGTCGAGGTCATTGAACAGGTCCGCTCCCTCAAGGGCGAGTTCAACTTCGAGACCTATTTCTCGCTGTCGTGCCAGAACTGCCCGGACGTGGTCCAGGCGCTGAACCTGATGGCAGTGCTGAACCCTAACATCCGCCATGTCGCCATCGACGGCGCGTTGTTCCAGGCCGAAGTCGATGAACGCCAGATCATGGCCGTGCCAAGTGTGTACCTCAACGGTGTGAACTTCGGCCAGGGCCGCATGGGCCTGGAAGAGATTCTCGCCAAGATCGACACCGGCGGTATCGAACGCCAGGCCGAGAAAATCAGCGCCAAGGATGCTTTTGATGTGCTGGTGGTCGGCGGTGGCCCGGCCGGCGCTTCGGCGGCGATCTACGCAGCTCGTAAAGGCATTCGCACCGGTGTAGCGGCTGAACGTTTCGGCGGCCAGGTGCTCGACACCATGGCCATCGAGAACTTCATCTCGGTCCAGGAAACTGAAGGGCCGAAACTGGCCGTTGCCCTGGAGGAGCACGTCAAGCAGTACGACGTGGACATCATGAACCTGCAACGTGCCGACGCTTTGGTGCCAGGCAAGGACGGCGAGCTGCATGAAATCAAGTTCGCCAGCGGTGCGCGCCTCAAGGCCAAGACCGTGATCCTGGCGACCGGTGCCCGCTGGCGTGAAATGAACGTGCCGGGCGAGCAGCAGTATCGCAACAAGGGCGTGGCGTACTGCCCGCACTGCGACGGTCCGCTGTTCAAAGGCAAGCGCGTGGCGGTGATTGGCGGTGGTAACTCCGGCGTCGAGGCGGCCATCGACCTGGCCGGTATCGTCGCCCACGTCACGTTGCTGGAGTTCGATGTGCAATTGCGTGCCGATGCGGTATTGCAGCGCAAACTGCACAGCCTGCCGAACGTGACGGTGGTGACCAACGCACAGACCACCGAAGTGACCGGAGACGGCCAGAAGGTCAACGGCTTGCGCTACAAGGACCGTCCGAGCGGTGAAGTACGGGATGTGGCGTTGGAGGGGATCTTCGTGCAAATCGGCCTGCTGCCCAACACCGATTGGCTCAAAGGCACTGTCGAGCTGTCGCCGCGGGGTGAAATTATCGTCGACGCCCGGGGTGAAACCTCGATCCCTGGCGTGTTCGCCGCCGGTGACGTGACCACCGTGCCGTACAAGCAGATCGTGATTGCGGTAGGCGAGGGTGCCAAGGCTTCGCTGAGCGCCTTCGACCACCTGATCCGCACCTCTGCGCCGGCCTGAATAGCCGATAGCAGAAAAAACAAAACCCCATGGGCCTGGCTCATGGGGTTTTTTGTGGCTATTTCACGCACTCACCACTCACCACTCACCAATGTGGGAGCGAGCCTGCTCGCGATCGCGGTGGATCAGCCTGCATCAATGCTGAATGTGTCGCCGTCATCGCGAGCAGGCTCGCTCCCACAGGGGATTTGTGCGGGGCGAAAAATCCACATCACTGACAATCAAATGTGGGAGCGGTGGTGAGGTTTACAGCGGCGCAGGCTGGATGATTTCAACCCAGTAGCCATCCGGGTCCTTGATGAAGGCCAGGCTCTTCATGCGACCGTCGCTCAGGCGTTTCTGGAAATCACAGCCCAGTGCTTCGAAGCGCTCGCAGGCTGCGACGACGTCCGGTACCGAGATGCAGATGTGGCCGAAGCCGCGTGGGTCGGTGTTGCCGTTATGGTAGGCGAAGGCCGGGTCGCTTTCGGTGCCGTGGTTGTGGGTCAACTCCAGGATGCCGGGGATCGACTTCATCCATTCGGTACGCGCCGCCGCGTCCGCCGGGATCTGGTTCTTGTCCACCAGGGCGAGGAAATACAGGCTGAATTCGGCTTCCGGGAAGTCGCGTTTCTCCACCAGCGAGAAACCCAGCACGCGGGTGTAGAAATCCAGGGACTGGGTGATGTCCTTGACCCGCAGCATGGTGTGGTTGAAGACGAACTTGGCCGTGGCGGCGTCGGGTTGGGCGGTGATGCCTGGGAAAGTATTGAGTTCGTGCAGGCTCATGGGCCCTCCGGAAATAAGTGGGGCAAACGGCGTCGCAAGCTTGATTGCGGCGGTTCCTGGGCTTGCGTCAGACGGCGTCCTTGCAGGTGCGCCCATGATACGCAAGGGGCGCGGTGTCGCCAAACCGCGTGTGGCTATTGCCTGGTTCTGCCCCGGGCTTCAGACTTTACGATTCGCCCTTGAGTGCCAACGCAATGATTCGACCGTTCCTTTCGCTGTTTGTCCTGCTGGTTGCCTGCATTGCGAGTGTCGGCGGCGTCCAGGCGGACGAACCGCAGATCGCCTGGCCCCAAGGCTGGGTTGTCGAGCCGCTGCCCGCCGACGCCGCGGCGCCGGGTCCCTTGCGACAACGTGCAACCAAGAGCGATTCGGCAGGCAATGCCGTGATGGTCATGGAATTGACCACGACTACCGTCGAACCCGATCACCAGGTCAACTTGCAAGGCGTGTTGCTGGAAATGCGCAAATCGATCCAGAAGGATTTCTTCCAGGGCGGTTACCAAAGTGTGTGCAATAAGATCCATGCTTCCATGTTGGGCGGCGTAACTGCATTGGAAACCACTTGCACGATCACGCAAAACGGACGACATGTATTGTCTCAGGCGCTCGTCGCGGCACTAAACGAGGGCAAGGCTTATGTGCTGTCCTATGCAGGGCAGGCGCGGGTGTTTGTTGAAAGCCAGGATGAAATACAGTCGCTGCGAAACAGTTTGAAACTATAACGCCGTCAGCGTAATACGTTCGTGATTTAATCCAAAAGTTTAGCCCATAAAAAAGCCCTGAGTGTATTCAGGGCTTTTTTGCATCATGGGGGCTGTCAACCACGCAACCAGGAATTAACGGTGGCTGCACCGTACTGTTCTTTCCAGGCTTTCAGGCCGCGGTGATTGCCGCCCTTGGTCTCGATCAACTCGCCCGTGTGCGGGTTTTGGTAAACCTTTACCACTCGCGCACGGCGGGTCTTGACGGGTTTGGTCGATTGCAGGCTCGCCTTGGACGAGTTCGGGTCGAGGATCGCGACGATGTCGCGCAGGCTCTTGCCGTAGGTTTTCATCAGTCCCTGGAGCTTTTCCTCAAATTCGATTTCCTTCTTGAGCCCGGCATCGTTCTTCAGCGACTCCAACTGCTTGAGCTGTTCTTGAAGGGCCTTTTCGGCTGCACGAAATTCAGCGAGTCTGGACAAAATCGTTACTCCAATCAAAATATTTGGCTGATACCAACCGCAAACAAAGCTATAAGCCAAGCGCCTTGGTGTTAATGATTCTCCTGCTATCTGACACAGGTAGAAAAATTGTAGTAGTTAATCCGGAAGGTGTAAATCGTAACTTTTTCGTTATGTAACAACAGCAAGCGTTTTAATCAGTTGGGCATCGTCGTCAATAGAACGGCGGCGGTTAACTGCCATTAATGCCGGGCCAGCGTCTCAATGAACGCCTGCCCGCTAAGCGGTCGACCAAATAGATAGCCCTGCAGAAAGTTCACCCCATGGGCGCTCAGGTAGTCGCTTTGCTCGACGGTTTCGACGCCCTCGGCCACCATGTCCAGGCCCAGCTTGCCCGACAGTTCGATGATGCTGTCGAGCAGGTGCCGTGACAGGGTATCGGCACCGATCATTGCGACAAAACTCTGGTCGATCTTCAGGAAGTCCACGTTGAACTGGCGCAAGTACGCCAGGCTGGAATGACCCGTGCCGAAATCGTCGAGGGCGATCTTGACGCCCAGTTCCCGCAGTTGGTCGAACAGTTGTCGGGTAACGGGCGTAGGTTCGATCAGCTCGCGCTCGGTCAACTCCAGCACCAGGGCAATCGTACCCGGCGCGAAGGCGCTGAGAAACTCGCGACAATCGTCCACCAGCGCCAGGTCCTGGCAGTGGCGGGCGGTGATGTTGATGCCGACATGAAACGGCGCTTGGAGTTGAGGCGCAAGCGGTGCCAGCAGGTTCATGGTTTGCTGCATCAGCGCCCGGGTCATCGGTACGATCAGGCAGCTGTGTTCGGCGAATGGAATGAACAGGTCCGGGCGTACCAGGCCTTCCTTGGGGTGGTTCCAGCGCATCAGCACTTCGACGCCGGCCCAGCGTTTGCTGTCGCTGTGCACGACCGGTTGCAGGTAGGGCACGAACTCGCCGGCTTCCAGGGCCCGTTGCAGTTCACGACTGGGCGAGGAGGCGCGTTTTTGCAGCCAGTGCCCGAGGCTCCCAGCCACGACGCCGAAGAAAATCAGCAAGCTGAACAGCGGCGGATATTCCCTGGCCATGTAGCGCCAGGTTTCACCCTCATCGAAGCCGGCTTCTACATTGAAGGCGTAGCGTGATGATCCGAGCTCATGCTGGGCGACCGTCAGCCCGGGCAAGGGCGCTGACCGGACCTTGCCGTCCGCCGCCAGCCAGTTAGGCCCGACTTGCAGCCGTAGCGGGGTCTGGCGGCCGATCAAGCGCAAGACGTTCGTCAGGTGGTACCCGTCAAGCGTGGCCAAGGTGCCTTGACGGCCCTCGTTGAGCCGGTAAATCAGCAGCGCGGTGTCTGGCGTGACCGGGTTGCCGTTCATGAGCCACAACGTGCCTTGATAGTAGTCGCTGGGGTTGACGCGCTCCTCGAAGGCACCGAACAGCGAGCTGCAATACAAGTTGTTGTCCCAGATAAGGTTGGTCGAACGGACAAAGGGGCGGCGCGTCACTTGTTCGCGCAATGCCAGTTTCACCGCTTCGCAGGGTTGGCCGGCCAGGGGTAATAGTTCATGGGCCGCCAAGGCGGTGCTGTCGAGCATCAGCTCGATCTGCCTGACCAGTTCCTCGGCGGTCTGCCGAGTGTGTTGCGCCAGCGTCCGTTCGGCCTGCAGGTACAAAATGGCCAGCCCTGACAGCATCGGTACCAGGCCGCAAAGCAGGGTGACGAGATAGCGACGGGTCCGGGTGTGCGAGCGTGTGGCGGTTAAGGGCATCGGCACAACCTGAGAAGAAAAGGGATGAGGGGCAATCGTCGGATGCCGATCATGATAGATGGCTTGCCGCGTGCTTGCTGGCCGCGGTGTGACTGTGGGAGCGGGCTTGCTCGCGAAAGCGTCGTGTCTGTCACCGTTGATGTCGATTGATACACCGCTTTCGCGAGCAAGCCCACAGGTTCAATGCCATGCTCCCCCAGGTTTGATGCTGGGCTCATGACTGCCGGGCCAGCTCGATGAACGCCAGGGTGGCGGGCGAGGCCTGGCGGCGGTCCAGGACGGCCAGGCCAATCTGGCGCGGCACCGGCGGCGACAAGGGGCGCGCGACGAAGCCCGGGCTTTCACCGGCCGGCAACGAGCCTTCGGACACCACGCTCACCGCTTCGCCACGCCTGACGACATCCAGGGTGCTGAGCAGTTGCGAACAACGAAAACGCACGTTCGGTGTCAACCCCGCGGCATTGAACAAGCGCGAAACCAGCTCCGACGATCCGGCCTCGGTGTGCACGAAGGGGTCGTTGCACAGGTCCTTGAGGCTCAGGCTGGTCTGGGCGGCGAGGCGATGGTTAGTGGGCAGCAGGGCGACCATCTGATCTTCCATCAGCATGAACGTATCGAAACGCTCCTCGGGCAGCACCACGAAGCCGACGTCGATCCGCCGTTCGTCCAGCCATTGGATGACCTGCCTGTCGGGTCCTTCGTCGATGTGCACCTCGATCCCCGGGTGCAAGTCTCGATAGCGCCGCAGGAAACCGGGCAGCAGCTTGATCGATGACGTGGGACCGAACGAGCCGATGCGCAAGGTGCCTCGGTGCATGCCTCGGGCATCGGCGGCTTCCTGGCGCAAGGTGTTGGCCAGCCCGAGCATGGCCCGGGCCCGCTGCAGCAATTGCTGACCTATGTCACTGAGTTCTACCTGGGATTGATGACGCCTGAGCAGTTCAACGCCCAATTCCTGTTCCAGGGATTTGATGGCGTGAGATACCGCTGACTGGCCGATGCCCAATCGTGTGGCCGCTGCGGTGAAACCCCGCAACTCGGCGACCAGGGAAAAGATTTCGAGTTGGGTGAGGGTCATGAGGGATTGCTCATTTTACGATGATCGAACATGAACAAGATAATGAGGCATCTGACCTGAATCAGAAAGCAGCACAACCCCCTTTTAGCGAGGTCGCGCCCTGTGGGAGCAAAGCTTGCTGGCGATAAAGGCGACGCGATTCAGCAGGCAAACTGGGTCATCGTTCATCGCGAGCACGCTTTGCTCCCACAGGTTATAACCATGAAAATCCTCGAACAAACCTTCCCAACCCCGTCAGACCTGCCGGTCTACCTGAAGCTCGCCATGGTCACCATGATCTGGGGTGGAACCTTCGTGGCCGGTCGGATCCTTGCCGATGCCTTAGCGCCGATGTTTGCCGCCAGCTTGCGTTTCCTGTTGGCGAGTATCGCGCTGCTGTCGTTTCTCGCCCTGGCCGGGATCCCGCTGGCCAGGCCCAGTGTGAAGCAGGCGCTGCAATTGGCCGCGCTGGGGTTCTTCGGCATTTTTTTCTACAACCTGTGCTTCTTCTATGGCTTGCAGTACATCAATGCGTCGCGGGCCTCGCTGATCGTGGCCTTGAACCCGGCGGTGATCGGGCTGGCGTCCTGGTGGTTGTTCAAGGAGCGGCTGAGCCGCTTGAAAGTGGCCGGCATCGTGCTCTGCATCGGTGGGGCGGGGCTGGTGATCGTCAGTCGTGATCCGTCCTTGCTGCAAGGCGCAGCGCAAGGCTGGGTCGGTGACCTGCTGATTTTTGGCTGCGTGTTGGGCTGGGGCATCTATTCGTTGTTTTCCAGGAGCCTGAATGACAGCCTCGGCCCCTTGCAGACTGTGACCTGGTCGATTCTGTTGGGCACGCTGATGTTGTGGCTGGGCTGCGCGGCTGCCGGCCAGATTCGCTTCGAAACCCTGCGCGGCCTGGACGTGGAGCAATGGCTGAGCCTGTTGTACCTCGGCGTGTTGGGCTCGGCCCTGGCCTATATTGCCTGGTACGACGGCATTCGCCGGATCGGCGCGACCCGTTCCGGCGTGTTCATCGCGCTCAATCCGCTGACGGCGGTGCTGCTGGGAGCGTTGCTGTTGGACGAACGGCTCACGGCCTTGATGTGTGTCGGCGGGGGCGTGATCCTGGTGGGGATTTTCCTGTGCAACAAACCCCTTGCGCGGTCGAAGGAAAAGGCGATTTGATACAGAAGGCGGACAAATCAGGTTACGCTGTGTAGAATCGATTTACGCATATAAGAATAAACGTCTTCTGGCAGCAGAAGCCTCGCCCGCAAGAGCCTTGGGTCGACAATGAAGATACTTGGGTTTCAACTGATCTATGGCGATTTCCTCGCCCGCAGCGTTCGTGGCATTTCCTGCGCGCCGCCCCGCGTCCTTAGCATCGCCAGCAACTAACGTTTTTTGTTAATTGACCCGACTGATGAGGCGCCAACATGGCAGATCTATACGAAAACCCCATGGGCCTGATGGGCTTCGAGTTCATTGAATTCGCATCCCCGACCCCCAACACCCTGGAGCCGATCTTCGAGATCATGGGCTTCACCAAAGTGGCCAGCCACCGCTCCAAGAACGTGCACCTGTATCGCCAGGGCGCGATCAACCTGATCCTCAACAATGAACCCCACAGCGTGGCCTCGTACTTTGCCGCCGAGCACGGCCCGTCGGTGTGCGGCATGGCGTTCCGGGTCAAGGATTCGCAACTGGCCTACAAGCGCGCCCTGGAACTCGGCGCCCAGCCGATCCACATCGAGACGGGTCCGATGGAGCTGAACCTGCCGGCCATCAAGGGCATCGGCGGTGCGCCGCTGTACCTGATCGACCGTTTTGGCGAAGGCAGCTCGATCTATGACATCGACTTCGTGTTCATCGAGGGCGTTGACCGCAACCCGGTGGGCGCGGGCCTGAAAATCATCGACCACCTGACCCACAACGTGTATCGCGGGCGCATGGCCTACTGGGCCGGTTTCTACGAGAAACTGTTCAACTTCCGCGAGATCCGTTACTTCGACATCAAGGGCGAGTACACCGGCCTGACCTCCAAGGCCATGACTGCCCCGGATGGCATGATCCGCATCCCGTTGAACGAAGAGTCGTCCAAGGGCGCCGGGCAGATCGAAGAGTTCCTGATGCAGTTCAACGGCGAAGGCATCCAGCACGTGGCCTTCCTCACCGATGACCTGATCAAGACCTGGGACCACTTGAAAAGCATCGGCATGCGCTTCATGACCGCGCCGCCGGACACCTACTACGAAATGCTCGAAGGCCGCCTGCCGAACCACGGCGAACCGGTGGATGAACTGCAATCGCGGGGCATTCTGCTGGACGGTGCTTCCGAGCAGGGTGACAAGCGCCTGCTGTTGCAGATCTTCTCGGAAACCCTGATGGGGCCGGTGTTCTTCGAATTCATCCAGCGCAAGGGCGACGATGGTTTCGGCGAAGGCAACTTCAAGGCGCTGTTCGAATCCATCGAGCGCGACCAGGTGCGTCGTGGTGTGCTGGCGACCGAGTAAGGCCTGAACCATGAAAAAGCCCGCCCGGCAGTGATACCGGGCGGGCTTTTTATTGTGATCCGACACAGTCCAAAATGTGGTGCGGGCTTGCTCGCGATAGCGGTGGTTCCGCTTGCATCCATGTTGAATGTGCCGCCGTCACCGCGAGCAGGTTCGCTCCCACAGGGGCTGGCGGTGACCTTAAGTCGGGCGCCGCTGTCGCACCAAGTGCTTGAACCCTTCGAACACCAGCACCGCCACCGCCATCCAGATGGGGATGTAGGTTAGCCATTCTCCGGCCTTGATGCTTTCGCCCAACAGCAGCGCAACGCCCAGCAGCAACACTGGCTCGACATAACTCAACAACCCGAACAGGCTGAACGGCAGCAACCGACTGGCAACGATGTAGGACACCAGTGCACTGGCGCTGATGACCCCGAGCAACGGGATCAACAGCGACAGCCACGGGTATTGATCGAGAACGTCGAGGCCCTGTTCACCGCTTTGCACGAACCACAGCGCCACGGGCAGCATCAGGGTCATGTCTAGCCAGAGTCCTCCGAGGTTGTCGGTCTTGATGCGTTTGCGCAGGATGAAATAGATCGGGTAGCCGATCACCACCAGCAAGGTTGCCCAGGAAAAACCACCGACCTGATACAACTCGTTGAACACGCCAAGGGTGGCGAAGAACACGGCGACTTTCTGCAGGTAGGAAAGGCGTTCGCCATAGACGATGCGTCCGGTCAACACCATCGACAGCGGCAACAGGAAGTACCCCAGCGACACGTCCAGGCTGTAGCCATTGAGCGGTGCCCACATGAACAGCCACAGTTGCGCGCCCAACAGTGTCGATGAGGCTATTGCCGCGATCAACAGCCGTGGCGTGGCGATCAGGCGCTGGATCAGCGCCGTGACCAGTTTCCATTCCCGCGTCACCAGCAGGAATGCGGTCATGCAGGGCATTGTCAGCAGCATGCGCCAGCCGAAGATTTCCACGCCGGTCAGCGGTGAGAGCAACGAGGTGTAGTAGTACATGACGGCGAACAGCGCAGAGGCTGAAACCGATAAAACGATGCCTTTGGACACGGTGATTCTCTTGAGGGCGATCAATCAACACCCTACCTGTGGTGTGGGAGTTGACGGTGGGAGCAAAGTCTGTGGGAGCAAGGCTTGCTCGCGATCGCCTCGCCACAGTTTAACAGTGAACCGGGTTATCGTTCATCGCGGGCAAGCCTTGCTCACACAAGCCCGGTTCCCACAGGCACCCGTCCCGGCACGAAATGGCCCACATCATTGAACCCGGGCGTTGAAGCATGCCCCGGCGTCACCAGCGAATCGATGAACGCTTCATCTTCTGCGCTGATCTTCACCGACTGGGCCTTGGTGTACGAATCCCACTGCTCCTCGGTGCGCGGCCCGACGATGGCCGAGGTCACGGCGCTGTTGTTCAGCACCCAGGCGATGGCGAACTCGACGATACCTACGCCGCGGCCTTGGGTGTATTGCAGGATCTGCTGGGCAATGCGCAGGGACTCGATCCGCCATTCGGTTTCCAGGATGCGTTTGTCCTGGCGTCCGGCACGGCTGTTGGCATCCGGGGCCACGTCTGGTGCGTACTTGCCGCTGAGTACCCCGCGGGCCAGGGGGCTGAACGGCACCACGCCGAGGCCGTAGTTCTGTGCGGCAGTGATCTGTTCGGTTTCCGCCTGGCGATTGACGATGTTGTACAGCGGTTGGCTGATCACCGGTCGGTCGATGCCCAGGCTGTCGGCGATCCGGATCACCTCGGCGATACGCCAGCCACGGTAGTTCGACAGGCCCCAGTAGCGGATCTTGCCCTGGCGAATCAAATCGCCGATGGCCGACACAGTAACGTGCAGCGGGGTGTTGTGGTCTTCGCGGTGCAGGTAATAGATGTCCAGGTAATCGGTGCCCAGGCGTGTCAGGCTGGCCTCGATGCCATTGAATAAGTGCTTGCGGCTCAGGCCGCTGCGATTGGGTACGCCGTCCGCTGGACCGAAGCCGACCTTGGTGGCCAACACCCATTCCTGGCGGCGACTGGCGATCGCCTCGCCGACGATCTCTTCGGAACGGCCGTTGGTGTAGACGTCTGCGGTGTCGATGAAGTTGATGCCCTGGTCCCAGGCCTTGTCAATGATCCGCAGTGAATCCTCGGTGCTGGTCTGCTCACCGAACATCATGGTGCCCAGGGTCAACGTCGAGACTTGCAACCCGGAGTGGCCTAGCGTGCGGTAGCTCATGACAAGATCCTTTTATCCATGGGGAAAGGCTCAATCAAACCCCAGAACCACCGCACGGATCAAACAGAATTCTCAAACACCCCTAAATCAACTGTGAATTTGAACAATAATGCCCGGTGCTTTTTGGGCCGCGGACCGGCGTCACGGCGGGGGTCAACGGGCAGCATACTGTGCATCGGAACCGGAGAATCACATGAAAATAGTCATCGCCCCAGACTCGTTCAAGGACAGCCTCAGTGCCCAGGGCGTCGCCGATGCCATCGTCCAGGGGCTGGCCGAGGTCTGGCCGGATGCGCAGTTGATCAAATGCCCGATGGCGGACGGCGGGGAGGGGACGGTGGAGTCGGTGTTGGCGGCCTGTCACGGTGAGTGGCGTTGCACCCGGGTTCGTGGTCCGTTGGGGGTCGCTGTCGAGGCGCGCTGGGGCTGGTTGGCCGAGAGCCGCACCGCGATCATCGAAATGGCCGAGGCCAGTGGCTTGCAACGGGTGCCGCCGGAGCAACGCGACGCCTGTTCCAGCAGCACCTACGGCACTGGCGAGCTGATTCGCGCTGCCCTCGATGAGGGCGCCGGTCGGGTGATCCTGGCGATCGGCGGCAGCGCCACCAACGACGCCGGTGCCGGTGCGATGCAGGCTCTGGGCGTGGTGTTGCTGGATGACCAGGGCCAACCCCTTCCTCCCGGCGGCCTGGCCTTGGCGAACCTGGCGCACATCGACCTGAGCGACCTCGACCCACGCCTGGGGCGGATCAGCTTCGAGATCGCCGCCGATGTCGACAACCCATTGTGCGGACCCCACGGCGCTTCCGTGATCTTCGGTCCGCAGAAGGGCGCCACGGCCCAGCAAGTGCGGGCACTCGACCGGGCCTTGGGGCATTTCGCCGAACAGTGCGCCCTGGCCTTGAATAAAGATGTGCGCGACGAGCCGGGCAGCGGCGCGGCCGGTGGCCTGGGGTTCGCGGCCAAGGCGTTTCTGGGGGCGCAGTTCCGTACCGGCGTGGACGTCGTCGCCCAGTTGACCGGGCTGGCCGAGGCGGTCAAGGGCGCCGACCTGGTGATTACCGGCGAAGGCCGTTTCGACGCCCAGACCCTGCGCGGCAAAACCCCCTTCGGCGTGGCCCGCATCGCCCGCCAGCATGGCGTACCGGTGGTGGTCATTGCCGGCACGCTGGGGGAGGGCTACCAGGCGCTGTATGAACACGGCATCGACGCCGCCTTCGCCCTGGCCAGCGGGCCGATGACCCTGCAAGAAGCCTGCACCGATGCCCCGCGGCTGTTGAGCGAGCGTGCCGGGGACATTGCACGGCTTTGGCGGGTGGCCGCCCGATAGACCCTGTGGGAGCAAGGCTTGCCCGCGATACAAGCGCTGCGGTCCCCCAGGAATCGAGTCGCCAATATCGCGAGCAAGCTTTGCTCCCACACGGTTGAATTTGAGATAGGGTTGAGGCTGGATATCGCGCTATCAGGAGAGATACATGCGCTTCTCTGCTTTAACCCAACGCATCACCGGCGACGGCGCCGCCGCCTGGCAGATTCACGACCGGGCGCTGGCCATGCGCGAACAGGGCATGGATGTGTTGTTGCTGTCGGTGGGCGACCCGGATTTCGACACGCCGCCCGCCATCGTCGAGGCCGCCGTCGCCAGTCTGCGCGCCGGTGATACTCACTATTCGGATACTCGTGGCCTGCATGCCCTGCGGGCCAGCATTGCTCGCCGTCACCAAGAGCGTTGCGGCCAACCGGTAGGCGCCGGGCACGTCACGGTGCTCCCCGGTGCACAATGCGCGGTCTACGCGGTGGCGCAATGCCTGCTCAACCCCGGCGACGAAGTCATCGTCGCCGAACCGATGTACGTCTCCTACGAAGCGGTGTTTGGCGCCTGTGGCGCAAAAGTGGTGCCGGTGCCAGTGAGCCCGGAAAACGCTTTCCGGGTCCAGCCGGCCGACGTCGCCCGGCTGATCACCCCGCGCACCCGCGCCATGCTGATCAACAGCCCCAACAATCCCTCCGGCGCCAGCCTGCCGCTGTCGACCTGGCAAGCGCTGGCACACCTGTGCATCGACCATGACCTGTGGCTGATCAACGACGAGGTCTACAGCGACCTGCTCTACGAAGGCGAACACATCAGCCCGGCCGGGCTGCCGGGCATGGCCGAACGCACCGTGACCATCAACAGCCTGTCCAAATCCCATGCCATGACCGGTTGGCGTATCGGCTGGGTCATCGGCCCCGAACCGCTCGCCGAACACCTCTCCAATCTGTCGCTGTGCATGCTGTTTGGTTTGCCGGACTTCGTGCAGCGCGCCGCTCAGGTTGCGCTGGAGCGGGATTTGCCTGAGGTGGCGCGGATGCGTGAGGAATACCGCCAGCGTCGAGACCTGGTCTGCACCATGCTCGATGACTGCCCGGGCCTCAAGCCGGTGCGGCCCGATGGCGGCATGTTTGTAATGGTTGACGTGCGCAAGACGGGGCTGGGAGCGCAGGCGTTTGCCGAGCGGCTGTTGGACGGGTATGGCGTATCGGTGCTGGCCGGCGAGGCGTTCGGGCCGAGTGCTGCGGGGCATATTCGGATTGGGTTGGTGGTCGATCAGGTGAAACTGGCGGAGGCGTGCCGGAGAATCGCGTTGTTTGCGGTTCAGTTGTTACCCATGTACTGATGCAGGACAACGGTCAGGAAACACGTCGTAGCGCGTAGCCAAGTAGAGCAATTCCAGATCCAGATGAATCCGCTGCATGGAGTTCCATTCCAGGACTAGGTGTGGCCGCTCGGTGGTTCGTTAGTACGACGAACGGTATCGACACCTGTCAAGTCTGACAGTAGCCAGCCGGGGGGATAAAGAGTGGAATGGACTCGACATTGATTCTGCTGGTGTGAAATCGACAGGAACTAAATGTCATGACGATAGGGCAGTTGATTCTGATGATTGGAGTCGGAAGTGAGCGAATCGGAAGAAGGTGACGGCACAAGTGAAAGGTCAGGAGTTCCTCGGAAAAGAAGCCCAATATTGATTGACTTAAAGAAACTGTCAATTCCATCGGTCATTGATAAAAATGACAAGGTCGAATTTCGTCTTCCGCTACATCTTTATACCGGTGCGAAGGAGCGTGATGTACTGATTGGTTCTGGTCGTCAACAAACCCACCTACGGAAACATCTGTCACAACGAAACCGATTAGTGAAGCAGAAATTATGCCGCGTATCTTGGGGCGTGATTGACACGGAATCTAACAACGCTAGATTGGGGCCCTTCTTCGGCACCGGAAAACTTGAAAATTGTAGAAATCGTTTCGGAGGAGCAGTGTACGATCTCACGAAATGAGGGTTGAAGGTCTACGGGCTGTTCAGCGTCGGGTTCGTTGGAAAGAAAGTAGGTGGTAAGTATTTAGCTGTTCATGGATATATCTAACTGATATCTACCGGAGTTGGAAAAATGAATGACCAGAATAAATTTACATTGACCTCTGCGCAGGCCCGTCAGGCCTACACGACTTGGTATTTGCAGGAGAGGGCCGAGCAACTAGCTGCTACCTTGGATCCGATAATTATTCCGGACTATTTTCCAGGGTTTCCCGAGTACAAAGGCTATGTACCTAGGGCGCTGCAGGAGACCGATCTTCAGCTAAACGTCCCAGAATGGCCGGAACAAGCCGAACTAGGCGAGACAGATACGCTCAGAATTTTTGTCAGGCGTAAAGGGGCCTCCGAATGGGGAGCCCCTACGGATACACATCCGATTTCTGGGCCATTTCAACCTGGTGACTTTCCCTATCCGACCACCGTGAGTGCTTCCGCTTTTGCAGACGAAGGGATTTACGAGTTGAAATACAGTGTACAAATCCCTTCGGGAAGCAGCACAGACTCTCTTATAGAGGAACTCGTTATCGATAAGACCCCGCCAAATGACAATCAATCTTCCACCCGCCCGTTGGAATTTAGAGACCAGCTCGCTAAAGACGAGGGGTTGACAAAGGAATACCTGGATAGTGTTAGTGGTACAGGCGTGCCGCTAGTCGTACCTGCTTACTCAGACGAACGTGATCAGGACGCCATTGAGGTTTACGTCCTGTTAGAAGAAGGCATTGTTTCGTTCAAAGCCTTTGATGATGTGATTCCTAACGACCGGACAGTCTTTATTCCGACTACATTTTTCACGGGGAAAGAAGATGGTCTGCTCGCTTTCAAATTTAAACTAAAAGATATTGTAGGTAATATCGGCCCAGACTCCGCACCGCTCGAGACTCATTTGCTGCTCCTTCCCCTTCCCGTTGGGCCGTTCCCTCCCCTGAGGGTTCCACTGGCCGAAGACGTCAAGACATTGATTGACTTGGCCGACGTTCGAGCTGGCGTCCGGGCATTGGTGCCGCTTTATACGAACCATGGAAAGAATGATCGTATTTACCTGACGTGGGGCATGCAAACGGCCAGTATTCCCCACAAAGTCGGAGATAATCCAACAGACCCAATCATCATTGATGTAAGCGACACTGAACTGATCGAACCGGATTATGGTAGCACTACTGGCGAAAAACCCACGGCAGTGACTTATCAAATCCGGCGAGGCAATCTCCCGTTTGATGCGGACGGTCCACTGAACATCAACGTCGACTTATCTCAGCTAATCGACCCTAGCATTCTGCCGAGGGTGCTTGTCCAAGGCGGTGGCACAGCGCCAGAAGATAACAAGCTGGTGGAAGGCGACAAAGGGCAGAATGCAACGGCGGCTATCACGGTACCCGTGGGGCTGGTCGGTGTTGACTGGGCGAGGCTGTACTGGGGGGATCTACCCGATTACGTATCTGAAGTAGCACCCGTGCCGGTTGCCGGCGATCCTCTCGTATTCAATGTGCCTTGGGCTGAGATCGAGAAGGTACCGGGTATTACTGTTGATGTGTGGTATGAGGTCGGCAAAAACGGAGAGAACAACCCTGCCCCTTCTCCTGTTACGGAAGTGAATGTAGAGGAGGCCGTGCCTATCAGACTTTCAGAGCCGGAATTCCCGGATGCTGAGTTTGTAAATAGCACCACATGGTGGATCAACTGTTCGTCCTGGATCGGTCCAGAAGCTAACTTGCGGTTGCATATTCCACCGAATCCAATGCTGTCGGCAGGCCAGTCGATGAGCATTACCGTACAAGGGTATGATTCGTTTCCACCTGACCCGGCCAATGAAGTGGGAACGGCTTGGACAAAGACGATTCCTTCACTGAGCCAATCACAAGTAGAGGACGGCTTTATAGAGTCGGTTGGGCCCAGGGCCAGTTTTGTTGACAATTTGCTAGGGCGCAGGGGGGCGTTGAAGGTCGACTATGAGGTGGTGGCCGGCACGTCGACCTTGTCAGGCACGCTTTCGATGCGTGCCGCTTCGGTGGATGCGGCAGGGCTGTGCCCGATAAATCCTTGATATTCCTTAGTTTCGGAGAAAACGTGAGGAAGCGGAAAGGGGAAAACTCGGCTTTTTCTTCTTTCCGTTTTATTTCTCCAAGAGATCGAGAAGTTCCTGTTGATATAGATTATGGGGTTTTTCCTGGTTGCATTTGGGATTTTTCCTACATGCCGTGTGTGATTCTTTGAGTATCCTGCGACCGCCTTGCACTTTGATTGCCGCTGAGTCGTGAGGAAGTGCACGTCCACTCTTACAGGTTCATACATTATGTATTCTTCGAATTCTGCGCGATTGCTTTTTTCCGGTGTAGCGCCGGTGTCTTGCTTCCTTGTTTTGTCGATGTTGGTAAGCACATCGGTGCAGGCGGACTTAGTAGAAAATGGTGAAGTCAGGGACATTTCCCCTGGCACCCCGAGTGATCGCTACTCAGTCATCACAGGGTCCACGCTCAATGTGAATGGCGCCAACATCATGGATGTTATTTCCAATAGCTCCACAATTAATGTCCGCCCGGGTAGTACGACCCAGCAGATATGGGCAAGTAACGGTTCACGAGTGGAACTTGATGGCGCTACGGTGACTGCAACGGGGGCCGGACTCATCGCTGGCGTGCAACTGGAAGCCAGTGAAGCAACGATCAATAACAGCACGGTGACCAACGACCACGGGATTGGCCTGCATTTGTTGCAAAGCCTCGGCGTGGGGTCGTCGGCGACGGTAACGGCCGGTAGTGTTATCAAAGGGCTGGAAGGCGGAGCCTTTGCTTCAGCGTTAAGCACGCTGGATGTCAGCAACTCTCATATCGAAGGTACGGGTGCCGATAGCTACGGCGTCAGGTTGTTCAGTGCCGACGCGAAATTTACCGGCAGCACCATTATCGGTGGCCTGAATGGACTTGATCTGCGGGGTAATCGACCCCTTCCGCGTGAAGGCAACGTGTTGCTCGATGGCACGACCGTTGAAGGAAAAAACGGTGCGGCCATCCGTGTCTCGGCTGCCGGTGCCGCATCCACGGTGATCAATATCGATCTGACCAATGGTTCGAATCTCATCGCAGGTAATGGCAATTTGCTTGAGGTGGTTGGCGGTTCCACGGCGAATATGGATGTCAGCAACAGTGGTGGTGTCGTGCTGAAGGGCAATATTGATGTCTCCGAAAGCAGCACCGCTAACTTGAGTTTCGATCAAGGTCGAATGGAAGGGGACTTTATCGTTGAGTCTGGAAGCACCGGCACACTTGGACTCGCCAATGGTTCGCATTTCAAAGGCAACTTGGTTAATGTTTCCGGCGCAACCATCGACAGCGGTTCTGAATGGGAGATGACGGACAACAATACCGTTGGCGCTTTGTCATTGAATGGAGGATCGGTTGCGTTCGGTGGTGCCGGCGAGTTCTACCAGTTGAGCGTAGGCTCGCTGGCAGGCAACGGAACCTTCAAGATGGGTGTCGATTGGGCCACCAATGATCACGATGTGCTCAATATTACTGGTGTTGCCAGCGGTAATCACTCGTTGCTCGTGCCTGGTTCAGGCGTCGACCCGGCGTCACCGCAAGCGCTGACTCTGGTCAAAATGGCGGCCGGCGATGCTACCTTTGGCTTGGCCGGTAATGAAGTGGATGTCGGGACTTACTCCTACAAGCTGGTGTCAGCAAGCAATGGTTCTGGTGGGACTGACTGGTTCCTGGACCCTGAAACCGCGACGGTGAGCCCCGGTACCCGAACCGTAATGGCCCTGTTCAACACCGCTCCGACCGTCTGGCTGGGTGAGCTGACCAGCCTGCGTAGCCGCATGGGCGAGTTGCGCTTCAATGGAGGCAAGTCGGGCTCCTGGGGTCGCATGTATGGCAACAAGTACATCGTGGACGCGGCTTCCGGTACCGGCTACAAGCAGACCCAGCAAGGCTTCTCTCTGGGAGCCGATGCGCCACTGCCCGTGGGCGATGGACAATGGCTGATTGGCGCCATGGTGGGCCACAGCAACTCTGACCTGGATTTGAGCCGTGGCAGCTCAGGCACCGTGAAAAGCTACTATCTGGGCGCTTACACCACTTGGCTGGACGCGGACACCGGCTACTACTTCGACGGCGTGCTCAAACTCAACCGTTTTCATAACGAGGCGAAAGTCTCCATGAGTGACAGCACCCGTGCCAAGGGTTCCTACAACACCGCCGGCCTGGGCGGTTCGGTGGAGTTCGGACGGCATATTAAGTTGGATAACAACTACTTCATCGAACCCTATACCCAGTTTTCAACGGTGGTGATTCAGAGCCAGGATTATGGCCTGGACAATGGCATGCAGGCTGAAGGCGACCGTACTCGCTCGTTCCTCGGCAAGGTTGGCATGACCGGCGGGCGTAATTTCACCCTGGACGACGGTACCGTGTTGCAGCCCTATGTTCGGCTGGCGATGGCCCATGAGTTTGCCAAGAACAATGAGGTACAAGTCAATAACAATGTACTCAATAACGATCTTTCGGGTTCTCGCGGTGAACTCGGAGCAGGTATAGCAGCGCAGTTCAGCGAGCGTTTGCAGCTGCATGCCGATTTCGACTATGCCAATGGCAAGAATATCGAAATGCCGTTCGGTGCGAATGTGGGACTGCGCTATAGCTGGTAAGAATCGTTTTTCGCCGGGTGGTCCCAAAAAGAACCCTGCCTTCGTGCAGGGTTTTTTTGGTTTGAGGCGGCCCATCACTGGGATGATATGGGTGATACGAGGAGGTCCACACTGTAGCGAGCCCTCTGCTTGATGATCCGTACCTCACCTGCCGATGCCCAGGCCCGCTCCTACAGCTTTTGTCGTTCGCGATCATGCGTCTGGCTCAAAAACTTGTTCTTATACGTGTACCGATACAGGACAATGCCCAGGGAATACGCCCTCGTAGCGCGTAGTCAAAGAGCAATTTCAGATCCAGATGAATCCGGCGCATGGAGTTCCGTTCCAGGGCTGGGTGTGGCCGTTCGGTGGTCTGTTAGTGCGACGAACGGTATCGATACCTGTCAAGTCTGACAGTAGCCAGTCGGGGGGATAAAGAGTGGAATGGATTTGACATTGATTCTGCTGGTGTGAAATCGACAGGAACTAAATGTCATGACGTTAGGGCAGTTGATCTTGATGATTGGAGTCATAAGTGAGCGAATCGAAAGAAGGTGACGGCACAAGTGAAAGATCAGGGGTTCCTCGGAAAAGAGGCCCGATATTGATTGACTTGAAAAAACTGTCAATTCCATCGGTCATCGATGAAAGTGATCCCGAAGGTTTACTTCCCACCGGCTCGCAGAATCGAAAGTTGCTTGTTGAGGTGCCTGAGCGGTGGCCGGAGTACGCGATAGAAAATGAGGTGGATACTGTCCGGTTGTATTGGATGCGTCCCCTTAGGGAGCCTGTGCTTGTTGACGAAGTTGAACTTCCGGGCCCTATCACAGAGGACATGTTTCCTTATCCCTTGAAAGTGTCGCAGAATCTTCTCCAACCAGACGGTCGCTTCGAGGTCTGGTACGCTGTTGCTATTTCTGCTGGGGGGGCGGGGGCGCCTTCTGAACATAGATTCGTTACGGTGGATACTCAGCCACCCAGTTATGATAAACAGCTTGAGGAATTGCTTTTTCCAAGTAATCTGCCTGGAAAAATTATTACCGAAGAGTATCTTCAGAATAATAATGACAAGGTCGAATTTCGTCTTCCGCTACCTCTTTATACCGGTGCGAAGAAGGGTGATGTACTTGAATTGTTCTGGTCGCCAACGAACCCACCTACGGAACCTTCTGTTACAACGAAACCGATTAGTGATGCAGAAATTATCGCCGAAGACATTCGTGTAGATCTAAGTGGCAATGATATCCGAGCGCCGAATCAGAACGGCATGTTCCATGCTTTCTACAAGTTGCGGGATCGCGCCGGAAACGAAACGCTCACCTTTTCAAAGCCGGCAACCGGGACTGTTTCGCTGATACCGTGGCCTAGCCTGCTCCCGCCACCCACTGTGCCGTTGCACGACGATGACAACCTTGTGCACCGGGCCGACGCGCGAGCGCGGGTGCACGCGGTCGTTGAAAATATTCCCCCTCCATTGCTGCCCAATGACCAGATCGAACTGGTTTGGGATGGTGTTGCGCTGCTTCCCGAGAACGCTGTTCTGCCGTTGAGCATACCGGTGCCCTGGAATGTATTGATCGCCAATGGGCCGGGACCTTCGGTCGTCAAGGTGAACTACAACTTCATTCGAGGTGGTGGTTCGCGTGTGTCGGGAGACGCTGACATCAATATTGATTTTACGGTTGCCGGCCAGGACCATCCCAATGCACCGGCACTGCTCAATTCCCTTTTACCGCTCATAGACATTGTTGGCGGTTCGGGCGTGCCTAATGTGCTATTGCCCGGTGACCGGACCTCTCCAGTCATACCAAAGCTGAAGCTTTATCAGGCACCGAATCCCAGAGAGGTGCTCGAACTCTATTGGGGGCAATACAGCGGAGCGGTCGCCACCTATACCGTGCAGGCTGGGGACATCGAAGGTGCGGAAGTTTCGTTCACCGCCGTTTCCTGGGATGTGATTGACACAGAGCCTAATAACACGAGATTGCCGGTCTACTACACAACCAGTAATGGGGTTAATGAACAGCAATCCGAAAATACATACGTACGCGTTCAGGTCACCACCATTGATGATTTGCCTGAGCCGGTCTTTGAGGATGCGGATGCTTTTGGTTATATCGGTTGCGAAGATAAGCCGTGGGAAGGGATTCGGGTCCGTATAAATTTCGACAGCGGTCATTTTGCAGCGGGCGACGAAGTCAGGGTGTTCTGGCAAGGCTATCGAGCATTCAATTCTACCGATCCCATCGGCGAAACTTACGGTGAGTTCCCGGACGAGATAAAGCCTGAGCATATTCGTGACGGGTTTATCGATGTCTGGATCCTGCCGTTCGATCCTCACATAAAGCCGGTGTCGCGAGGGTCATGGGGCACCTACTACACTCTGAGCAAAACAGACGGGCAATTCGGTACCTCTCCGGCGCCGGAGAATTTGAAAATAATCGAAACGGTTACGGAGGATGCGTGCAATGCCGCGATACGTGGAGTTTATTGATCCACCATCTTTCTAAACAAAGAACCCTGCCTAAGGATGGTCTGAAATAGCCGGATATTCTCCGGCTATCGAGCCGTCAGTACTTTTCAAAAAACGACCCGCGTCGAAATTTGATCCATTTTCTTCATTTTTCAGCCCTTCCGGGCGCAGCAAGGCGCTTCGCAGCGCCCATTTGCTGTATTACACGCGCACCTCTCCTGTGCCCGCCAATAAATGTCGACGCGCCATCCACAGGTTTGACAGGGCGAACAACGTCACCATCTGAGCCGTGTTCTTGGCCAACCCTCGAAAGCGCACCTTTTCATAACCAAACTGGCGCTTGATCACCCGAAACGGGTGCTCGACCTTGGC